>JACZQZ010000033.1 GCA_022545455.1 Pseudomonadota bacterium
GGGGTCGCGGGGGCGCCCCCCGCATACGGTGTCGGGGGGACACCCCCCGGTGGCCCCCCGGGGCGTCGGGAAGGCTTTCCGATGGGCCGCCATCGCCTGCGCCTCCCCTCCTGCCGAGGAAACGGGAGAAGCGATCGTAGGGGTGCACTTTAGCTGATACAGGCCACTAGCCTCGACCCGGGCGGTGCGTCCGTGGCTCCCCGTCCCCTATCCCCCACACGCGGGGTTGACGGGACCGGGTGCCGGAGATATAAGCCGGCCTTCCTTTTCAGGATCACCGGATACAGGTTGCTCGATGGCCACGCACGACTCGGCGAAGAAACGCATCCGTCAAATCAAGCGCCGCACCGCGGTCAGAGGCGCCAGGCTCAGCCGCATCCGCACCTTTCTGCGCAACGTGGAGCGGGCCATCGCGAGCGGCGACAAGGAACAGGCGACGGCCGCGTTCCGCGCCGCCCAGCCGGAGTTGATGCGTGGCGTCAACAAAGGTTTGTTCCACCGCAACACGGTGTCGCGCAAACTTTCGCGGTTGTCGGCCAGGATCAAGGGCATGGCGGCCTGAAACTCAGAACGCGTCGCGATGCGGGCCGCGTCCTGATTCATGCGGCCCTTTTTCATGCGCCGACCGCGAGACGGTGCGCGCGGATGCCTGCCGAAAAATTTTTTCCAATATTTTTTCGACGTTCCCTATTCGGACACGTTGCCACGGCGCGGTGCGCTCTGTAAATTTGAATCCGCCAACGCACCGGGGGGGGGGAATTCAAAAAAAATCAGGCATGCAGGTGCTTTTAAATTATTTCTTAAGTAGTCACGCATTTGGCTGCGTGTTTTGTAGTAGTTAAGAAGTATTTCTAGAGCGGCTAAATACAACTTGGCGAACAAATAAAGTACTAATAATCGGCATCTATACTAAAAGGGGCTGTTGCAGGGCGCGCCGGGTCTTTGGTCTGTGGTCTCATCCGGGGCCGGTGAGGCAGGTTTCCGGGTCAGCGTTCAACGACCAAAACACGGACTCAGGGGGATGAGAATACCACCTCTTTTCGCGGTTCGGGCGGATTTTGAAGGTTTCGCCTTCGCCGTGCCCCTCTTTATCTCGCACCCCTCGCGGTAGGACATTGCCCACCCTGTGTGGGGAAAATGTTCGCCCGCCGTGGGTCTGGACGGCCTAGTGGGGGCGGTTGAGAAAATGGGAACGGGGACGACCGACAACCTTGTCGATGAGCAGTGGGCATCGGTTTGCAGTCGCCTGCGCATGGAGATCGGCGAGGCCGCGTACCAGAGCTGGGTGAAGCCCATGACCGTGCGCGGAGTGCGTGACGGTCAGGTGAGAATCTCCGTCCCCACCCGTTTCATGCGCGACTGGGTGGTGGCCCACTACGCGGACCGGTTGTTCACCCTGTGGAACGGCGAGGACGCGGCGATCCGCGCGGTCGACGTTTTCGTCCAGCCTGAACGCTACCAAGAGACCTCGGCGCCGCCCGACGAGAAGGACTCCGCCGCCGCGGCCAGGCCCGCAACGGCTTACAATGGCGGACGTTATAACGACGACCTCAGCGCGCCGCTGGATCGCCGCTTCACGTTCGAGAATTTCGTCGTCGGCAAGCCCAACGAATTCGCCTACGCCGCCGCCCACCGCGTCGCCGAGGCCACGACGGTGCTGTTCAACCCGCTGTTCCTGTACGGCGGCGTGGGACTGGGCAAGACCCATCTCATGCACGCCATCGCCTGGCACATCCGCGCGGCCGATCCGTCGCGCACGGTGGTCTACCTTTCGGCGGAAAAGTTCATGTACCGTTTTATCCGCGCTCTGCGCGAGAAGAACACGATGGACTTCAAGGACCAGTTCCGCTCCGTCGACGTGTTGATGATCGACGACGTGCAGTTCATCAGCGGCAAGGACTCGACACAGGAAGAGTTCTTCCACACCTTCAACGCCCTGGTCGATCAGGGACGGCAGATCGTCATCTCCGCCGACAAGTCGCCGTCGGACCTGGAAGGCATGGAGGAACGCCTGAGATCGCGCCTCAGCTGCGGTCTGGTCGGCGACATCCACGCCACCACCTACGAGCTGCGCTTAGGGATCCTCCAGTCCAAGGCCGAACAGATGGGCGTCGAGGTGCCGGGCAAGGTGATGGAGTTCCTGGCCCACAAGATCACGGCGAATGTGCGCGAGCTCGAAGGCGCGCTCAACCGGATCGTCGCCCATGCGCAACTGGTGGGCCGCAGCATTTCGGTGGAGACCACCCAGGAGGTGATTCACGATCTGCTGCGCGCCAACGACCGGCGCGTCACCATCGAGGAGATTCAGAAGCGTGTCGCTTCCCACTTCAACATCCGCCTCTCCGACATGCACTCGGCCAGGCGCGCCCGCTCCGTCGCCCGCCCCCGCCAGGTGGCCATGTATCTGGCCAAGCAGCTGACGTCGCGCTCGCTGCCCGAGATCGGACGCAAGTTCGGCGGACGCGACCACACCACGGTGATGCACGCCGTGCGCAAGGTGGACGAGTTGCGCGAGTACGACTCCGGCTTCGCCGAGGACGTGGAACTCCTGCGTCGCATGTTGGAGGGCTGACGGACTTTTCGGCGGCGCCTTTTCGGGGGCGATGCTCCAGGTCCCGGCACGGACGCCCGCCGGAGCGGAAATCGCTTCGGATTTCAAGAGCTTTTGCTATAATGACGGCCTTCTCACGGGGCATTTCCACGGCCCCGTCCGTCCCATTCCCGGAGGGGTCTGGATGTCGTAAGGCGTGCGCTTGCGCGCCAACCAAACCACGGACCTTGAAGATGCCATGAAACTCACCATCGAACGGGCCGCGTTCTTGAAATCGCTGGGACACGTGCAAAGCGTGGTCGAACGCCGCAACACCATTCTCATCCTCTCGAATGTGAAAATGGAGGCCGGCGACAACCGTCTGCGCCTGAACGCCACCGACCTGGATCTGGACGTGGTCGAAAGCGTGGAGGCCGAGGTGGCCACCCCGGGCGCCACCACGGCGCCGGCGCACACCCTCTACGACATCGTACGCAAGCTGCCCGAAGGCTCGCAGATCGAAATCGAACAGGGCGGCGAGGAGGGGCGTCTCACTCTGGTTTCCGGGCGTTCCCGCTTCTCGCTGGCCTGCCTGCCGCCCGAGGACTACCCGGTGATGTCGGGAGGGGACCTGCCCCACACCTTCCGTTTGGCGGCGGCGGACCTGCGCACCCTGATCGACCGCACCCGGTTCGCCATCTCCACCGAGGAAACCCGGTACTACCTCAACGGCATTTACCTGCACGCCGCCCAGCGCGAAGGCGTCGACGTGCTGCGCGCCGTGGCCACCGACGGTCACCGCCTGGCCAGCGTCGAGGTGCCCCTGCCCGATGCCGCGAAAGGCATGCCCGGCATCATCGTCCCGCGCAAGACGGTCACCGAGCTGTGCAAGCTCATCGAAGAGACGACGGCGGAAATCGCCGTCTCGCTGTCGGAGACCGTGGTCCGCTTTGCCTTCGACGATGCCGTGCTGACCTCGAAGGTGATCGACGGCACCTTTCCCGATTACCAGCGCGTCATCCCCACCGGCAATGACAAGGAGATGGAGGTCGACCGCCGGCAGTTGGCGGAAGCCGTGGACCGGGTGTGCGCCATCTCCAGCGAGAAGTCGCGGGCGGTGAAGCTGTCGTTGAGTAACGGCAATCTGGTTTTGTCGGCCAGCAGTCCGGAAAACGGCACGGCCACCGAGGAACTGGAGGTCACCTACAGCGGCGAGAATATCGAGATCGGCTTCAATTCGCGCTACCTGCTCGACATCACCCAACAGATCGAGGGCGACAACGCCCGGGTCGCCATGGCGGATGCGGCGTCGCCGACGATTCTGCGCGAGGCGGGCGACGGCGGGGCACTCTATGTGCTCATGCCCATGCGTGTATGAGGACGCGGCCCTGATCTCCTCGCAAGGTTTGGCGGAACTGGACACCTTGAGCGAATATCCCGCGGACAGTGAGGCTGTCGCGGCACGCCTTTCGGTCGCCCGCCTGACGTTGACGGACTTCCGCTGCTTCCGCCGCCAGAGACTGGAGACCGATCCGCGGCCGGTGGTGCTCGCCGGGCCCAACGGCGCCGGAAAGACCAACCTGTTGGAGGCGATCTCGTTCCTGGTTCCCGGCCGCGGGCTGAGGCGGGCGCGCTTGCGCGACGTGGCCCGGTGCGAGGCCGGCGCCCAGCGAGACGGCGGCGGTACCGCCGCCCGGGCGTGGGCGGTGGCGGCGCAGGTTTTAACGCCGCGGGGGCGGGTCGAAATCGGAACCGGCTGCGGGAATACGGCGGCGCCCGGCGGGCGATCCGAAAAGCGGGCCGTCCGCGTCAACGGCCAGCCGGCACGGAGCCAGACGGTGCTGGCCGAATACCTGAGTGCCCAGTGGCTGACGCCGCGTATGGACAAGCTGTTTACCGAAGGGGCCTCGCCACGGCGGCGGTTCCTGGACCGCCTGGTGTACGGCCTCGATCCCGCCCATGCCGGGCGCGTCAGCGCCTATGAGCATGCCCTCAGGGAGCGGGCGCGGCTGCTGCGGCGGGGCGGGGCGGGTGCGAACCGCGACCCGGCTTGGCTGGGTGCCCTCGAGGACACCATGGCGACGAACGGCGTGGCCGTGGCGGCGGCGCGACGCGACGCGGTGGCCCGGCTCGAGGCCGTTTGCGCCGAAGGCGCCGGACCCTTTCCCGGCGCCGGCATCCGGGTCAGCGGCACCGTCGAAGGCTGGCTCGACGAGGGGCCGGCGCTGGCCGCCGAGGAGCGCCTGCGCGAGAGCCTGGCCGCGTCACGCGACGCCGACGGGGCAAGCGGCGGCGCCGCCACCGGCCCGCACCGAAGCGACCTCAGGGTGTGGCACCTGGCCCGGGACCGGGCCGCCGAACAGTGCTCGAGCGGCGAGCAGAAGGCGCTTCTGATCGCCGTCGTTCTGGCCAACGCCCGGATGCAGGCGGCGGAGCGGGGACGTGTTCCGCTGCTCCTGTTGGACGAGGTGGTGGCCCACTTGGACCGGCGGCACCGCGAGGGCCTGTTCGAGGAAGTCTCGGCCCTCGGCGCCCAGGCCTGGCTGACGGGGACCGATGCCGCCCTTTTCGCGCCCTTGCGGGGGACGGCGCAGTTTTTCCGGGTCGAGGACGCCCGGGCGGTGCGGACGGATTGATGATGAGCAAGCGATGAGCAAACGGAAGACCGACGAAAAGACGGTGCCCGAGACCTACGACGCCGGGTCCATCAAGGTCATGCGCGGGTTGGAGGCGGTGCGCAAGCGGCCGGGCATGTACATCGGCGATACCGACGACGGGTCCGGCCTGCACCACTTGGTCTACGAGGTGGTGGACAACGCCATCGACGAGGTGCTTGCCGGTTTCTGTGATTCCATCGAGGTCACCCTGAACGGCGACGGATCGGTCACGGTCACCGACAACGGCCGCGGTATTCCGGTGGACATCCACAAAGAGGAAGGGGTCTCGGCGGCGGAAGTGATCATGACCCACCTGCATGCCGGCGGAAAGTTCGATCAGGACTCGTACAAGGTCTCGGGCGGCCTGCACGGTGTCGGGGTTTCGGTGGTCAACGCCCTGTCCGAGTGGCTGGAGCTGCGCATCTGGCGCGACGGCAAGGCGCACGCCATCCGTTTCAGCGATGGCGAGGCGGAATCGCCCTTGAAGGTGGTGGGCGACGCGCCCGTCGCGGAGGGGGGGGAGCCGCGCAGCGGCACGGAGATCACGTTCCTTCCGTCGACGCGGACCTTTACCATGACCGAGTTCGACTTCGCCACGCTGGAGCACCGGCTGCGCGAACTCGCCTTCCTCAATCCCGACGTCGCGGTGACGCTCACCGACGCCCGCCACGTGGAGGCGCAGACGGTCACCTTGCACTACGAAGGCGGCATCGAGGCCTTCGTCGCCTATCTGGACAAGGCCAAGACCCCCCTGCACGCCAAGCCGGTCATGGTGTCGGGCGAGCGCGACGGCATCACGGTGGACTTGGCCCTGCAGTGGAACGACAGCTATCACGAAACCACGATCTGCTTCACCAACACCATTTCCCAGCACGACGGCGGCGCCCATCTGGCGGGTTTCCGGGCGGCGCTGACGCGCACCATCAATGCGTACGCCGCGCGCAGCGGCATGGCCAGGAAGGCCAAGGTCAACCTGACCGGGGACGATTCCCGCGAGGGCCTGACCTGCATCCTGTCGATCAAGGTGCCCGACCCCAAGTTCTCGTCCCAGACCAAGGACAAGCTGGTCTCGTCCGAGGTCCGTCCCGTCGTCGAGGGCATCGTCGGCGAACAGCTTGACCAGTGGTTCGAGGAACACCCGGCGGAAGCGAAGAGGGTGATCGGCAAGATCATCGAGGCCGCCGCCGCCCGCGAGGCCGCCCGCAAGGCCCGCGAACTCACCCGCCGCAAGGGTGCCCTGGACATCACCTCGCTGCCCGGCAAGCTGGCCGACTGCCAGGAGCGGGACCCGGCCTTGAGCGAGCTATTCATCGTCGAGGGGGATTCCGCCGGCGGTTCCGCCAAACAGGGACGCGTCCGCGCCACTCAGGCCATCCTGCCGCTCAGGGGCAAGATCCTCAACGTCGAGAGGGCGCGCTTCGACAAGATGCTCGGCTCGGCCGAGATCGGGACGCTGATCGCGGCGCTCGGCACCGGCATCGGTCCCGAGGACTTCGACGCCGGGAAGTGCCGCTACCACAAGATCATTATCATGACCGACGCGGACGTGGACGGCAGCCACATCCGCACCCTTCTGCTCACGTTCTTTTACCGGCAGATGAGCGCGCTCATCGACCGGGGCTATCTCTACATCGCCCAGCCGCCGCTGTACCGGGCCAAGAGGGGCAACTCGGAAGTCTATCTCAAGGACGAGGCGGCGCTGGAAGGCTATCTGTTCAACGCCGCGGTCGATGAAGACGTCGTGTTTATCCCGTTCAACGGCGTCGAGGTGGCGGGCCAGGACCTGCGCGCCTTGGCCGAAGTGGCGCGGGCGGTGAAAAGCCTGCTCCAGGGCCTGGCCCACAACATCCCGTTGCCGGTGGTGGAACAGGCCGCCATCTCGGGGTCCCTGAACCCGCAGATTCTTTCCGATGCCGCGCAGGCCAAAGAAGCCGCCGGCTATATCGCCAAGCGGCTGGACGCCCTGGAGCCCCCGACCGAGCGCGGCTGGCACGGCGCGGCGCTGGACGACGGCGGGCTGGCGTTCACGCGCACCGTCAGAGGCGTAAGCGAGCGCCACGCCATCGACGGCGCCCTCATCCGCAGCATCGAGGCCAGGCGGCTGGACGACATGGCGGGGCAATTGCAGGAGGTGTACGCCCGCCACGGGAAGCTCACCGCCAAAGACACCGACCACACCATTACCGGGCCGGTGTCCCTGGTCGACACCATCACGCGACTGGGGCGCAAGGGGGCGTCCATTCAGCGCTACAAGGGCCTCGGCGAAATGAACCCGGGACAGCTCTGGGAGACCACGCTCGATCCCACCGCGCGCACGCTCCTGCAGGTCAAGGTGGGCCACGCCGATGACGCGGAAGAGGTGTTCTCTACCCTCATGGGCGACGTGGTCGAGCCGCGGCGCGAGTTCATCCAGGCGAACGCGCTGAAAGTAGCTAATCTGGACGTTTGACAGGCTGCCGATCGAGTCCCTGGCGGGCGCGCGGGGCGCGGCTACGCCGCCTCCCACATACAATACCGGAGAAGAACAAAAAAAAGGCCGTGCCACGAATGGCACGGCCCAAGTTTGGGGAGGAAACGAATTATTGTATGTTTTCTTGGCCTGTATGGTCAATAACTTTTACTTTACTTAATTTTACATAAAATTTTATAGAACAGGCCGCAACCGACTTCGAACCGGGGCGCCCGGTCCGCGCGCCGGGGGCCGAATCCACGCTCGAAGACCCGGCGTCTTGCGCTATAGTCATGCCATGAAAGACTCGGGTGCCGGACCCCTGGCGGACGGCCCGGACCTCCTCGGGCCGGCCGAGCCGCCCGTTTTCGAATTCCTCAACGCGGAAGGCACGGCGCCGGTCCTCTTGATCTGCGACCACGCCAGCCCCGCCATCCCGGCGGCGCTGGGCACCCTGGGCCTGGCCGCGGACCTGTTGAGGGAGCACATCGCCTGGGACATCGGTGCCGGCGCGGTGACCCGGCGCCTCGCCGCGCGCCTCGACGCGCCGGCGCTGCTGGCGGGGTATTCGCGCCTGGTCGTCGATTGCAACCGCCACCCCGCCGACCCGGCGTCCGTTCCCGAGGTCAGCGACGGCGTCGTCATCCCCGGCAACCGGGGCTTGATCGACAGGGAACGGGCCGAACGGGTGGAGACGTTCTTCCAGCCATACCACGGCGCGGTAACCGACGCGCTGGCCAGCCTGTGGCGCAGGGGCACGGCGCCGGCACTGGTCTCGGTACACAGCTTCACCCCGTCCATGGACGGCGAAGACCGGCCCTGGGATATCGGCCTGTTGTGGAACCGGGATGCGCGCCTGGCGGCACCGCTGATCGAAAGGCTCGGCGCCTGGGGGAACCTGTGCGTGGGCGACAACAAACCCTATTCGGGCATCGAGGTGGCTTACTCCATCGACCTGCACGGGGGCGCCGCCGGCCTGCCCAACTGCGTCGTCGAGATTCGCCAGGACCACCTGGGCACGGCCGAGGGGACGGAACGCTGGGCGGGGATTCTGGGCGATGTCCTCGAGGGGCTCGTGGGCGGCGAATCCCTGCACCGGGTGGAGCACTTTTAGTGTCCGTCGACGAACCCACCTTTACCATCGGCATCGAAGAGGAATACCTGCTCGTCGACCGCGCCACCCGCGACCTGGCCGGCGATCCGCCCGCCGCCATGTTCGAAGAATGCGAAGCCCGCATCAAGGGCCTGGTTCGGCCCGAGTTCCTGAAATCGCAGATCGAGGTGGGCACCCGGGTTTCCCAGACCGTGCAGCAGGCGGCCGACGACCTGGCGCGGCTGCGCCGCACCGTGTCCGACGTGGCGGCCGAGTACGGCCTTGCCACCATCGCCGCCTCCACCCATCCCTTCTCGGAATGGCAGGAACAGACGCATACCGACAAGGACCGCTACAACGTCCTCGCCCGCGACATGCAGGCCGTGGCGCGGCGGCTGGTAATCTGCGGCATGCATGTGCACGTGGGCATCGAGGACGACGAACTGCGCATCGACCTCATGAACCAGGTCGTCTACTTCCTGCCCCACCTGTTGGCGCTCAGCACGTCGTCGCCCTTCTGGCGGGGCGTGGACACGGGGCTGAAATCGTACCGGCTCAGCGTCTTTGACGAGCTGCCGCGCACCGGCCTGCCCGAGCGCTTCACCTCGTACATGGAATACCAGCGCCACGTGGACGTGCTGACCGGCGCCGGGCTGATCAAGGACGCTTCCATGCTGTGGTGGGACGTGCGCCCCAGCGCCCGGTTCCCGACTCTGGAGATGCGCATCACCGACGTGTGCACGCGCCTCGAAGACGCCGTGGCCATCGCCGCCCTTTTCGTCTGCATCGTCCGTTTTCTCTTCCGGCTCAGGCGCAAAAACCAGCGTTGGCGCATTTACGCCGCCATGCTGGTCAACGAGAACCGCTGGCGGGCGCAGCGCTATGGCCTCGACGAGGGACTGGTGGACTTCGGCAAGGGCCAGGTGGTGCCCTGCGCGGAACTCGTGGACGAGCTCCTGGAATTGATCGACGAGGACGCCACGGCCCTCGGCTGTTTGACCGAGGTCGGGCATTGCCGCGAAATTATCAAGCGCGGCACCAGCGCCCACCGCCAGCTCACCACGTACGCGGACGCCGTGAATGCCGGCGCCAGCCGGGAAGAGGCGCTGGCCGCCGTGGTCGACATGCTGATAGAGGAAACGGTACGGGGGCTTTAGTGTCCTGTCCCAGAGATTCGTACGCTGACAGGACACTAGCCCGAACGATTCACCAAGGACATCCCGGCCGCCGGCCGGCCCGCGTCATGCGGCAACGGTGTGCTTGTCGATGGCCGCCTGCAGGGACTCGTGGAGCGTCCGTCCGATCTCTCCGCCGTCGCCCGCGATCTTTTCGCGCAGCACCGCCCGCATGGTGTCGACGTGGGCCTTGACGATTTCGACGGCGGCGTCGTTCTCGCTGCAGCCCTTGCCGGTCACTTCGTAGAGCATCTTGCCGAAGGTGGTGATCAGCGGATACCCGAACGTGCCGCCCTGGCCGCGCAGTTCGTGGGCCAGCAGGTTGATTTCCTCGAAGTGTTTGTTCCGCCGCTCCGGGTGCATCAGGGCCTCGGTGCACAGGTCCGACAGCTTGGCCAGGTAGTCGCGCGCCCATTCGGTGAAATCCAGGGCCGCCCGCTCAAGCTGCTCTTCCGCCTCTTCCAGCAGTTCGGTGGGCAGTTCGCCGGGGCCGCCGGCGCCCATGCCGCCGACCTTGTCCTTAAGGGCGTTGGGCAGGCGGAAGTACCACACGTCCGTCGCCTTCTTGGGCTTCACCACCTTGTCGGCGGAATAGACGATGGTGATGTCCTCTTCCTTCATCACCCGCCGCTCCTCCGCCGGGGGGCCGTCCTTCCTGCGCCGGCGGTCGGGACCATAATATTGGTTGGAGGCGACGAACTGCCGCGGATGGTCGATAACCCCCAGAATGTACCGGGAAACGGATGCGGCGGAAAACGGCTTGGCCAGGAATTCGGTCACGCCCAGGTCGCGGGCCGAATGCACGTACTCTTCGTCGGCGGCGCCGCTCAGCATGATGAAGGGAACGAACCGGTTGGGGGACTCCTTGGAGCTGCGCATCCAGCGCAACAGCAACAGCCCGTTCACCGGCGCCATAACCAGATCCGATAGGACGATATCCACCCCCGCGCCGCCGGTCTTCTTCTGGTTCTCGTGCAGGGTCTTCAGTTGCTCAACGGCTTCGGCCCCGTTGCCGGCAGTCATTATTTTGCGGAACTGCAACTGGCGGAGCAGATTTTCAAGGGTAAACCGGACAAATCTGTTGTCCTCGACGAGCAAGACGGTGAGGCGTTCCAGATTGTATACGGCCACGGGGCAGTCCCTCTAGCGGCGGCGCTAAGGTTTATGTATGCATCCGGATTTCCGTCTGCACGGCCTTGCCCATGGGCGGAGCGGGCCGCGTCCGGAATTGCCAATGGCGGGGCGCGGCGACCGCTTGCGCGCCGCCGCCATGCACGACTATCTTGCGCCGTCCGGGCGGCACCCGGCGCCGGCCCTGGGCGCCCCCGGGGAACGGCGGGAACCGGCAGGAAGAGGAGCGGATAATGGCGGACATCGGCGGCATAGCGGCGGATCGCCTGCGCACGTTCGTGGAGCGCATCGAACGTCTGGAGGAAGAGAAAGCGGCGATCACCGCCGACATCCGCGAGGTGTACGCCGAAGCCAAGGGCGCCGGGTTCAACGCCAAGATCCTGCGCCAGATCGTGCGCCTCAGGCGCCTCGACCAAGCCGACCGGCGCGAAGAGGAGGCGATGCTGGAGCTCTACAAGCGCGCCCTCGACCTGTGATCCCGCCACGCCGCCGGCCCGTCGCGCTCCCATCGCGGCAATGGAGAGGCCATCAACATCCGGGCCAGGTCGTGTTCTCTAACGAGAGTCGGGTAAGCGGCGGGGCGCCGATGTCGGCTTTAGCGCCAACACCGATCGTAAATCCGCGCATTCGGGCACTTCCGCCTGTAGCCAGATCAAGCCCGAGTGTGACAACTTCGCTCATGGACGCCTCCCCTTTCATGTGGTGCTTTCAAACACAACCACTCTATGGCACTTCAGATGCCGCGTCGGGCGCCGTCCGCCTCATCATAAGCGGACCTAAGGTCGAGGGTTAAAAGCCGGAAGTTTTCCGAGAATCGGCTGTACGGAAATCCCCCTGAAAACGCCTTTTTGAGGGTTAGCCAAGCCGCCACCCACCGATCAGCGGCAGGGGTGTACGGAACAGTTCGTCTCGGTACACCCCTTTTTCGGGCGGTCCATGGCGAGGAAAATAAGTTTCCCTTCGATCACCGCACCCAGCCCACCGTGGCGGTTTTCTTTTGCGCGACACCCGGTATTTTCATGCCATGACCGAGTCGAAGGCGCCCGACACCACTAAGGCAATTGCTCACCCGGTCACTTTTGCCGAAGCCTTGCGGGTCTGGATAAGGATCAGCCTGCTAAGTTTCGGCGGACCGGCGGGCCAGATCGCCCTGATGCACCGTGTTCTAGTCGACGAGAAGAAGTGGATCAGTGAGAGCCGGTTCCTGCATGCCCTTAACTATTGCATGCTTCTCCCGGGGCCTGAGGCGCAGCAGTTTGCGACCTATGTCGGCTGGTTGCTACATCGTACCCCCGGCGGTCTTGTGGCGGGCACTTTATTCGTGCTGCCCGGAGCCATCGTCATCCTGTTGCTCAGCATCCTCTATGCGGGGTATCAGGACTTAAGATTCGTCCAAGCGATCTTCTTCGGTATCAAGGCGGCAGTGCTGGCCGTGGTGATCGAAGCCGTCCTCCGCATAGGTAAGCGTGCACTCAAGAACACTTTCATGGTCGCGCTTGCCGTTGCCGCGTTCGTCGGGATTTTCCTCTTCGATTTGCCCTTCCCACTAATCATGGTGGCAGCCGGGTTGATCGGCTTCATTGGGGGCCACCTGAACCCTGACAGGTTTGTGGTCATCGAGGGCCATGACCCGGATGTCAACGGCGAAACACCTGTGGTCGATGCAGCGTTGGTGGATGGGCAGTTGGAGCATACCCGCCCGTCACGAGCGAGGGCGGTCAGGGTGACGGTGGTGTGTTTGGCCCTGTGGTTTGGACCGCTTGCCGTGCTGGCAGCCCTGCTCGGGTTCGGGCACGTCTATGTGCAGGAGGGCGTGTTTTTTAGCAAGATGGCCGTGGTGACGTTCGGCGGCGCGTATGCGGTCCTCGCTTACGTCGCTCAAGAAGCCGTCAACAATTACGGATGGCTCGCTCCTGGGGAGATGCTCGATGGCCTGGGCATGGCCGAGACCACGCCCGGTCCACTTATCATGGTGGTGCAGTTCGTCGGCTTCATGGGGGCGTACCGGAACCCCGGCGTTCTCGACCCTATGTTGGCGGGGTTCCTGGGCGCGATGATTACGACGTGGGTGACGTTCGTACCGTGCTTTCTATGGATTTTCCTCGGGGCCCCCTACATCGAGGCCCTGCGCGGACATCAATCTCTTAGCGCCGCTCTCTCGGCCATCACGGCGGCCGTCGTCGGTGTGGTGTTGAACCTGGCGGCATGGTTTGGGCTGCACGTTGTTTTCACCGAAGTAAACGAGGTTCGAATGCTCGGGATGAAGCTCCAGGTCCCGGTGTGGGAGACAATAGACATCGCAGCCTTAGCCCTAGCCGTGGCGGCGCTCGTCGCGATGCTCCGGTTCAAGGTGGGTATGATCCCGACCCTTTTCGTCAGCGCGGCACTCGGGGTGATCTACCAGATGGCTTTTTAGCGGGGCCGAGCCGTCGCGCCCGGTCCTTGTACGCACGACGCGCCGCGCTGCTAGCCGGAAACCCCGCAAGACCGTCGTATGGCGTACGAATCTTTGGGACAGGACACTAGAACAGGGCGAGCTGATCGCCGGCCCTGGGCGGCGGCTGGAACTGCGTCCGGTCGAGGCCGAAGCCGGCGGCGCGGGCGTTCTCCAGTCCCCAGCGCTTGCACGCCAGGCGGAAGCGCCTGGCCAGCAGGTCCGCATGCACCCCGGTGCCGTGCATGCGGGTGGCGAAGTCGGAGACATACAGCATGCCGTCGCGGCTTTCCCGGAGTTGGTTGAGCACGTGGCGGGCCTTGCCCGGGGCATGGGTCTCGAGCCATTCGGTGAACAGGCCCTTGAGCTCGAGCGGCAGGCGCAGGAGGATGTAGTTGGCCCCGGCCGCCCCGGCGCCGGCCGCCGCCTCGAGGATGCGCTCGAGCTCGGCGTCGTTGAGGAACGGTATCATCGGCGCCGCCATCACATGGGTGGGGATGCCGGCATCGCTCAGCGCGCGGATGGTCTCCAGGCGCCTGGCCGGCGTCGCCGCGCGGGGTTCCAGGGTCCGCGCAAGCGCCCTGTCCAGGGTGGTGATGGAGACCCCGACCGACGCCAGCCCCTTGGCCGCCATGGGCGCCAGGATGTCGATGTCGCGCCTGACGAGGGCGGATTTGGTGGCGATGGCCACCGGGTGGTTGAAGGCCGCCAGCACCTGGAGGATGCGCCGGGTGATCATGCGGTGCCGCTCTATGGGCTGGTAGGGGTCGGTGTTGGCGCCGAGCATGATGGTCCGGCAGCGGTAGGATGGCTTGCGCAGCTCGCTTTCGAGCAGCGCCGGGGCATCGGACTTGGCGAACAGGCGGGTTTCGAAGTCCAGTCCCGGCGACAGGCCGAGGAAGGCATGGGTGGGCCGGGCGTAGCAATAGACGCAGCCGTGCTCGCAGCCCCTGTAGGGGTTGATGGAGCGGTCGAACCCGAGGTCCGGCGACTCGTTCCACGAAATGACGGTGCGGCAGGTATCCTCGGTCACCGTGGTCCTGGGCGGCGGCAGGTCTTCGTCCAGGTCCCAGCCGTCGTCGACGGCGTGGCGCGACTCCGCCTCGAAGCGCCCGGCCGGGTTGCTGACCGCGCCCCGGCCCTTGACAGGCATCGCCGGCAATGGCTCGTCCATGGAGGCAGGGTACCCGAAACGGTTAGAACATTTCAAGAACATTCGGCTTCTCCCGTGGGTCCGTGTTGTCCGTGCCCGGCGTGTGCTATGCATTCTTCGAAGCCAAGGCAGGAATTGCGCCGCCGTGCTCAGTATCGTCATCCCGACGCTCGAGGCCGCCGACAGCCTGGGACGGACCCTGCAGGCCATCGCCGGGGCCGGTATCGCCCTGGAAGTGATCGTCGCCGACGGGGGATCGGCCGACGCCACCCGCCGGGTGGCGGCGCGCCATGGGGCACGCATCGTCGATGCGCCCCGCGGGCGGGGCCGGCAACTGGCCGCCGGGGCGGCGGCCGCCACGTCGGAGTGGCTGCTGTTCCTCCACGCCGACACCGTGCCCGCGCCCGGGTGGGCGGAGGCCGTCGGCGCCTTCACCGCGGCGCCCGCCAACCGCCGCCGGGCGGCGGTCTTCCGGTTTGCGCTGGACGATCCGGCGCCGGCGGCGCGGCGACTGGAACGCATGGTGGCGTGGCGCTGCGCGACCTTCGGCCTGCCCTACGGGGACCAGGGGCTGTTGATCGGGCGCCGGTTCTACGACGACATCGGCGGCTTCGCACCCATCCCCCTGATGGAGGACGTGGACATCGTCCGGCGCATCGGACGTCGCCGCCTCGTCGTCCTCGACGTGGCCGCCGTCGCCTCGGCCGAACGCTACCGCCGCGGCGGATACGTGGCCCGCCCCTTGCGCAATCTCACCTGCCTGGGCCTTTACTTTCTCGGCGTCCCACCGCGGCTGATCGCCCGCATCTACCGCTAATACCAAGGAGCCCCATGAGACCGGCCAACCATCTTGTCCTGTTCGTCAAGGCGCCGCGCTTGGGCCGGGTCAAGCGCCGCCTGGCCGCCGACATCGGCCTGGTCGCCGCGTCCGCCTTCTACCGGCACACCGTGGCCGCGGTGACGACACGGCTTGGCCGCGACCGGCGCTGGCGGTGCTGGCTGGCGGTGACCCCCGACAGCGCCGTCGGCGCGCCGGGGCTCGGCAGTCCCCGGTGTCCGCCCATTCCCCAGGGCGCGGGCGATCTGGGCCGGCGCATGGCGCGGGTCCTGGACGCCCTGCCGCCGGGCCCGGCGGTCATCATCGGCACCGACATCCCCGATATCGGGCGCGGCCACATCGCCCGGGCCTTCCGCGCGCTCAAGGCGCATGACTGGGTGTTCGGCCCGGCGGCCGACGGCGGCTACTGGCTGGTCGGCGTGCGCCGCCGGCGGCGCGTTGGCGACCTCTTCGCGGGCGTCCGCTGGTCCACCGAGTTCACCCTCGCCGATACCCTTGCCAACCTGGGCCCGGGGCGCTCCGCGGCCCTGCTCGACACCCTCGACGACATCGACGACGGGGCGGCGTTCGCCCGCTGGCGCGCCCGTAATACCAAGGAGCGCTGATCATGGCCCGACGAGCCGGCTTACCAAGGTTTTCGGCTAGGAGCGTGCGCCGTGGCGATGCGGGGCATCGCAAAGCGTGCGCGACGCCGTCCGAAAGCCTTGGTAAGCCGCCGTTGCGGTCGCGTATGCGGCCCGTCGGGGGGGCGTCGAAAAGTTTTGACCATGCACCGCATCGCCGGCAACTTTCCTCCTGCCCGACGAGCCGCCTACGCGATCTCTATGGGTCATGATCA
Source organism: Pseudomonadota bacterium (assembly GCA_022545455.1). Taxonomy (GTDB): domain Bacteria; phylum Pseudomonadota; class Alphaproteobacteria; order Rhodospirillales; family 2-02-FULL-58-16; genus JACZQZ01. The sequence continues at coordinate 16,299 of JACZQZ010000033.1, forward strand.
GCGCCCCTTGGTATAAGGGCTTCGCAGCACCCCGGCCTACTCGAGCCGCTCCTTGAGCCGGGGCATGAGCTCGACGAAGTTGCAGGGCTTGAAACGGCTGTCGAGCTGGTGGACCAGGATGTCGTCCCAGGCGTCCCGGCACGCCCCCGGCGAGCCGGGAAGGGCAAACAGGTAGGTGCCGCCGGCGACCCCGGCCGTGGCCCGGGACTGGATGGTCGACGTCTTGATCTTTTGGAAGCTGAGCCAGCGGAAGAGCTCCCCGAAACCGGGGATATCCTTCTCATAGACCGCCTGGAAGGCCTCCGGCGTGATGTCCCGTCCCGTCACCCCGGTGCCGCCGGTGGCGATCACCACGTCGATGTCCGCATCGGCGATCCAGGCCTTCAGCCTGGCGACGACGGCATCCTTCTCGTCGGGCACGATGTCGCGGGCGGCCACCCGGTGCCCGGCTTTTTCGATGCGCTCGGCCAACGTCTGGCCGGACCTGTCGGTGGCCGGCGTGCGGGTGTCGGAAACGGTGAGAACGGCGATGTTGACGGGAAGAAACGCGCGCTCACCTTTGATCTTCGCCATGCTGCGCCACCATGATCGGTTCCTGGCCCAAGGCTGTATAGACCGGCCACTTCCCGGCGGCAATAGCGTCCAACGACGGCCGCGGCTGGCGCAGGCGGTCGCGGTAGATCCACAGATTGGTCAGCACCCGTTCGACGAATATGCGGGTTTCCCTGGACGGGATGCTCTCGATAAAGAACAGCGGATCGTTCAGGTGGTTGGTCCTGCGCCGCCATTTGTTGAGATTGCCGGGCCCCCCGTTCCAGGCGGCGGCGAGCAGGAAGAGATTCCCCTTGATCTTCGGGTCCTTGAGCAGGATTTCGATGTACTTTTGCCCCAGCGCCAGATTGACAGCGGGCGAGAAAAGGGTGCGCCGCTTGCTGCCCCGGTAGCGCCGGTCGCGGGCGACGAAGCTGGCCGTGCGGGGCATCAGCTGCATCAGCCCCCGCGCCCCGGCCCAGCTCTTGGCCATGGGGTTGAATCCGGACTCCTGGCGGATCAGGGCGTAGATCAACGCCCGATCGACGCGGAAGCCCCCTTCCGGCACCCAGCTCGGCATCGGGTAGGCGGCCCCGTCATAGCCGCCGCCGCGGGGAAACAGCATGGCGTCCAGGCGCACGGCCAGGGCCGGCATGTCGGCACGGCTGGCCAGGGCGAGGACGATCCGCTGAAGCCCCGGTTCGGACCGCGTGGCCAGCCCGCGCAACTCGCGTTCGGCCCGGCGTTCCTCGCCGATGCGGATCAGGGCCACCGCCCGCCGGCCCGCCGGTGACGCGGACACCGCCTCCACCGCCCCTTTTTCCAGCGGTGGCACGGTCCAGTGGAACGGCATGGGAAGTCCGAGCACCCGGCGCGCCAGCAGGCCGTAGAAGGTGCGCGGATAGGCCCCGGCCACGCCCAGCAAGCGGTTGACTTTTTCCGGCCGGCGGTTGACCAGATGGGTGCGCGCCGCCCAGAAGGCCGCCGCCGAGATCATCCACGGCGAGCCGGCGTTCAGGGCCGCCACCGCCTCGAAGTGGCGTCCGGCGTCGTCATACCGGCGCAGCCGCCAGGCCGCCAGCCCGGCCGTCCAGTGGGCCTCGGTAATGTAGCGGCCCGACCGGTCGGCCGCCTCGCCGGCCCAGCGAAGGGCCCACTCGTCGCGGCCGTCGGCGAAGTAGCGGGCGCCGAGTTGGCCCCGGGCCTGGTCGTATTCGGCGGTGCTGAACAGCCGCCGCAATTCCTTGGTCTCCAACAGCCGTTTCGCCGCCTTGGTCCAGCCGCTGCGCAACAGCCGGCGGAGTCGCCTCTTGTAGGACACCACCTTTCGCCGCTGGTCGCGGGTCAGCCCCCTCCTGGGCGGCGGCCCCGGCAGGCCGGCGGCGTATCGGCCGTTCCCGTACAGGTATCCGCGGACCGGTGGTTTGGGCGCCAGCCAGTTCTTGGGTTTCCGCTTGAGGGCCAGCTTATACAGGCGCCCGGCATCCGGGTGGTCGGCGTATTTCGCCATCCACGCCTTCAACTCCTTGTACCGGGTGCGGTACTTGGTGGGGTGCAGGTAGCGTTGGGCCCGCACGTGGCCCATCAGCAGGGGGTCTTTCAGCTTGGCGACGAGGCGGTCGGCGGCCTTCCACTGGCCGCCCACCTGCAAGGCGAAGATGCGCCGGTAAAGGACGACGTCCTCGTCGGACAGGATTCGCGGCAATGCCGCCCGGACGTCGGGGACGGCGGCATCGAGGGACGCCGACTCGGCGGCCGAGGGGCTTTCATTGGAAACCGCATCGGCGGCCCGGGCAGGTGCCGGACCGAGCACCCCCGCCGGGACGATACAGGCGAGCGCCATGACGCACAGCGTCAGGCGCCGAGACGAAATCAAAAAAATAACAAAGTCCCCCAGTACCCTCGGTTCTGTATAAGGCATCGCCCCGGAACGGACAACCGCAAGGCCGGTCGAAACCGTCCCCAATGGGCGGAAAATCCGGGGCCCGGGAACAGGTATTTCCTCACAGAGAGTTTAATTTTCGTTTAATCTCAAGAAGATCGCGCCAAGCCTCGCCTTTGTGTGTCGCCGAGCGCAGAAGATAGGCCGGGTGGAAAACGGCCGTCGCCTCCACCGGGCGCGGCAGGCGCGGCGTGGAATAGGCGAACCAGCGGCCGCGCAGCTGGCCGATGCCGACGTTCTGCGCCAGCAACACCTTGGCCGCCGCGCCCCCCAGGGCGACCAGGATTTCCGGGTCGACCAGCTCGATGAGGCGTTCCACGAAGGGCATGCAGATGGCCATTTCCATGGTCGTCGGATTGCGGTTTCCCGGCGGCCGCCAGAACACGGTGTTGGAGATGTAGACCTGCGTCCTGTCCAGCCCGATGGACCCCAGCATGCGGTCGAGGAGCCGTCCGCTGACGCCGACGAAGGGCAGGCCCTGGCGGTCTTCCTCGGCGCCCGGCGCCTCGCCGATGAGGATGACGCGGGCCTGCGGATTGCCGTCCCCGAGGACCAGGTTGGTGGCCGTCTTTTTCAGCCCGCAGCCGTCGAACCCCTCCAGGGCACGGCGCAATTCCTCCACCGTCATCGCCGCCGCGGCCAGGGCCCAGGCGCTTTGCAACGCCTGATCCGCCGCGGCCGGCTTGGCCGGCGGGCGCGCCGGCGCGGTGGGCGCGGTGGACGGGGCGTCTTCCATGCCGCGGGACGGCGGCGCCGGCGCCTGGGGCCGCGCCGGCGCCGGGGGCGGCGAATTCCCTGCGGCGGAGGCGGTCGCCCGGATTGCCGGCGGGTCCAGGTAGCGGTTCACCGGCGCATCGCCGATGGTCTCGTCGACGCCGGCCTCCAGGTACCACTGGAGAAGTTCACGCGGGGAAAGCGGCTGGGCCATGAGCCGACATTAGCGATCCGGCCGAACGTTGTCATGGGGCGCCCGGGCGGTGGCGACAATTCGGTGCAGGACGATCGAGGTTGTGCTATACAACGCCGCCCCTGGCACCGATCCGCTGTCTTTGGACGCGCCGATGGAACGGGAATCCATGGAGTTCGACGTGGTGATCGTGGGCGCCGGCCCGGCGGGTCTGGCGGCGGCGGTCCGGCTTCGCCAGTTGAGCGCCGAGCACGGCCGCGAGATCGCCGTCTGCGTGGTCGAAAAGGGGTCGGAGGTGGGGGCGCATATCCTTTCCGGCGCCGTCCTCGATCCCCGCGCCCTGGACGAGTTGATCCCCGACTGGAAGGACCGTGGCGCGCCGCTGAACACGCCGGCGCGGGACGACCGGCTCCTTTTACTCACCGAACGCCGCGCCATCCGCCTGCCCACCCCGCCGCAGATGAGAAACCGCGGCACCTACATCATCAGCCTGGGCGCCCTGTGCCGCTGGCTGGGCGCCCAGGCCGAGGCCCTGGGGACGGAGATCTACGCCGGCTTCGCCGCGGCCGAGGTCCTGTACGACGGAGACGGCGCCGTCATGGGCATCGCCACCGGCGACATGGGGCTGGGCCGGGACGGCCGGCCGACGGCCAATCATCAGCCCGGCGTCGAGCTGCGCGCCAAATTCACCCTGTTCGCCGAAGGCTGCCGGGGGTCCCTGAGCAAGACCTTGATCGAGCGCTTCAACCTCGACGACGGCGCCGATCCCCAGACCTACGGCATCGGCATCAAGGAGCTGTGGGAGGTGGACCCGGCCCGGCACCAGCCGGGACTGGTGATCCACACCGTCGGCTGGCCCCTGGACGGCCGCACCTACGGCGGCTCGTTCGTCTATCACCTGGAGGACAACCAGGTGGCCGTCGGCTTCATCGTCGGCCTGGATTACGAGAACCCGTACCTCAGTCCGTTCGACGAGATGCAGCGGTTCAAGACCCACCCGGCCATGCGGCCGCTGTTCGAAGGCGGCCGGCGCCTCGCCTATGGGGCGCGGGCGCTCAACGAAGGCGGCTTCCAGTCCATGCCGAAGCTGACCTTCCCCGGCGGGGCGTTGATCGGGGCCGCGGCGGGGTTCATGAACGTGCCCAGGATCAAGGGCTCGCACACCGCCATGAAGTCGGGCATGGCGGCGGCGGAGGCCGCCTTCGCCGCCGTCGGCGCCGGGGCGGGGGACGCCGGGCTGGCCGCCTACCCCGAGGCGCTGGAAAAGTCCTGGGTCCGGGACGAGCTTTACCGGGCGCGCAACATCCGCCCGTCCTTCCAATGGGGGCTCTGGGGCGGTCTCGCCTATTCGGCGGTGGACACCTATCTGTTGAGGGGGCGGGCGCCGTGGACCCTGCACCACCGCGAGGACCACACGGCGCTGAAAAAAGCCGGGGCGTCGGCGAAGATCACCTACCCCAGGCCCGACGGCGAGATTACCTTCGACAAGCTCTCTTCGGTCTATCTCTCCAACACCAACCATGAGGAGAACCAGCCCTGTCACCTGACGCTCAAGGACTCCGAAACCCCGGTGCAGGTGAACCTGGCCCTTTACGACGGCCCGGAGCAGCGCTTCTGCCCGGCCGGGGTCTACGAATTCCTGGCCGGCGAGGACGGGGCCAGCCGCCTGCAGATCAATGCCGCGAACTGCATCCACTGTAAGGTCTGCGACATCAAGGACCCGACCCAGAACATCACCTGGGTGGCGCCCGAAGGCGGCGGCGGGCCCAACTACCCGAATATGTGAAGTCGCCCCATGTGGAAACAGCAGCGTCGTCGCCTAAGTATGAGGGGTACCGGGTTGACAGCACGACGGTTTCGACTCAAAAGACGCGAAAAGACGATTACGCGTACCTCCTGTTAAGATTAAGGGTGCTAGTGTAGACTTGGCCCACGGTGGCGGGACGCGATGAAGGCATCGTAGGAATCAAGGAATGGCTGGCCTGACAACGGATCTGCGAAGATTGCCGGTGAAGGCGGCGTTGCGCCGCGCCGCCGCGGCCCCTGTGGCGGCGCTGCTGACGGTGCTGCTGGCGGCGTCCTGCGCGGCCGACAGTCCCGACGGCACGAAACCGGCGGCCACGAAACACTCCGTCGATCCCGCCGCGTCGCTGGCCGGGAATTATCTCGCCGGGCGCCATGCCCAGGCCCGGGGCGACCTGCCGGCGGCCGCCGATTTCCTCGGCGCGGCGCTGAAACAGGCCCCCGACACGCCGAACCTGTTGCGCCGGACCTTCGTGCTGATGGCCATGGACGGCCGCATGGAGGAGGCCACGGCCCTGGCCCGCCGCGTCGTCGCCGTGAATGCCAAGGCCCCGATTGCCGAATTGATGGTGGTCGTCGAAGACATCAAGGCGGGGCGTTTCGCCGAGGCCGAGAAGCGGCTGGCGGGCCTGTCGAAAAACGGCTTCAACGTGGTCATGAGACCGCTGCTCAGCGCCTGGGCGCGCGTCGGCCTCGGCAAGCCGGACGCGGCGCTCGATGCCCTCAAGCCCCTTGCCGAGGAAGATCGGTCGCGGGCCCTTCACGACCTTCACGCCGCCCTCATCAACGAGACGGCGGGCCAGGCCGAGGCCGCCGAGAAACAGTATCTGCGCGTCGCCGACAGCCAGAACGGTCCGTCGCTGCGCGTCGTGCAGTTGCTGGGGGCCTTGTACGAGCGCGCGGGCAAGGCGGACAAGGCGACGGAGATCTACCGGAATTACCTCGAGGAACAGCCGCAGACGCGCCTGCTGGGACCGGCCCTGGCCCGGGTCGAGGCCGGTACCGCTCCGGCGCTCGCCGTGGCCTCGGCGGCCGACGGCGCCGCCGAGGGGCTGTTCGGCGTCGCCTCCTCGCTCAGGCAGCAGAACGCCAACGAATCGGCGCTGTTGTTCGGGCAGATGGGGTTGTACCTGAGGCCGGAATTTCCGGTCATGCAAATCCTGATCGGCCAGATACTGGAATCCCAGGAACGCCTGGAAAGCGCCAACAAGGCCTACGCCGCCATCGATCCGGCCTCGCCGTTTTCCTGGTCGGCGCGCCTGCGCATCGCGTCGAACCTGAACCGGCTGGACCGCGCCGACGAAGCGGTGGAACGACTGCGCGCCATGGCCGGCGAACGCCCCGGCCAGGCGGAGGCCCTGATCAACCTGGGCGATATCCTGCGCGGGCGCGAACGCTACAGCGAAGCGGTGGACGCCTACGACCAGGCGATGACACGCATCGACACCCTGGAGCGCCGCCACTGGAGCCTGCTCTACGCCCGCGGCATCGTGCTCGAACGCTCCAAGCAATGGCCGCGCGCGGAAGCCGATTTCCTGAGGGCGCTCGAGTTCGAGCCGGAGCAGCCCTACGTGCTGAACTACCTGGGCTATTCGTGGGTGGACAAGGGCCGCAATCTGGACAAGGCCCACGCCATGATCAAGAAGGCGGTGACGCTGCGCCCCCGCGACGGCTACATCGTCGACAGCCTGGGCTGGGTGCTGTACCGCTCGGGCCAGTACGGAAAGGCGGTCCGCGAACTGGAACGCGCGGTGGAACTGCGCCCCGGCGACCCGATCATCAACGACCACCTGGGCGACGCCTACTGGAAGGTGGGACGCCGGCAGGAGGCGCGCTTCCAGTGGCGCCGGGCGCTCGGCTTCGACCCCGAGCCCGACGTCAAGGCCACCATCGAATCCAAGCTCATTAAAGGGCTTGTCGAGAAAGCCAAAACCGGCAGCGATGGCTGAACCGGGGCCCGGCGGCGAACGCCGGGGCCCAGCCGCTCGAACCGCGACGCCTTCGCTTGCCGCCCTCTCCTTTCCCGCCCCGGCCAAGGTCAACCTCTACCTCCACGTCACCGGGCGGCGCGCCGACGGATATCACGAACTGGACAGCCTGATCGCCTTCGCCGGCGTCGGGGACACGGTCACCGTCTGGCCGGCCGACGATCTGAGCCTTGCCGTCGACGGTCCGTTCGCCGACCGGCTGCCGCCGGCGCCGGACAACCTGGTGCTCAGGGCGGCCCGCCGACTGGCCCGGGCCGCCGGTGTCGAGGCGGCGGCGGCGATCACCCTGACCAAGCGGCTGCCGGTGGCGTCGGGGTTAGGCGGCGGCTCGGCCGACGCGGCGGCTACCTTGCGCGCCCTCGCCCGCCTGTGGGGCCTGCCGGCGGACGACGGCCGCATGAAGGACCTGGCCCTCGGGCTGGGCGCCGACGTGCCGGCGTGCCTGGGCGGCGCCTGCGCCTTCGTCGGCGGCATCGGCGAACGCCTGC
>JACZQZ010000034.1 GCA_022545455.1 Pseudomonadota bacterium
CTAGGCTTTACCACATAGATACCCTCCAAAACCATGCCTAGGTTGAACCCACATGAAAGCAGATGCAAACCGTCCGGGTCTCACTTTGGTATTGTTATCGTTAGCACTTAATCGGCATCTTGCCCAGGTCCGCTGAATTCTATTAATGCCACCTCCTTTATAGTCTCCTTCGGTTCCCAAGGCTCCCGTGGATCTTCATCCCGAAAATCGAACGCTGATCGCCTTTTAGACTCAGACTGATCCAATTCTTTGGCCCACGATATGACCTCCTCAGTCAGCCCCCGCCCCATGGACTTCCAGGAGTTCTCGCCTTCACTTCCCAGCATGTCCCAAAACACAGGACGCCATTGAGGCAATCGCCCGCGCCCTACGTCCAGAAGCCGAACGGCGACTTACAGAGCACGCGGCGGCGATGCTGGGCCACACGTTCAGCGTCATCACCGTTCTCCATATCGTACTCGGCGAGCTGGCGCCAAAATCATTTGCACTCCTTTACCCCGAGGGCACAACCCGCTGGGTTATTACGCCACTTATGGTGTTCACGGTGGCCACCAACCCGGCCGGATGAGCGATGTCGGCCATGAGCAGGGCGCCCACTTCGTCGGCGATCTCGCGGAACACCTTTTTCAGGGTGTCGGCGTCGGGGGCGAAGAAATAGTAAGGCGAGCCGGGCCCGCTGGCCACCGTCTGCAGGAGGGCCCGCAGCTTGCTGCCGTGGTTGGAGAACTGGATGACGTAGATGATGACGCCGTCGGCCTTGACGTTGTCGGCGAGGGCCAAAAGCCGGTCGTTCAAGTCGGGCCGCGCGTTGGCGCCGAGCCCGAATGTGGTCTTGTAGCCGTCGCCGGAGCCGCCGAAGTTCTCTCCGTCGGTGAGCAGGACGATGGCCTGCTTGCGGTCGTAGTCGAGATCATCGGGGACGGCCTCGGTAAAGGGCGCCGCAGGCTTGAGCACCCGCCAGGCCCAGCCCAGGCCGGCCGGGATGTTGGTGACGCCCGCGGGGTATTGGAGGGCATTGACCGCATCCACGATGACCTTCTTTTTGTGTTGCAGGGGCGTGATGCCGTGCCTGAGGGCCGGCGTGCACTCCGGGCCGGCCGATATGGCGCACTTGGCTCCGCCGGCGACCGGTTCGCCTTCCGGCCCGATGGGCTGCCAGGCCACCCAGTCGGCGCCCAGCGGGTTGACCGGGCCGTACAGGATATCGGCGTCGTCGTCGGGGTTGCCGTTGTCGAGAAACCGGTTGTACACGGCACCCTTCCAGCCGGGCGGCGGCGCCTCGAGCAGCGGCACCGGCGAATTGTTGGCGAAGAACACCTGGCTCTGGGGGTTGGGCGGCGGCGGGCTCGCCGGATTGGGCGACGGGTCCTCGGGATTGACGTAGACAGGCACCTCCACGGTCGTGGTGAGGGCGGGGTCGAAGACGGTGCCGTCGATGGTCACGTTGACCTTGCCGTTCCACGGCACCAGGCCGATATTCAGCAGCGTCTTGCGGGAATCCTTGCGGAACAGGATTTTGATGAGATCGGTGGCGGCGTTGCGGGCGGCCTTGATGCGGCTGCCTTTCGCGCCGACGACCCCACTGTTCATGGACCCCGACATGTCGATGGCCAGGACCACGTCCAGGGCCGTCATTTTCCGTGTCGCCTCGGCCATGGCGGTGACGGACATGGTCTCGTAGCCGAACACCCGCATGAAGGTGGTGGGGATGGTGGCGCCGGCGGTGAGGGTGAGCGTTTCGGCCGCCTCTTCTCACGGTGATCTGTGGTCCGCTGATGGTGGCGTCCATGTAGCCGGGCGGGAAGTTGGCGTTGAAGTACATCTGAATGTCGGCGTCGCGGGTGCTCTCGAACATCACCAGACCGCCGGCCAGAGCCGCCGAATCCAGCGCCGACGACAGGCGCGACTTGACCAGATAGCCGCGCGCGGTATCGGTGGCGATGCCGACGAACCCGATCATGGGGACGATGGCGAAGGCCAGGAATATGGCGACGGCGCCCCGCCGGTCGCCGCGAAGGCGCCGTGCGGCCCGTGTGATCCCGTTCCAGATCCTGTCGACGCGCGATTCCATTTGCCTCACCTGCCTCAATGTTTTGTACAAATCGGTCAATGCCGATAATTACGATGATAATTGTAGTAATTTTTTTCAAAATAACAATAAAAATCTTTTTAGTTAAAGTAATATAAAACTTTATGTTAATACGCCTCGATTTTTAATAAAATTTTACTAAAAGTTTACCTACGACGCCGCTCGGCGGAGCGCCAATGCCCGTGCCGGCGGCGCGGAGGGGGCATTTCGGCGATGAATGGTGACGAAGATAGAGACGAGGACAGGTGCCGCGGGCGAGCCTGCCGGGACGGCGCGAAGCGGGACAGCCGGAGCCGACAATTTTCGGAAAATTTTATGTAATTTAAGTTAAAAATCGTGTTAAATTTTTATAAAATAATAAAGAAAGTTGAATAAAAAGTAAAATGAAACCAAAAGTGAAATATTAGAAAATAAAATGTTTGACATGACACGCTCGAATTCTCTATTTTACATGTACGGCGGCCACACAAAGCGCGTGGCGCCTGATCAATAACGTGGAGATTGCGATGTGGTTCAGGACCCCAGCCACTGTCGTCAAGGAGGACAGCGGCGCGACGTCCATCGAGTATGGCTTGATCGCCGCCCTGGTGTCGGTGGCCGCGATCGGGACGTTGACGGCGCTGGGCGGCTCGCTGAATACGATGTTCCAGTCGGTGTCGAATGTGTTGACGACAGCGGCCGGTGGTTGAACGGGATTAACGGTGTTTACCCTCGTGTGCCTCCCTTGGACGTGATGTCCAGTCTTCGGGCCAGCTTTCCGGGAGGCGGTTAAAACGGCCGCCTCCCGGCCCGAAGGAGGGAGACAAGACAAGGAGACGAAAACGGCAACGGATACGTTTGCGTGACGATTCGACCCCAGGACCCCAATGTTTCGTCCCCTCGCGATCGACGGCATCAGCGTGACGGTGCTGATCGATGGCGATCGGAAAAGGAGGTAGTTATGAGGATCGATATTCTGAAGAAGATCCGCAAGGACGAATCGGGTGCCACGGCTATCGAGTATGGCTTGATCGCCGCCCTGGTGTCCGTCGCTGCTATCGGCGCGTTGACCGCCATGGGTGGATCGTTGAACACGATGTTCACGGCGGTCTCCAACGCGCTGACTACTGCGGTCGGTTAATCCGTTCCGCGGACGTCACTTCTGCGTTCCTCCCTTGGACGTAATGTCCAACCTTCGGGCTGATTTTCTCCGGGAGGCGGTCAAAAGACTGCCTCCCGGGCCCGAAGGGGGAGTAACGGAAATTGATAACGGGAGCAAATAAGCACCGAGACGACACTGTAGCCCCAACCCCAATACCCCGAGGCCCCAATGCTCCGCCATCTTCCCGCCCGGCCACATGGGCGCCACCGTCAGCGGCCCCTCGATCACCGTGGATGAGACGGCGGAGACGATCACGCTGACCGCCGGCGCCACCATCCCTGCCAGCTTCCTGCGGGTGTTTGGGTGCGAGACCATGACCGTCACCGCCGAGGCCGAGGTGACACGGAAAATAAAGGCCCTGGACGTGGTCCCGGCCATCGGCATGTCGGGGTCCATGAGGCGGGGGGCCGGCGAAGACGGCACCGGCGAAACCATCAGGTTTGGTGACAGCGCCGATTGTATACCGGACACGCCCGCCCGGTGGAGCCCTACAGTACGCAAATGACTGGTTTTCGGTACGTCTTACCCGGTTTTCAACCGAGGTGGATTTCAGCTCGTGCGATGTCCGCTTCGGGTCAGGAGCGGAAGTGCCGATGACCCCGCGCCAATGTCTGCCGTTGGGCGTAAAGCAGACATGATCCGCTGAAAAGCGGACGTTCGGGGCGTTGGTTCGGCAGGATTTCAAACTGATGCACTACCGAGCGATCGGGCCCCTGTTCAGTCGCCGAGGCTGATCCCCAGGCCCCGCGCGGTCCGCACCAGGGCCCCGTCCAAATTCACACAGCGGTTGCGGGTGATCACGTCGTCGAGCATCACGTCCACTACCTCGCGGTTCTGCCAGGCCACCATGCACATGCTCTTGCCCTGGGCGATCAGGTCCACCGCATGCACGCCGAAGGCCGAGGCGATGATGCGGTCCCGGCTGCCCGGAACGCCGCCGCGTTGCACATGACCGAGAACGGTGACTCGGGTTTCCGCCCCGGTCAGGTGCTCGATCTGGGCGCCGAGTGCATGGCCGACGCCGCCGTAGCGCTTCTCGCCGTCGGCGTGCGTCTGATACACCGCCTCGCCGGACGCCAATTTAACCGATTCGGCGCAGATCACGAGGGCGTGGTTGCGTCCCTGTTCCCTCAGGCTTTTGATCTTTTCGGCCACCTTTTCGGGGCGGACGGGAATCTCCGGGATGAGGATGGCATCGGCGCCTCCGGCGATGCCCGCGTTGAGCGCGATGTGGCCCGCGTCCCGGCCCATGACCTCCAGGATCATGACCCGTTGGTGGCTGGCGGCCGTGGGCTGCAGCCGGTCCAGGGCCTCCACGGCGGCGGTGACCGCGGTGGCGAAGCCCACCGAGAACTCGGTCAGGGGCACGTCGTTGTCGATGGTCTTGGGAATGCCGATGAACTGGAAGCCGCCCTGCCGGGCCAGGCGGCTCAATATTTTCATGCTGCCGTCGCCGCCGATGCCGATGAGGGCGTCGAGGCCGAGTTCGCGGAACCCCTCGACGAAGGCGCCCGAGCGGTCCTCGACGGTTCCATCGGGCAGGGGATAGGCAAAGGGATCGCCCTTGTTTACGGTGCCGAGGATGGTGCCGCCCATGCGCAGGATGTTTCCGGTGAAGATGCGCAGGCTCAGCTCCTCGTACATGAGCGGCCGTTCCATCAGGCCCATGGTGCCGTCCCTGATGCCGAGGACCTCCCAGCCATAGCCCTGGATCGCCCGGTGGACCACGGCCCGGATGGCCGCATTCAGGCCGGCGCAATCGCCGCCGCTGGTTAAAACGCCGATGCGCTTGGTCTTGGCTTCGGTCATGCCCGCTCCCCGGCGCCCGTCGCACGGCGCCACCGGCATTCGTCGCAACGGTAATACCGTTTGTGGTAATTATTTGGTATGATCAGGCTTCTTTGACCAGGCATCGAGGGAAGATGGAAGACATCAAGGACGTCAAAAAAAGGTTGGCGGAATTGAAGACCCAGCATCGCGATCTGGATGACGAGATCAACCATCTTGTCGAAAGTACGCCCTTCGATCAGCTGGAAGTGCAGCGGCTGAAAAAGCGCAAACTGGCGCTCAAAGATCAAATCATGAAGCTGCAAAGCGACTTGCTGCCCGATATCATCGCCTGAGCCTCCGCGCCGCATGTTCCTTCGAAGGGACTAGCCCCCCGTCTGTTCCACGTCCGCGCCGGGATCGGGGCGTTCCTCTTGGTCCACAAGGTCCTGGTCGGCGGCGGCCAGAATCTCTTCCGCGTCGGCGCCGGGCTCCAGCACACGCGCCGCCGACACCACATCGAGGACAATGTCTTCGCCCTGCCAATGGAACGGCCGGCCGCGCACGGCCTCGGCCACGGCCGCCCCCTTGGCGACGGCGCCCTCCACATCCGCGGCCAGGAGGACGACGCCGAAATCGTCGCCGCCGAGGCTGCCGACGACGTCCGTCGGGTGCAGTATCTCGGCCAGCGCGCCGCAGACCTGGGCCAGCGCCTGATCCAGGGCGCGGCGGCCGCGTTCACGCCGGATGGTCGCGCCGTTGGTGACGTGGAGCCGAAGCAGGCTCGTCGGCGCCGCCAGATGTTCGGATTGGGCCAGCACCTTGCCCAGTTCGCGCACGAAGGCGCGCCGGTTCAGGACCGGCAGGAAGCCGTGGCTGTCGGCCAGTTTTTGCAGGTTGGCCCGTTCGTCCCTGGTCCACTCCAGCGCCTGGCTGAGGTGTTCCGTCTTCTCCATCAGGGTGTCGATGGCCTGTTGAACCTCGGGCGTGAGCATGCCCCCCGGGATGCCCATGACCGTGACCTTGTCGGTGATGGAGCGCGTGGCGCTCCGGTGACGTCCGGCATCGGCGCCTTCCCCGGAGCCGCCGCGTTTGCGCTGCTCTTCCCGGTGCTTCCGCTCGCCCCCGGCGCTGCTTCCGTCGATGGGGGTGACGGTGTCCGGCTTCTTCACTTCCACCGCGCGCGTCCTGTCCGCTCGGCCGGGCGGCCGGCCCCGGCCCGTCCCCTGCCGTGTGCCTCCCTATGATCATGTCTGTCGGGAACCGGGTAAAGCAAATTTTCTTCCCTTCGCCGGCCCCGCGGCGGATTTCGGGCGCCCCTTGCCTGGACTTCCCCGCTCCCTATAATTGGCGCCTTTCGCCACCGCCGGGACGACGGGTACGCGCCGCTAGTGGCCTGCATCAGCTAAAGTGCACCCATACGATCGCTTTTCCCGTTTCCCCGGCAGGAGGGGAGGCGCAGGCGATGGCGGCCCATCGGCAAGCCTTCCCGACGCCCCGGGGGGCCACCGGGGGGTGTCCCCCCGACACCGTATGCGGGGGGCGCCCCCGCGACCCCCGAGGGGAGCGGGAAAAGCGACCCGAAGGGCGGCGTTGCGAGGCTTCCGGACGTCGTCGTAGGGGTACAATTTAGCTGATACAGGCCACTAGGAGGGGCCGGCAATGAACACCACCACACCCGCCGTGGGCATCATCATGGGCAGCCGGTCCGACTGGGAAACCATGCGCCACGCGGCCGAGACCCTGGACAAGCTGGGCGTGGCCTCGGAAACCCTGGTCATCTCCGCCCACCGCAACCCCGACCGCCTGCGCGACTACGCCGCCGGGGCCCGCGAGCGGGGCCTGAAGGTGATCATCGCCGGCGCCGGCATGGCGGCCGCGTTGCCCGGCGCCGCGGCGGCCCTAACCCCCTTGCCGGTCCTCGGCGTGCCCATCGGGACCAAGGACCTGGGGGGGCTGGACAGCCTGCTCTCCATGGTCCAGATGCCCGGCGGCGTTCCCGTGGGCACCCTGGCCGTGGGCAGGGCGGGCGCCGTCAACGCGGCGCTCCTGGCGGCGGCCATTCTCTCCCTCAGCGACGCAAAAACGGCGGCCGCCCTGGACGCGTGGCGGGCCGAGCAGAACGCCGCCGTCCCCGAACTCCCCACCGCCACCTGAACCGGCCCCCGCCAACAGGTCAGGCGGGCGGGGCGGCGGGCGTTTTCGCCGCAACCATGCTCTGGGTCACGCGCAAGGCCGGCAGATAGGGATACCTGCGCCGCCCTCACTCCCGGCGTTGCGCCGCCGCCCTGAACGCGCGCAGGGGCGACGGACAGGCGGACAGCGCCTTGCGCAATCGCGCCGTCAGGCCGGGGATGCGCATGACGTCGCCGATGCGCCGGTCGAGGAACCCCCAGGTGTCGGCGAAACCTTCCGAATCGTCCGCCAGCCAGTAAAGCACCGTGGTCGTGTAGACCGGCGTCAACAGGGCGCGCTTGGTATAGAAGTTGAAGTCCGTCGCCTCGTCGCCGGCGGCGTACCACATGGCGCTCACCGTGCGCCAGGTGCACCTGGCCGCCAGGCCCGCGTTGAAGGGCAGGGCCAGGAACGAAAGCAGCCGGCGCACCGCCTCGCGGTGAGGGGCGTTCTGCTCGAGGCGCACGCGCACGGTCGTGGCGATGCGCTCGCGCACGCGCAGGCCGGGCAGGTCCCGCTTCTCCAGTTCCGCCAGCATCCGCCGGTCCGCATAGTCCGAGAAGTGCGCCGCCACCTCCGCCATGCCGCCGGGAAAGGCGCGCAGGGCCATGTCGGGTGTGAGCCCGGCGTCGGCGACGCCGCGCCTGAGGGCGCCCAGCGTCCAGCCGTCGAACGGCACGTGGGGCAGGGCGGCGAGCAGGATCTTGTCCCGGGTTGCCTGAATGTCCATGGCTTTTCCTTCCCGGCGCCCTCCCTAGTACCCTCTATCATAAAAGGATGGTACGTGTGATCGTCTTTTCGCGTCTTTTGGGCAGGAAGCGTCGCGCCGGCGATGCGGGACATCGTCAAGCGGCGCTGACGCCCCCAAAAGGCTCGAAAAGCGACCCTTCGGGCGGCCATGGGTGGTCATCGGACATCGTCGCGCGGCTCTCATGATGGGCCCCCATCACGTGGAGGCGCGCTCCTAGCCGAATGACCACCCATGACCGTCACACGTATCATCCTTTTATGATAGAGGGTACTAAAGCGCCTCCTCCGTGCGGCCGGCGGGCACGTGGCGGCGCATTTCCTCGGCGAAGCCGAACAGCGTCAGGTCGGGCATGCGCATGGGATAGAGGATGCCGTCCAGATGGTCGCATTCGTGCTGGACCACGCGGGCGTGGAAGCCCTCGGCGGTGCGCTCGATGGCCTCGCCGTCGGGGTTGAGGGCGCGATAGCGGATGCGCACATACCTGGGCACCGCCCCGATCATGTCGGGCAGGGACAGGCAGCCCTCCCAGTCCACCTCCACCTCGTCGTCCAGGGGCTCCACCACCGGGTTGATGAGCACCGTCGGCGGCCGCGGCCCGCCGTTCCCGCCTTCCCCGCCGTTCCCGTCTTCCCCGCCTTCCCCGCCGTTCCCCGCCCGGCCCTCGGGGAGGTGGAAGATCACAACCCGCTTGGGCACGTGCACCTGGGGCGCCGCCAGGCCGGCGCCCGCCGCGTCCGCCATGGTCTCGATCATGTCGGCGATCAGGCGGGTGATTTCCGGCGCGCCGGCGTCCGCCACGGCCTCGGCGGGCGCCTGCAGAACGGGGTGCCCCATGCGGGCGATTTTCAAGATGGCCATGAATCCCCTGCGAATCCCCTGCGTTTTCGGCGACCGGCCTATCATGCCCCGCCGGGGCCGGGCCGCCAAGCCGGCTTTTCATGACCCCGGGCGGCACCGCCAGACCTTCACAACGCCGCCTTGATGTGATAGAAGCCCCCGGTCCGAACGGACCTGTATTGAAACCGTAGGGGAGATCGTGCCCATGGATAGAAGGACCAGAAAACCGTGCTTGTCACCGTCCGCGATAACAACGTAGATCAAGCCCTCAAGGCCCTGAAGAAGAAGATGCAGCGCGAAGGCATCTTCCGGGAAATGAAGCTAAGGCGTTCCTACGAAAAACCCTCCGAGCGCAAGGCCCGGGAAAAGGCGGAAGCCATCCGCCGCGCCCGCAAGCTCGAGCGCAAGCGGCTCGAACGCGACGGCTTCTAGAGCCGGACCTTTTTCGAAAAACCGACGCACCCAGCCGCCTGGCCGATCCGGCCACGGCGGTTTTTGTCGTGCCCGCGGCAACCGGCCTCCTACCCCAGCGCCTGGACGATCTGCTCGCTCATCTTCTTGGCGTCGCCGAACAGCATCATGGTGCTGTCGGCGTAGAACAGCGGGTTGTCGACGCCGGCGTAGCCCGGCGACAGCGAGCGCTTGACGAACAGCACCGTCGCCGCCTTCTCCACGTCGAGGATGGGCATGCCGGCGATGGGGCTCGTCGGGTCGGTCTTGGCGACCGGATTGGTGACGTCGTTGGCGCCGATGACGAAGGCGACGTCGGCGGTGGCGAACTCGTGGTTGATGGCCTCGAGCTCGAAGACCTCGTCGTAGGGCACGTTGGCCTCGGCCAGCAGCACGTTCATGTGGCCCGGCATGCGCCCGGCGACCGGGTGGACGGCGTAGGACACGTCGACGCCGCCCGCCTTCAGCACGTCCGCCATCTCGCGCAGCGCGTGCTGGGCCTGGGCCACCGCCATGCCGTAGCCGGGCACGATGATGACCTTGTTGGCGTTCTTCATGATGAAGGCGGCGTCGTCGGCGCTGCCCGACTTCACCGGGCGGTCGGCGGCGGCGGCCGCCGCCGCCGGGCCCGCCGTCTCGCCGCCGAAGCCGCCGAGCAGCACGTTGAAGATGGAGCGGTTCATCCCCTTGCACATGATGTAGCTGAGGATGGCGCCCGACGACCCGACCAGGGCGCCGGTGATGATCAGCGCCGGGTTCGAGAGCGTGAACCCGATGCCCGCCGCCGCCCAGCCCGAGTACGAGTTCAGCATGGACACCACCACCGGCATGTCCGCGCCGCCGATGGGGATGATGATCAGGAAGCCAAGGGCGAACGCCAGTGTCGCGAGCACCCAGAACGCGGTGTGGGATTCGCCCGCCGCCAGCCACACCACCACCACCACCAGCGCGATGCCGATGCCGGCGTTCAGCGGGTGCTGGCCCTTGAACACGATGGGGGCGCCGCTCATGATCCCCTGCAGCTTGGCGAACGCGATCACCGAGCCGGAAAACGTAACCGCGCCGATGGCCGTGCCCAGGCTCATCTCGATCAGGCTGACCGCCGGGATGGCGCCGATGGTGCCGATGCCGTAGGCCGCCGGGTTATACAGCGCCGCCGCCGCCACGAACACGGCGGCCATGCCCACCAGGCTGTGGAAGGCGGCGATAAGCTGGGGCAGCGCCGTCATCTGGATGCGCCGCGCCACCACCGTGCCGATGGTGCCGCCGATGAGCACGCCGAGGACGATGAAGCCGAAACCGACCACGCCCGGGTCCATCAGCGTGGTGACCACGGCGATGACCATGCCGGCGACGCCCCACATGTTGCCCTTGCGCGCCGACTCCGGCGAGCTCAGGCCGCGCAGGGCCATGATGAAACAGACGCCGGCGGTCAGGTAGGCGAGTCCGCTGAAACTTCCACCCATGGCGCCGCCCCTATTTCTTTTTCTTGAACATGGACAACATGCGCTGGGTGACGATGAAGCCGCCGAAGATGTTGACCGAGGCGAGGGTCACGGCGAGAAAGCCCATGACCTTGGCGAAATCCATCTGGGCCGGCCCGACGGCGATCAGGCCGCCGACGATGATGACCGAGGAGATGGCGTTGGTGACGCTCATCAACGGCGAGTGCAGGGCCGGCGTCACGCTCCACACCACGTAGAAGCCCACGAACACGGCCAGCACGAAGACCGTAAACAGGAATATGAACGGGTCGCCCCCGGTCTGCGCCTGGCTGGTCACCAGCTCGCCGGCCTCGCCGGCCATCTCGGCCGCCTTGCCGGCCAGGGTCGCCGCCTGATCGGCCAGGGCCTTGGCATGATCCGCCAGGGTCGCCGGGTCCATGGCTACTTCTCCTTCCCCTTCCCCGTCAGGCCCGGGTGCACCACCTTGCCGCCCATGGTCACGAGGGCCCCTTTGATGATCTCGTCGTCGCGGTCGATGTTCAGCGACTTGCCCTTTTCGCCGACCATCGGCGTGATGAAGTTGAGCAGGTTCCGGGCATACAGCGCGCTCGAATCCTCGGCCAGGCGGCTGGGCACGTTGGCGTGCCCGACGATGGTGACGCCGTGCCGCACCACCACCTTGCCCGACACGGACAGGGCGCAGTTGCCGCCCGTCTCCACGGCCAGATCGACAATCACCGAACCGGGCTTCATGTCCTTGACCATGGCCTCGGTGATCAGCACCGGCGCCTTCTTGCCCGGAATCAGCGCCGTGCAGATGGCGATGTCCTGTTTCTTGAGGTGCTCGTGGATGGCCGCGTCCTGTTTCTTCTTGTAGTCGGCGCCCATCTCACGCGCGTATCCGGCCGCGGTCTCGGCGTCCTTGACCGCATCCGCATCCACCTCGACGAACTTGCCGCCCAGGCTTTCCACCTGTTCCTTGACCGCGGGGCGCACGTCGTAGGCCGTGACCACGGCGCCCAGGCGCTTGGCCGTGGCGATGGCCTGCAGGCCCGCCACCCCGGCGCCGAGCACGAACACCTTGGCCGGCGCGATGGTGCCGGCCGCCGTCATCATCATCGGAAAGGCGCGGCCTAACTCATGGGCGGCGTCGAGAACCGCCTTGTAGCCGGTCAGGTTGCTCTGGCTGGTGAGCACGTCCATGGATTGGGCCCGCGTGATCCGCGGCAACAGTTCCAGGGCGAAGGCGGTCACCCCGGCCTTGGCGTAGGCCGCCACGTCGCCCTTGTTCGAGAGGGCCGAAAGGTTGCCGATGAGGACGGCGCCCTTCTTCATCAGGGCGAGCTCGCTGCCCGCCTCGCCGCCGTCGAGGATGGGGGGCTGTACCTTGAGCACGATGTCGGCGCCCTTGAGCGCCGCCTGCCCGTCCTTGGCGATGGTCGCGCCGGCGTCGCGGTACGCGGCGTCGGTAAACGATGCGCCGTCGCCGGCGCCCTTCTCGACGACCACGGTGAAGCCCAGGTCCTTCAGCTTGCGCGCCACGTCCGGCGAGACCGCGACCCGCCTTTCGTCCGGGCGGCGCTCCTTGGGTACGGCGATTTTCATTGCGTGCTGTCCACAGATTTTCCGGCCCCAACAGGCCCCGCCGTTTATGCCCGGTCCGCCGCCGTTTCACAAGTACCGCGTTGCAACAAAAGGCCCTTACGGCGCCCAGTACCCTCTATCATAAAAGGATGGTACGTGTGATCGTCTTTTCGCGTCTTTTGGGCAGGAAGCGTCGCGCCGGCGATGCGGGACATCGTCAAGCGGCGCTGACGCCCCCAAAAGGCGCGAAAAGCGACCCTTCGGGCGGCCATGGGCGGCCATCGGACGTGTCATCCTTTTATGATAGAGGGTACTAACCCGCGGAGCGGTGGGAGCGGCGGGAACCGTCAGGTGGCGCGGACGGCGCGCCGTTTATTCACGAATGCGACGGCTCGGAATCGATGATCACGTCGCGCCGCGGATCCCTGTGATCCCTGAGAATCCTTTCCAACTTCTTGATCATCGTGTCCATCGATTTGAGGAATTCGCGCACTTGGTCGCGCACACCCGCATCATCGATGATCTTGAGCGCCTGCCACAGGCCCGTGATATGAAATGACATGGCGCCGACGTGGTCGTGCATGCTGCGCGGGCGCTTGACGTACGCCTGGTGCACGTTGCGCAGGTTGTTGATCAGGATCTTGATCAGCGCCTGGAGGAAGGGATCGTACTCGGCAAGCTTCGCCTCCATCATTTCGCGGGGAATCCTGAGGACGACGCTGTCCTCCTGGGCCACCGCCGAAGCCATCCTATTGCCGCCGTCGATGATGGCCATCTCGCCGAACAACTCCCCACCGTTGAGGGTCGCCAGCCGGATGGTCTCGCCCTCCACCTCCTTGACGATCCCGATCGATCCGGATTCGACGATGAACATGGCGTCGCCCGGGTCGCCCTCGAAAAAGATGGTGGCGCCCTTCTCGTAGTGCTCCTTCTTGACATCGTCCCCGTGGATAAGCATGACACCGCCGTCGAAAGGTCAATGGGCCGTAATCTCTGGTTTTCCACTTGGCCCCGGACCGGGCGCAGCGCAAGGGGGGCGGCCACCGGGGAGGCGTATCCCGGCGTGTCCTTGATCAAGGCCGTCGTGGTCGGACAGGGACCTTGCCAGGATCCATTCGTTTGCGGGATCGCGGGCAAGCCCACCGGTCGTTTTCACATGTACGGATGCCATGGGCTCGTCGACGGGTGTTGCGAGTGGCGGTGTCCGCTCACGGGTCCACACCAGGTCAACCGTGACCAACTCGGCGAACTACCGCTGTTGACCCGAAGCGGACATTCACAGGGGTGGATGGAAAAGAAATGATATCCGTACCCTGTCAGTCGTTAGGTAGGTTGCGCGTCTGGCTGTCTGTCTGGCGCGGTGTCTAAGAAGGCTGGATGCTCCATGCAAGTATTGTAGACCCGCGTCACGTTGGGGGTGCTTGAAAAATCGGCCCCAAACTTCTTTGCCACGAAGACCTGGGAAACAAGGGCGATGTCGGCCACAGTTGGCCTGTCACCGTGACAGTAGGTTCCCGGCATGCCGTCATCGTCGAGCATTTTCTCAACGGCACCGAATCCGCGCTCGTTCCAATGCTGGAGCCAACTGTTCAAATTTTCCTCGGAAAGGTCGAGAGTCCCGTCGAGATAATCGATGACCCGTGCGGTCGAAAGCGGATGGGTGTCGCTCACCATCACTTGCGCGATGGCCCGCACCCGAGCGCGGCCTGCGGCGTCACTCGGTAACAGCGGCGGCTCCGGGCAAATCTCCTCCAGGTATTCGATGATGGCCAAAGTCTGGGTCAGCACGGTATCACCATCAATCAACGTCGGCACCACGGCGGATGGATTGAGTTTTAGGTATTCTGGTCGTTTCAGGTCGGTTGAGCCCAGACCCCCGACAACATAGATGGGTTCGTAGTCGATTTGTTTGAGCGCCAGCGCGATCCTGACCCGGTAGGCCGAACCCGATTGAAAGAAGGTGTGCAGCTTCATTACCATTTCCTGGCCACACGGACCCATCCAAAGATAGGTGTATCACTCTAACTTGAAACGTTCCCGTACGGAAAACCAGTGGTTTCCATACGGGTCGAAACCGGACGCCGAATAGTTTGTCGTTCCCCCACAGCGCTGTTAAAATGTTATGGATTTCCCGTATCTTGGCCGATTGAATTGCTTTTTTTCCCCCACATACCGAATATCGTGTTATTTACACATTCAAAAATTTGATAATGTCCACTCAATAAAAAAACACTATGGGGAGGCTTCGCATGAAAACGTTCAAGACTATACTGGTCGCCGGTTCGCTGCTGGGGGTTCTCTTGACGGCGCTGCCCGGCAAGGCCGGTACCGACATGGTCACGCTCGAGATGGCCTACATGCCGATCGTGCCGTGCAGCCAGCTTTTCGTCATCGAGGGTATGGGCTGGGCCAAGAAGGCCGGCATCAACCTCAAGCTCACCCGTTTTTCGAGCGGCCCGGCGATCGTGCAGGCCATCGCGTCGGGAAAGATGGACGTCATGTGCTTCGGCATCGGGCCCGCGATGGTGACCCGCGGCAAGGGTATCAAGCTCAAGGTCATCGCGGCCGGCATCGTCAATCAGATCGCCGTCATCGCCCACGGCGACTTGGTCAAGTACTTCGACAAGTACGGCAACAGCGCCAAAGCGATCCGCATGTTCACCAAGGAAATGGGCCGCAAGCCGAAGATCGCGAGCTTCCCTAAGGGCTCCGTGCCCGACACGGTGACCCGCCATTGGCTTCTCAGGAAGCTGCGGGTGGAACTTGACGAGGTCGAGCTGATCGGCATGGGGGCCTCCCGCGTGCAACAGGCTTTGTTGGCCAAGGCCGTCGACGCCGCCGGCATCCTGGAGCCAATCCTGACCATCGTGAAGACCAAGCTCCCGGGCTCCAAGATCATCGCCGGCGCGAAAGACATGATGCCGGGTCAGCCGGGATCCACCATCGCCGCCAGAGAGCACGTCATCGCCAAGTACCGGGACACGCTGGTGAAGCTGATCGAGCTCCACATCAAGGCGACCGAGTTGTTGAAGAAGGACCCGGCCGCGGCGGCTCCGCACGTGAGGAACTTCGTCGCCAAGGGTTTGGTGGATGTCAAGACGATCCAAGCAGCCCTGGAATCGCCGTCGGCCAACTTCGAGGACAATCCGGCGAATATCATCGTCGAGAGCCGCTACATGCACGACTTCCAGAAAAGCGAGAAGATCAAGACCACGGTGGAGGTGGACGGCCTGTTCGACATCACCATCTACAACGACGCCGCCAGGAACCTTGGCCTACGAAAATAAGAACGCCGACACGGGAAAAAGAAGTCATCCAACGTGAAGCCGACCACGCGGTACGTCCTGTCGTCTACCGGGTTGGTGGTATTCCTCTTGTTCTGGGAGGGGTTCGCAAGAAGTGGGATCATGGAACCCCATCTGCTGCCCCCTCCCAGCACCATTCCACCGGCGCTCATTTCCGAGATCAACGAAGGTTTCTGGCAGGTCATGGTCTGGTCCAGCCTTCGCCACTACACCATCGGGTTCGTGCTGGGCTCGGTCCTGGGCGTGACGTTGGGCGTCGTCGTGGCGCTGTTTCCCAGGGTCGAGGCCAGCCAAGCCTACCTGGCCCGCATATTGCGCCCGATCCCGCCGCTGGCGTGGATTCCGTTCGCCATCATCTGGTTCGGGATCACCGAGACGGCGGCGGCGTTCATCATTTCCATCGGCATTTTCTGGATCAACTACTTCACCGCCATGGGCGCGGTGAAGGCGGTGGATAAGGACCTGATCGAGGTCGCCCGCGCCTTTGGCCACCGGACATTTCCGGCGCTGTTACGCAAGGTGATCCTGCCGGGCGCCGCGCCCGGCATCCTTTCCGGGCTTCGCGCCGGCTTGGGTCAGGGCTGGATGACGGTGGTGGCGGCCGAGCTTTTCGGTATCCAGGGCATCGGTCAGCGCATGATCGAAGCGGCGGGGCTTTTGAACACCCAGGTCGTGATTCTGTACATGTTCTCCATCGCGTTCTTGTACGGGGTGAGCGATTACGTCTTCGTGCGGATCCAACAAAGGATCCTGGCATGGCAGCGGTAATCGAAACCAAGAACCTGGCCGTCGCCTTCGGCGAGGGCGACGCGCGGAACGTCGTCTTCCATCGCCTGAACGTCAGCGTCGAGGAAGGCGAGTTCGTGACCCTCGTCGGCGTCTCCGGCGCCGGCAAGTCGACGTTGCTGCGCGTAATCGCCGACCTGATCCCGTCCTTGGAGGGATCGATCGAGGTTAACGCCGTCCGGGTGCCGTCCCGGCGGCCCATCGCCATGGTCTTTCAGGCCGATAGCCTGATGCCGTGGCGGACGATTTCGCAAAACATCACTCTCGGGCTCGAAGGCATCGATGTCGCCGACGCCGACATGCAGCAACGAGTGGACCACACCCTCGATCTGGTCGGTCTGTCAGATTTCGGCAATCGGTGGCCCTATCAGCTCTCCGGTGGCGAGCGCCAGCGCATCGGCATCGCCCGGGCGCTCGCCGTGGAACCCGACATCCTGTTGATGGACGAGCCCTTCGGGTCGCTCGATGCCATCACCCGGACCGGGTTGCAGGACGAGCTCTTGCGCATCTGGCGCGAAACCAAGAAGTCGATCCTGTTCGTTACCCACGACATCGAGGAGGCTGTGTACCTGGGTGATCGGGTTTTGCTGTTGGGCGGTACGCCGGCCGAGATCGTCCGGGAATACCGTGTCGATATCCCCCGCAACCAACGCCGCGAGGGAGAAGCGTTCCTGCGCAAAATCGAGGAAGTGAAGGCTGGGCTTCACGAAGCCATTGCCGTGACGGCGAATAATGCGAACGACGGTTAGTGCCCTGAGAGGACAGCATTGCCATGTCATTAACCTTCGATGAGCGGCCAATTATCGTCATCGGCTCGGAACGGTCGGGGACGACGCTGGTGATGGCGATTCTCGGGTGTCATCCGCGCCTCGCGGTCCCCGAGGTCGCTTGGTACTACACGCGGTTCCGGCCGTATCTCTTTACCTATGGAGACCTAAGCGAGGTTGAGAATTTCCGCGTCCTCTGTCACGAAATGGCCTACGGGTTGCGCACGCCGTTTTGGGGTATGGACGTCGACCCCGAAACCTTCGGCAACGAGATCGTGGACCGGGCGCTCGAGCTCGAGCAAAGCTTCGCCGGGGCCTACGCGGCAATGTTTCAGTACTACGCCCGGAAGGAAGGAAAGCCCCGCTGGGGCGAAAAGACGCCCTACAACCTGTTCTACATCGAGCAGATTCTTGAAGACTTCCCCAATGCCCAATTCGTCTTCATCTATCGCGATGGACGCGACGCGAGTGCCGAGTTTTTGGATTCGTCCTTCGGGCCGACGAACATCTATAGCGCCGCCGAACTCTGGAACATGGGCCAGGAGGCGGTCAAGCCGTGGCGTCAGGCGCTGTCCCGGGACCAGTGGTTCGATATCAAGTACGAGGATTTCGTCGTCGACCCCGTCGATCACCTGAAACGCCTGTGTAATTTCCTGGGTGAGGATTACACCGATGCGCTGTTGGAATTTCACACCACGCCCACGGCGCAGCGGCGCGGTAAAACCAAGGACAACTGGGCGTTGGCAGAACCCATCTCCGACAAGCACGTCGGAATCTACAAGGAACAGCTGAGCGTCCGCGACCAGCGGATCATGGCCTGGGTGGCGGGAGACACGCTCCGCGAGCTCGGGTACGACGACGTGTTGGAGCCCCTGGCGCTCACCGACGAGCAGGTCGCCTTCATGGACGAGATGGACGGGCGCTATCGGGCGGCGACACTCGGTGCGCCTGGCGGATGGATCGTTTACGAGAGTTACAACGACGGACTAATGGATCAGCGCGAGGCTCGCCGAAAGGCTGGGCTTTGGTCGGAAGTCCCGGACCCGGCGCCCTTCCCCATCGGCCACAAACACGAAGAATACCTTTCTGGCATGCGTGCTCAGCGCCGATGGAAGGAACACTTTAACATCCAGCGGGATCGATCGCGGTCCAGGGCGGTGCTCTAACGGCCCGGAAACGCTATTTTGAATCGCGCCGATGGGTTGGGAGCAACCGGTGAAATGACCATGTCCGATGCCGGCTTCCTACCATGGCCGGCGGTTCCAAGCCCGGTTACGCGGACCTTAAGCGCCAAACGGAGAATATGGCGGGACCGGGCCAGGTCTTCTGTGTCCTGCCGGAGGATATCCACACCGTTTGGAACGAAACCGGCAAAGTGAGCGTGGACTGAGTGGCGTTCCGAGTGGCGATGTCCGCTCACAGGTCCCCGCCGGTCAACCGTAACCAACTCGGCGACCTATCGGGTTTGACCCTGAGCGGGCTTGAATTCTTCGGTCGGGTATTTCGCTGTTGCTCTTATTCGGCAACAAGCACTAAGACCAATAGTTTCGGAAATCGGTAAAACCGGCCCGCCCCCAGGATCGCCCGCGGGGCGGGCTTCGCGTCTGGGGCGGCGCGTTAGAGCTCGAAGCCGTAAAGCCTGGCCGCATTGCCGCAGACGAGCTTGTGGCGGGTCGCCTCCGGCATGTGGCCGAGTTCCTTTTGGATGAACGCTTGGGAATCCGGCCACACGCCGTCGGGATGGGGGAAGTCCGACCCCCACATGATGTTGTCCTCGCCCAGGATGTCGAGGAGCCGAAGCCCGATCTCGTCGCTCTGATAGGTCGCTCGGCACTGGCGGTGCCAGTAATTGCTCGGCTTCATCCTCAGGGTCAGGTCTTTGTATTGCTCCTCCCACTCCATGTCCATTCGGTTCAGGAGATAGGGGATCCAGCCGATGCCGCTCTCGCCGATGACGACATGGAGCGAGGGGTAGGTTTCGAGCACGCCGGAATAGATGATCTCCATCAGGGTCCGGGCCATGCCGAGCTGAAAGCCGGTGATGTAGACGGCGTGGGCCTGGCGCCCCTGCAATGGCGGCATGGACTCAAAATCCGGCCTCTTGGTGCCGATGGTGTGGAAGTGCAGTGGCAGGCCGGACTCGCCGACGGCCTTCCACAGTGGGGCCCAATCAGGATCGAATAGGGGCTTCATGTCCCAGCTGTTGGCGACCTCGAGGCCGCGAAGGGCGCCCCGCTTGACGACACGCTCGATCTCGGCGGCGGCGGCGGCGACGTCGTGGTTGGGGATCGACGCCAGGCCGGCGAAGCGCTCCGGGTGGGTGTCGCAGAAATCGGCCAGCCAGTCGTTGTAGATGCGCATCATCTCGACCGCCGCCTCGTCGTCGTTCAGGCGCTGGCTGGCCCCGAGGATGCCGAACAGCACCTCCGCCTGGATGCCGTCCCGGTCCTGGTCCTTGATCCGGAGGTCCGGGTCGGTCAAGCGCCGGATCCCATTCTTGCCGTCCTCGTAAAGGCCCTCGGCGGCCATGCGGTCGGAGCGTTGGATTTGGCCGGGGATGTATTCCCGCCCCGACGAGCCCATGCCGTTCTGGAGCCCGAAGTAGCCGCCGTTCTTGCTCACCCACACCGGGCCCTTTTCGCCGTCGGTGACATAGGGCATGCGGTCCTTCAACGCCTTGGACGCATTGGCGGTGAACAAATCCGGCGGCAGCCACGGAAGGTCGATGTGGCAGTCGGCGGAAATCACGCGGTATTCCATGATCTCATCCCCGGTCCGGTCCCAGACTCAAACCGACATTTTTCAGATAAGCTCCAAGTTCGCGGAAATCGTATTTCGATTCAGCCGCTAAGGGAACTGCATTCCCTCGGCAGCCATCCGATGGCCCGACTTTTTCGGTTTGACCGTTTTCGAATGGCCATTCGGTCAATGTTCTCGTCATGCAGACACACCTCGCCTGTCGTTTTGACGTGCCGTCGACGTCCCCGGCCTACACTGGAGTGGGGCTCGGTCGCAGATCCTCGATCAGCCGCAGGATTTTTCTGAACAGGTCACGGGGCACGGCGACTTCCGCCATCTGGAACGTGACATAGCGACCATGCGGTAGCCGGGTTTATCGACGGGTACCGGCGGACATCCGCATCCGGCGGCGCGGCCATGAGCCGACGGCCTTGTCTAATCCGACGGCGCAACCCCGGCCGCCTTCAGGGCTTTTTCCTGGCGCCGGCCAAGGTCGGCTTCGTCGAAGCGGTCGATGAGGTCGTGGAACAGGCGGTGCCAGTTGATCTCCGCCTTCAGGTGCATGAACACCGATCCCAGGCCGATGGCGGCACGGTCCATGAGGACGAATTCCCGGGGCGGCGTGACCCCGCCGAGGCGGCGCAGCTCGGCGTGGACCTTGGCCGCCACCTCGGCGCCGTACATGGTCCCGGTATTTTCCTGGATCGGCCGCACCTTGTCCTGCAACAACGGCCCGTACACATAGTGGGCCCATTGGTTGAGCACGTCGATGACCTGGCGGTCCAGGCCGGTGAAGCCCCAGGTCTCGTATGCATGGACGGCCAGCGCCTCGTCGCCGTCGCGCAGGGCCTTGTACAGGTCGATGACGGCGCGCATGAAATTCGGCTTGAACACGCGGATGCAGCCGAAGTCCAGCAGGTTGATGGTGGCGTCCGGCCTGATCGTGTAGTTGCCCAGGTGCGGGTCGCCGTGGATGACGCCGTAGAAATAGAACGGCACGTACCAGGCGCGGAACATGTTCCGGGCGACGTCGTTGCGGCTTTCGCCGTGCTCTTCGACGAAACGGAGCAGGGGCGCGCCGTCGAGCCAGGTCATGGTCAGCAGCCGGTCGGTGGACAGCTCGGGCACGGGCTCGGGCACATGCACGCCGGCCTCGTCGGCGAGCATCCGGCTGTAGAGAACCATGGTGTGCGCCTCGCGCACGTAATCCAGCTCCTCGCGCAGGCGGTCCGAAAGCTCGGCGTGGACCTCGCTCGGGTCGATGGCGCGGTCGTAGCGGCGGTATATGGCGAAGATCAGCTTCAGTTGCGTGAGGTCCGCCTCCACCGCCGAGCGCATGTCCGGGTACTGGAGCTTGCAGGCAAGCGGGCGCCCCTTGAAGGCGCCGTCCCGGGCCCGGGCGCGGTGGACCTGGCCCAGGGAGGCGGCCATGGCGGCCTGGTGCTCGAACGAGGCGAACCTGCCTTGCCAGTCCGGTCCCAACTCGGCCGTCATGCGGCGCTTGACGAACGCCCACCCCATGGACGGGGCGTTGGTCTGAAGCTGCGCCAGTTCCTTGGTGTATTCCTGGGGCAGCACGTTGGGAACCGTGGACAGGATCTGCGCCACCTTCATCAGCGGCCCCTTCAGTCCGCCGAGGGCGTTTCTGAGTTCGACCGCGTGCTCGCCCTTATCCAGGGTCATGCCGAAGAGGCGCCCGCCGGCGAACCGCGCCGCCAGGCCGCCCACCGTGGTGCCCACCCGGGCGTAGCGTTTCACCCTCCCCGTCAGGGTGTCTTGTTCGTTGTCGCCGTTCCTGGCCATGCGTTTTCCTTAGTACCCAACAGGAGGGTACTAGCCCATCGCCTCCAGCTCGTCGATGAAGCCGGAGATGACGTTGAGGCCGCGCCGCCAGAAGGCCGGGTCGCCGGCGTCCAGGCCGAAAGGCGCCAGCAACTCCTTGTGCCTCAACGTGCCGCCGGCGCGCAGCATATCCAGGTACTTGTCCTGGAACCCCGGATGCCCCTTCTGGAACACGTCGTAGAGCGAATTCACCAGGCAGTCCCCGAAGGCATAGGCGTACACGTAGAACGGCGTGTGCACGAAGTGGGGGATGTAGGCCCAGAAATTCCGGTACTCGTCGTGGAAACGGATGGCGGGACCCAGGCTTTCCCGCTGCACGTCCAACCAGATCTCGCCCAGGCGTTCGGCGCTCAGCTCCCCGGTGCGGCGTTCGTCGTGGACCCGGCGCTCGAACTCATGGAAGGCGATCTGGCGCACCACCGTGTTCAGCATGTCCTCCACCTTGCCGGCGAGCAGGATGCGCCGGCGCGAAGGCGCCGTCTCGCCGTCGAGCATGGCGCGGAAGGTGAGCATCTCGCCGAACACCGACGCCGTCTCCGCCGTGGTCAGGGGCGTGTCCGCCATCAACGCCCCCTGGCCCGCCGACAGGACCTGATGCACCCCGTGTCCCAGCTCGTGCGCCAGCGTCATCACGTCGCGCGCCCTGCCGTGAAAGTTCATCAGGATATAGGGGTGCGCCGACGGCACCGTGGGATGGGAAAAGGCGCCCGAATCCTTGCCCGGCCGCGGCGGCGCGTCGATCCAGCGGTGGTCGAAAAAGCGCCTGGCGATGTCCGCCATCTCGGGGGTGAAACCGCCGTAGGCGTCGAGCACCAGGGTGCGGGCCGCGTCCCAGGTGTAGCGGCGGTCTTCGTCGCCGGGAAGGGGCGCGGTGCGGTCCCAGTAGTCCAGCGTTTTGCGGCCGAACCAGCGCGCCTTGAGCCGGTAATACCGGTGCGCGAGATCGGGAAAGGCGTCCCTGACCGAAGCCACCAGCGCCTCCACCACCGCGTCGTCCACCTGGTTGTGCAGGTTGCGCTCGGAGACCGGAAAGGGGAACTTGCGCCATTGATCCTCGATCTCCTTGTCCTTGGCGAGCATGTTGGTGATGAGCGAGAACAGGCGCAGCTTCCCGTCCAGCACCCGGCCCAGGGCCTTGGCCGATTTGCGGCGGACGGCACGGTCGTGATCGGTCAGCGCGTTCAGGACATCGGCGAGGGTCAGGGCCTTGCCGTCCACCGGAAAACGCAGGTCGGCAACGGTTTCCTCGAACAGGCGCACCCACGCCGCGCGCCCCGTGACGGACTTCTCGTGCAGAATCTGCTCCACCTCGTCGGAAAGCTGATGGGGACGAAAGGCGCGGGTGTCCCGGATCCAGGGCGCGTACCGGCCGGCGGCGGGGCTTTCGAGCTGCCTGGCCAGCACGGCGTCGTCCAGGCGGTTGAGCTCGAGGGTGAAAAACAGGGTTTCGGTCGAGATGTCCGTCGCCCGTTCCTGCACGGTCTGGTGAAAGCGCCCCGCCTCGGGATCGCCGACATTGGCGGCGAAGACGAGCTGGGCGTAGCTGGTGGCCTTGCCCAGGCGCTCGGCGATCCCCTCGTAGGTGGCGATGGCCTCGCCCAGGGCCGCCCCGTCGAGGTCCGCCAGGCGCCCCTTGTAGCGCCCGGCGAAGGCCTTCGATTGCGCCTCCGCCCACGCCAGGTCGGCCTCCAGTTCCGGTGCATCGGGACCGGAATAAAGGTCTTCCAGGTCCCATTCGGGAAGGGCCGGTTCGGGCTTTCGGGCACGTGCGCGCGCGGTCTTGGTCATGGCCGCATATGACAGTTTTTCAGCATCCTGTTAGTGGCCTGCATCAGCTAAATTGTACCCATACGACGGCGTTGCGAGGTTTCCGGCTAGGAGCGCGTCGCGCCGTGGTGTGCATGCACCACAAGCGGCGCGCGACGACGCCGGGGGCCGCGGGGGCGTCCCCCGCATACCGTAGCCGGGGGGACACCCCCCGTGTGGCCCCCCGGGGGTCGCGGGGGCGCCCCCCGCATACGGTGTCGGGGGGACACCCCCCGGTGGCCCCCCGGGGGTCGCGGGGGCGCCCCCCCCGCATACGGTGTCGGGGGGACACC
>JACZQZ010000135.1 GCA_022545455.1 Pseudomonadota bacterium
GGCCGCCCGAAGGGTCGCTTTTCGCGCCTTTTGGGGGCGTCAGCGCCGCTTGACGATGTCCCGCATCGCCGGCGCGACGCTTCCTGCCCAAAAGACGCGAAAAGACGATCACACGTACCATCCTATTATGATAGAGGGTACTAGGATTCCGCCGTCCCGCGTGGATTCAAGCCTCGCGCCGCCCGCGGACTACCTGGACGCGGATTTGATGAAGGCGGCGATGGCCGCCACCACGTCCCGCTCGATGCCCAGGAACCCGTGGGCCGACCGGGCTTGGCACGGTTTCGAGAGGGGCGGGTCGCCGCCGCTGAACATCTTCACGGCAACCTTGGGCGCATTGACCAGGCCCTCGGCGATGCGTTCGGCGCCGTCGGGCGGCGTCGCCCAGCATTCGTCGTCCTCGTGGGCGACGACGAGGGCCGGCACCCGGATTCGATCGAGCGGCAGGTCGGTCACCGGGCGGCCGTCGGAATTATCTTCCGTCATGCTGGACGTAAGGACCAGCCCGGCGACTTTCTCCTTGGCGTGGATGGCTACGTAGGCCGCGGATTCGGTGCCCCGGCTGGTGCCGATGAGCCATACGGGTACGCGCACGGTCTTCTTCAGGTGGGCGGTCACGGCGTCGATGTCGGTCACGTGTTTGGCGCTGTTCCTGAAACCGCCGCGCATGCCAACGCGCTCCTTGCGGTCCGACGGCGCGTCCACCACCGCCACGGCGAAGCCGTGGGCGGCGAAATCGGCGCGGGTGCGGACCAGGAAGTTGTTCTTGCCCCACCCCAGCACGGGCCGGTCCGCGGCGCCGGACAGATCCAGGTTCCCCTTTCCCCCGGCGAACAGGATGACGGCGGCGACGGGCTTTTGCGGGGTGATGAGAATGAACTTCTGGGTGACGCCCGCTCTCGTCTCCAGGGTCACCAGCCGCTCCTGGGCCCCGGCGCGGGCCGGGTTCGCGGCCGCCGCCGCCAGGCCGGCGAGCGCAACACACAAAAGGGAAACGGAAACCAGGCGCGCCATCGCATATCTCCTCCGTGGACTCGGTTCTCGCCCGAAGGTAGCGTGAATTGGCGCCGCCGACAATCCGATGGGCGCCGGCAACGGGACAGGGGAGGTGACGCCGTGGGAGTGATGGGGCCGCGATGACGGAGCCGCGCCCGGCCGGCGTGCCGGCGGTCATCGGCCATAGGGGCGCCTGCGGCCATGCGCCGGAAAACACGCTCGCGTCCATCCGCAAGGCGGCGGCGCTCGGCGTCCGCTGGGTCGAGTTCGACACCAAGCTGAGCCGCGATGGCCATGTGGTCCTCTTCCACGACGACAAGCTGAAGCGCACCACCGGCGCGCCGGGCGCGGTGGCGGACCGGGACCTGGCGGACCTCCAGGCGCTCGACGCCGGCGGCTGGTACGCAAGTGCGTTCACGGGAGAGCCCGTCCCGACGCTCCGCCAGGCGATGGCTGTCCTCGCCGGGCTGGGGCTCGGCGCCAACGTCGAGATCAAGGCGTCGCCGGGCCGCGAGGACGAAACCGGGCGCATGGTTGCGGGGCTGCTGCGCGACGAATGGCCGGCGGGCCTGCCCGTACCCCTGATCTCCAGCTTCGATCCCGTAACCCTGGCCGCGGCGCGCGACGCGGCGCCCGACATATCGCGCGCCCTTCTGGTGTTCGCCATCCCCCGCGACTGGCGCCGGCGGATGGAAGACGCGGGCTGCACGGCGCTGCACTGCCGGCACCGGGAGCTCACGCCGGGCAAGGCGCGCGCCGTGGTGGACGCCGGAATTCCGCTGCGCTGCTTCACGGTGAACGAGCCCCAGCGGGCCGAGACGCTGTACGGCTGGGGCGTCCAGGCGGTGATCAGCGATCACCCCGACCGCCTGCCACGCCGGTGAGCGGCGGCCGCACGGGACCCAAGACACGAGCCCGGGCGTCTTCTTGGTATTCCCGCGCGCGGTTTCGTGCCATCTTTTGCGTGTATGGGGGAGGGGACCCATGACAACCAAATTCAATGCGATCGTCATCGGCACCGGCCAGTCGGGACCGGCGCTGGGCGCCCGCCTGTCCGCCGAAGGCATGACCGTGGCCGTCATCGAGCGCCGGCGTTTCGGCGGCACCTGCGTCAACACCGGCTGCGTCCCCACGAAGACCCTGGTGGCCAGCGCGCGGGCCGCCTACATGGCGCGGCGGGGGGCCGATTTCGGGGTCGTCATCGACGGTCCCATCCGTGTCGACATGAAAAAAGTGAAGGCGCGCAAGGACGCCGTCGTCGAGCGCTCGAACACGGGTGTCGAGGGGTGGATGAAGGGCCTGGAGAACGGCACCGTGTACGTCGGCCACGCAACCTTCGAAGGGCCGCGGACGGTGCGCGTCGGCGACGACGTGCTGGAAGGGGACAAGGTCTTCATCAACGTCGGCGCACGGTCGGCGGCGCCGCCGATTCCGGGGCTCGACACCGTGCCCTATCTCGACAACTCGACCATGATGGACGTGGATTTCCTGCCCGAGCACCTGGTGCTCATCGGCGGCAGCTATATCGGTCTCGAGTTCGGCCAGATGTATCGCCGCTTCGGCAGCCAGGTCACCATCATCGAACGGGGGCCACGCCTCCTGATGCGCGAGGACGAAGACGTGTGCGCGGCGGTGGCCGGGATTCTGGACAACGAAGGAATCACCGTCCTGACCGACGCCACGGACTTCCGCGTCGCCGGCACCGACGGCGACATCAGGGTGCACGCGCGGTGCGACGGCGTTACCAAGGAGATCGCCGCATCCCATCTCCTGGTCGCCACCGGGCGCATGCCCAATACCGGGGACCTTGGCCTGGACAGGGCGGGCATCGCGGTCGACGAGCGGGGCTTCATCAAGGTCGACGATCAACTGCGCACCAACGTGCCCCACGTCTGGGCCATCGGCGACTGCAATGGCCAGGGCGCCTTCACCCACACCTCGTACAACGACTACGAGATCGTCGCCGCCAACCTGCTGGACGACGATCCCCGCCGGGTCAGCGACCGCATCCCCGCCTACGCGCTCTACATCGACCCGCCGCTGGGGCGGGTCGGTATGACCGAACGCCAGGTACGCGAATCGGGCCGCCAGGCGCTGATCGGCAAGCGGCCGATGACGCGGGTCGGGCGCGCCGTCGAACGCGGCGAAACACAGGGCTTCATGAAAATCCTGGTGGACGCCGGAAACAAGCGCATCCTGGGCGCCGCGATCATCGGCATCGGCGGCGACGAGGTCATTCACAGCATCATCGACGTGATGTACGCCAAGGCCCCGTACACGGTGATCCAGCGCGCCATGCACATCCATCCCACCGTCAGCGAACTCATTCCCACCATGCTGGGCGAGCTGCAACCGTTGACCTGAACGCGACCGGTCATGCCTCCGGCGGAAGATGCGGGGACACCCACGTGAGGATGGACGTATGGGCGGGGAGTGACTAGGTTTAGACTGCGAGGATATGATCATGGCTGACGACGACGACGATGTGAAACAGGCGGACGCCGCGGACGCCGCCGGGGGCGGGGACAAGGCTCCTGCCGCCGCGGCCGAAGGGGACACCGCCGCCGGGAAAGGGGACGAGGCTCCTGCCGCCGCGGCCGAAGGGGACGCAGCCGCCGGGAAAGGGGACGATGCTCCCGCCGGCGAGGCCGGCGACCCGGACGCGGTCTACGACGTTCCGGTTGAGGTTACGGCGGTTCTGGGCACGGCGACCATGAAGGTGAGCCAGCTCCTGAAGCTGGGCCGCGGCGCCGTGGTGCAGTTGGACCGCATGGTGGGCGAAACCATCGATCTGCACGCCAACAACCGATTGATCGCGCGCGGCGAAGTGGTGGTCATCGACGACCGCCTCGGCGTGACCATGACCGAGATCATCAAGTCCGACCACGGCTGAGCGCCCCCCGGCGAACGAACCGAAGGGCGGGCATGGGGTGACCATCCGGATCCGGGAAATCGACCACGTGGTGCTGCGCGTGTCCGACGTGCCCCGCGCCATCCGTTTCTATTGCGACGTGCTCGGCTGCACCGTGGAACGGCGGCTCGACGACGTGGGGCTTTACCAGCTTCGCGCCGGGCGTTCGTTGATCGATCTGGTGGACGTCAACGGCGAGATCGGGCGCCGGGGCGGCGCGGCGCCGGGCGCCGGCGGCAGGAACGTGGACCACCTGGCCCTGCGCATCGAGACCTTCGACGAGACGGCCCTGCGCCGCCACCTGGAGGCCCTGGGCGTGGCGCCCGGGGACGTGCACCAGCGCTACGGCGCCGAAGGCGACGGCCCGTCCATGTATATCCAGGACCCCGAGGGCAACACGGTGGAACTGAAGGGCCCGCCGGGCGCCTGACCCCGGGCCGCCCGTCGCCGGGCGCCGGCCCGCCCGGGGGGAATCCCGTCCGCACTCCGGCGTTCCCTCGCGCCGCGGGGGGAGGCGGACGTTCCCGGCCGCCGCCGTTGCCGGCGCCCGGGAGGCGGGACAAGGGCGCATGGGCTTGCGATTGGCCGCCCGGCAGCTAAAATCGGGGCATGTGCGAACTCCTTGGCATGAGCGCCAACGTGCCTACGGATATCCGGTTCAGTTTTTCCGGGCTGATGGAGCGCGGCGGCAGCACCGGCCCCCACGGCGACGGCTGGGGCATCGCCTTTTACGAGGGCAAGGGGTGCCGGACCTTCCACGATCCGGGACCCAGTTCCGATTCCGAGATTGCCCGCACGGTGCGCCGCTATCCCATCAAAAGCCTTGTCGTGGTCTGCCATATCCGGCGGGCCACCAACGGCCGCGTCTGTCTGGAGAACACCCATCCGTTCACCCGCGAGCTCTGGGGGCGCACCTGGGCGTTCGCCCACAACGGGCAGCTCAAGGGCATAAAGCGCTGGCCGCTCAAGTTCTACAAACCCATCGGCACGACGGACAGCGAACACGCCTTCTGCTGGATCCTGGACCAGTTGCGCGCCCGCTACGCCCGGCCGCCCACGCCCGGACAAACCGTAGCGCGCGTGGTCAGGCGGTTGTTGGCGCGCATCGACGGGCTTGGCAGCTTCAACGTGCTGCTCAGCGATTCACAATACCTGTACGCCCATTGCTCCACCAATCTGGCCTGGCTGACCCGCCGGGCGCCGTTCGGAAAGGCGAGCCTGATCGACACCGAGCTGACGGTGGACTTCGCCAAGGAAACCACGCCACACGACGTGGTCACGGTCATTGCGACCCGTCCCTTGACCCACGACGAATCGTGGACGGTGATGGAGCGGGCCAGCCTGACCGTCTTCCACCACGGCCTGCCGGTGAACGCCTAAGCCGCCCCGCCCAACGGCCTCGGCAAGGGGGATGTGTGCACCCGCGGCGCCGCCGGAAATGACGGAAATCCGGGCTTGCGGCCCTGTCCAGCCGCCGTACGGGAGGATATGGGACCCACCGGTAGAGGGGTTTTCGGATGATGTCTCAGTTTGAAATTTGATGCGCTGAAAGCGCAAAGCGGGCTTGAATGCCGGCTTAGCGGATGAAAGCGGTCGTCGTTCCGGCCGGTGGAGCGACAAGGTCGCAGGCTTCGATGCCGGCGCCGACGACTATGTGACCAAACCGTTTCAGATGGAAGAGGTGCTCGCCCGCCTGCGGGCGCTGATCCGCCGATAATTCATGACTGACATCATTTCGCTCCACAGTCGTGTTGTCCTCCATGCCTGGGCCTGTACCGCAGCGCTGTCAATAGGGAGCGCGGTGTTCCTCCTCCTCCCGAAGACGGCCTATGCGATTTACCATCCCCTTGTCCCTTCTCAAAACCTAGATTCCAGCGTAAGAATATTGGAATCTAGGTTTTGAGAAGGGACAGGAGTGGGGCGCGCCACATTGTTGACAGTCTTCGACTCGAGAGGCGTCCTCAAGACCGCGGGTATCGCCGGCGCGGTGTTTGTGGCGCTCGGAACCGTAACCGCCCTTTGGGAGAACCCGTCGTTCTTCCGCATGACGCCCGCAGGATGGGTCGAAATCGGGTTGCTCGCGATCCAATCGGTCCTTCTTGGGCTCTATTTCGCGCTCCGGCGGATCCGATGCGCCGCGCGCCCGGTCGGGGTTGGGAGCGTCCTGACTTTCCTCGGCGTCGCCTGCCCGGTGTGCAACAAGATCTTGCTGTTTGTCTTCGGTAGCGAGTTGTTGCTCGTATATTTTGAGCCGGTGCGGGTATACGTCGCCGCTTTTGGGGTCCTCGTCACGGTCGCGGCCTTGTGGCTGAGGTGGGCCCTTTTGGTCTCGCCCCCAGAGGAACAAGAGGCCCCATAGGCCGTCCGAGCCGAAGCGTGGAGGAAGTGCTTGCTGGCATTCCTTATAGGAATGGAGGTGCGGCGATGAGAGCATGCACAGGAATTGAGACACGGGAGAAAATCATGCGCGGTTGGCTGGCGGTTTTGCTCGCATGGTTCGCCTTGGGAGCGACGGATGCCTTGGCCAGGTTGCACGACGGGGATCCGAGCAAAGGTGAGCGGATATTTCGAACGTGTGCCGGATGCCACTCGCTCAAACCGCGTGAGAACAGATTCGGCCCCTCGCTCGCGGGGTTGTTCGGCAGAGTAGCGGGGACGGCACCTGGATTTCGGTATTCGACTGTGTTGAGAGAGTCGGATGTGGTCTGGAACGAAGAGACGCTTGAGGCGTGGCTCGCGAATCCGAGAAAGTTCATTCCCGGAAATCGCATGGCATTTTCAGAGCTGAGGAAGGCGCGTTGGCGTGCCGACCAGATCGCCTTTTTGAAGAAGGCAACAAGACCATAAAGTAACGGTGCTGCGCGGCACCAACATCAGACAAAGGGAGCACGCGACCGATGACCAACAACACGACGTATCTGTCACCGAACGGCCAGCAACTGACCCGCGGCGACGGGCCGGCAACGCGAATCCTGGTCGGCA
>JACZQZ010000136.1 GCA_022545455.1 Pseudomonadota bacterium
CACCATACGACGGTCTTGCGAGGTTTCCGGCTAGGAGCGCGGCGCGCCGTGATGCTGGAGCATCACAAGCGGCGCGCGACGACGTCCGGGGGCCTCGCAAGACCGCCCTTCGGGTCGCGTTTCCCGCTCCCTCGGGGCGTCGGGAACGCTTGCCGATGGGTCCCCATCGCCCGCGCGTCCCCTCCTGCCGAGGAAACGGGAAACGCGATCGTATGGTATGCGAAATCGTGAAAGTAAGTACTGGAAACACCACCGGGGTTCCCTGGCGCCGCCGCCTGATCCATCCCCTCGAGGCGCTGGTCGCTTACGCTGCCTTCGGCGTCCTGCGTCTGCTTCCGTTCCGGGCGGCATCGGCCTTGGGCGGCCTGGTCGGCCGCACCATCGGCCCCCGCCTCGGGATCACGGAGAGGGCCCGGCGCAACCTGGGCCGCGCCTTCCCCGAGAAGACGGCGCCCGGGATCGAACGCATCATCCTGGGCATGTGGGACAACCTGGGGCGGACGGTCTGCGAGTACCCCCACCTGGACCGGCTGCGCTTTTCCGACGACGGCGGCGGCGTCGACGTGGTGGGGACCGAACACGTCGACGCCCTCCGGGACGACGGCAGGCCGGGCATCTTCTTCTCCGCCCACATGGCCAACTGGGAGATTGCCGCTCTCAGTATCGCCCATCGGGGGCTGCCCATCCACGTCATCTACCGGGCGCCCAACAACCCCCTGGTGGAACTGCTGTTCCAGCGCCGCCACCCCGGCGCCGGCGAGCTGATCCCCAAGGGCGCCGAGGGCGCGCGCCGGGCCCTGGCGTTGATGCGCAAGGGGGAGCACCTGGGCATGTTTGTGGACCAGAAGTTGAACGACGGCATCCCGGTGCCGTTCTTCGGGCGCGACGCCATGACCGCCCCGGCCCTGGCCCGGTTCGCCCTCAAATTCGACTGTCCGGTGGTGCCGGTGCGGGTGGAACGGCTGCACGGCAGCCGCCTGCGCATCACCCACTATCCCCCCATCGACCTGCCCCGGACCGGCGACCGCCAGGCCGACGTCGCCGCCACCATGGCCAAGGTCAACGCCGTGATCGAGGGGTGGGTGCGGGAAAGACCCGAACAGTGGCTGTGGCTGCACAACCGCTGGCCCGACTGAACCGCACGCCGACAGGCCAGGGCCTCACTCCGCCATGGGACCGACAAGGAGGGCCGGGTCCAGACGGGTGTCGAAAAGGCTGACGCCCCAATGGAGGTGGGGCCCGGTGGCGCGGCCCGACGCCCCGACCCGTCCGATCGGCGTTCCCCTGGCCACCCGCTGGCCTTGGGTGACCAGGATTTCGCTCATGTGGGCGTACACCGAGGCCAGCCCGTGGCCGTGATCGATCATCACCGTCCTGCCGGTGAAGAACATGTCCGGGCGGGCGAGGACGACGACGCCGTCGGCGGACGCCACCACGGGGGTGCCCAGGGGCGCGACGACGTCGACGCCGCCGTGGGGGTTGCGCGGTTTGCCGTTGAGGATGCGCTGGCTGCCGAAGACGCCGGAAACCCGCCCCCGCACCGGCCACTGGAAGCGCGAGGCGAAGTCGGCCGGACTCGAGTCCCGGGCGCGCACCGCCGCGATGGCGGCGCCGTCCAGGCGGATGCGCTCCAGGTCCTCAGGGTCCGGCGTGACCTTCCGCGGCGGCAGGCCGTCGATGCGCTGTACCTGGTAGGTGCGCCGCGCCACGTGAAGGACGCGCACCGTCGTGCCGCCGTCGGGGTATCGCACCCGCACCTCCACCGTGGGCGGCGCGTCGCGGCCAAAGCCCACCAGGAACAGGCCCTCGGGCGAAACCCGCACGGCGCGGCCATCGACGGTGACGGCGATGGCGTTATCGCCCCGTCCGATCACCAGGCCGCCCTGGGTCAGCGGCCCCTCGAGGCTGAGTTCGCGGGCCGCCCCCGGCAAGGCGCTGGCGACGATCAATACCGCGGCGGCGGCCGTCCCCGCCCAGCGCCCCATCACAGCAGGGTCCCCTGGCGGTCGTCCGGGGACGGCTTGCGGCGCGGTTTGCCGCGTTGTGTTTTCGAGGCCCTGCGGCCGCCGCCCCCGGCCCCCGGCCCGCCCGCGCCTTTTCCGGTGTCCTCGTTCACCGTGACCCCGGCGGCGCCGTCGTGGAAGCGGACGGTGAGCGCCATCCTGGGCGCCAGCCTTTGCACGGAGCGGACGGCGCGCTCGGCGTCGTCCCAGACCAGGGTGAACCCGCGCTCCAGCACCCTTTCGTACGAGCAGCTCTCCAGCACCGCCTCGGCCTGGGCCAGGCGGGCCCCCTTCCCGCGCACCAGCCCGCGGACCGCCGTCCCCAGCGCCCTGGCCTCGCCGGCGAGGCGGACGCGGGCGTAGGCGATCAACTGGCGCGGGCTGGGAAGCCGGGCCGCCATCTCGGCGATGCGGGCGCGGCGCCGTTCCAGGCCCACGGTGATGCCGTTCCTCAGGCGCTCGGTCCAGTCGTCCAGGCGCTGGACGGCTTCCTCCACCATGCGCCGCAGGTTGGGC
Organism: Pseudomonadota bacterium; assembly: GCA_022545455.1. GTDB lineage: Bacteria > Pseudomonadota > Alphaproteobacteria > Rhodospirillales > 2-02-FULL-58-16 > JACZQZ01. Next base: position 2,520 of record JACZQZ010000136.1, read on the forward strand.
AGGCCGCGGGCGAGATCGGCGACTCGGGTGCGCCGTTCGGACAGCATGCGGTGCACGGTGCCGACAAGGCGGCTGCCGTCGTCCAACACCTGGGCGAGAAGCTCGATGCGCACCGGCACCGCCATCTCGGCCGCCGCCGTCGGCGTCGGCGCCCTGAGGTCGGCGGCGAAGTCGACGAGGGTGATGTCGGTCTCGTGGCCCACCGCCGAGATCAGGGGGATGTCGCTGGCCGCGGCGGCGCGCACCACGACCTCTTCGTTGAAGGCCCACAGGTCCTCGAGGCTGCCGCCGCCGCGGGCCACGATCAGCACGTCGGGCCTGGGCACGGGACCGCCCGGCGCCAGCCCGTTGAACCCCGCGATGGCGGCGGCCACCTGTTCCGCCGCGCCCTCGCCCTGGACCAGCACCGGCCACAGGACCATCCGCCGCGGGAAGCGCTCGCCGATGCGGTGCACGATGTCGCGGATTACCGCGCCCGTCGGCGAGGTGACGATGCCGATGACCTCGGGAAGGAAGGGGATGGGCTTCTTGCGGTCTTCGTCGAACAGCCCTTCGGCGGCGAGCTTGTGCTTCAGTTCCTCGAGCCGCTTGAGCAGCGCGCCCTCGCCGGTGAGTTCCAGGCTTTCGACGACGATCTGATACTTGGAACGGCCGGGATAGGTGGTGAGGCGCCCGCTGGCGATCACCTCCATGCCGTCCTCGGGATCGAGGCGCAGGCGGGCCGCGGTGCCGCGCCAGCACACGGCGTCCAGCACCGCGTCCGGGTCCTTGAGCGAGAAATAGAGGTGGCCCGAGGCCGCCCGCTTGAAGCCGGTGATCTCGCCCCGCACGCGCACCACGGCGAAGGAGTCCTCGACCATCCGCTTGAGCGCCCGCGAGATCTCGCCGACGGTCAGGACGGCCACCTCGGGCGCGCCGGCCTCTGTGGATGGTTTTTCGGTCATCGCCGCCAGTAGTATGATACAAGACGGCCCGGCACAACACGCGCGCGGCGGGCATATGACCGGGCATAGACCGTGAAGGTTCTGGTGGTTGGATCGGGGGGCCGCGAGCACGCCCTGTGCTGGGCCATCGCCAAATCGCCCCGCTGCGCGGACCTTTCCTGCGCCCCCGGCAACGCCGGCATCGCCGGGCTTGCCCGGTGCGTCGACATCGGCGCCGGGGACGTGGACGGCGTGGTCGGTTTCGCCGCCGAGAACGGCATCGACTTCGTCGTCGTCGGCCCCGAGGTGCCCCTCGTCGCCGGACTGGTGGACCGCCTGGACGACGCCGGCATCCTTGCCTTCGGCCCCAGCGCCCGGGCCGCCGAGCTCGAGGGCTCCAAGGGCTTCATGAAGGACCTGTGCGCCAGGTACGGCGTGCCCACGGGATCCTACGGCCGCTTCACGGACGTCGACGCGGCCAAGGCCTACATCCGCGACAAGGGCGCCCCCATCGTGGTCAAGGCGGACGGACTGGCCGCCGGCAAGGGCGTCATCCTGTGCCGGACCGGCGGCGAGGCCGAGGCCGCCGTCGACAAGATCATGACCGGGCGCGCCTTCGGCAGCGCCGGCGACGAGGTCGTGGTCGAGGAGATGCTGGAAGGCGAGGAGGCCAGCTTCTTCGCCCTGGTCGACGGCCGGCGCGCCGTGCCCCTGGTCGCCGCCCAGGACCACAAGGCGGCCTTCGACGGGGACCGGGGCCCCAATACCGGCGGCATGGGGGCGTATACGCCGGCGCCCGTGGTCACCGGCGACATGGCGAAGACCATCATGGAGCGCATCATCACCCCCACCATCGAGGGCATGGCCGCCGAGGGCCGCCCCTACAAAGGCGTCCTCTACGCCGGCGTGATGATCGGCGAGGACGGGCCCCGGGTGCTGGAGTTCAACGTCCGTTTCGGCGACCCCGAATGCCAGCCCATGGTGATGCGCCTCAAATCCGATTTTCTCGACGCGCTGGTCGCCTGCGCCGAGGGCCGGCTCGACCCGGCCATGCTCGAATGGCACGACGATGCCGCCCTGGTCGTCGTCATGGCCGCCAAGGGCTATCCCGGCGCCTACGAGAAGGGCACGGAAATCCGCGGCCTGGAGAAGGCGGATGCGGCCGAAGGCGTCGTCGTCTTCCACGCCGGCACCCGGGCCGACGGCGGGAGAATCCTCGCCAACGGCGGACGGGTGCTCGGCGTCACCGCCCGCGCCGCCACGGTGGCCGACGCCCAGAAGCGGGCCTACGAGGCCGTCGACCGCATCGACTGGCCGGACGGCTTCTGCCGCCGGGACATCGGCTGGCGGGCGCTCGGGCGTTAGCGGCCTTTTCTGCGGAACTTGCGTTCTTATATACTTTGCGGTGGGCCCGGCGGCGGGGGCCGCGACGGGAAACGAGAGGGAGGGAGGAATGGACGATAATACGCGCACCGAACTGGAGGCGGCGGCGTTCCGCGGCCTGGTGGAGCACCTGCGCCGGCGCTCCGACGTGCAGAACATCGACCTGATGATCCTGTCCGGTTTCTGCCGCAACTGCCTGTCCAAGTGGTACCTGGCGGAGGCCGAACGGCGCGGCGTCGAGATGAGCTACGGCGAGGCCCGGGAAATCGTCTACGGCATGCCCTACGACGAGTGGAAGGCCGCCCATCAGGAGAAGGCCACGGACGAGCAAATGCGCCGGTACGACGAAACCAAGCCCCTGCATGCGTCCATCAGCGGGCACGGCAAAGCGTAAAGACCCGCTGGTCATGCCCGAATTCTGGGTCAATTCCGGATTCCACCTGCTCGAGCGCGACGGCGACGGCCATCTCGCCGTCACCGACGACTTCCTGCGCGCCTATCTCATGCGCCCGGAGATGCGCCCGGTGGCCGAATCCTGCGCCGCCGAGCGCGCCCTGCACGGCGCGTTGACGGACGATCCCCGGGCGCCGGTCGCGCCGCCCAGGATCGCCGAAATCGCCGACGCCGACGCCCGCGAGAACTACCAGGTGCTGCTCGCCTTCCGCGACCGGCTGGTGGCGGCGGGCACGGTGGAGGCCTGTTACATGGCGCTGTTCCGCGAAGAGCGGGTGGGCCTGCCGGCCCTGTTCATCGACCAGATGGCGCACGTGATCGTGCGCAACATCTTAGGCGGAACCGCCGATCCCCTGTGGGCGCGGGCGGGCGAGCTGTTTTTCCGCGAGCAGACGGCCACCGTCCAGGACGGCCAGATCCTGGTGGCGGACACCGAAACGGTGGAGATGTATCGGACCACCGGCGGCCTCGGCAGCCTGGGCCAGCTCGTGGTCGAGGCGGGAACGACGCCCAAAACGGTGGAGCTGGACGTGCTCACCCTCGACAACGCGGAGACCTACTGGGGGCGCGACGAACGGCACGACACGGTCCTCGACCTGACCTTCGCGCGGCCCGGCCTGGACGCGCTGAGCCGGGTGCTGGAGGCCTGGATCGGCCATTTCCTCGAGGTCGCCGTGCGCATCCAGCCGGTGCAGAAGATCGCCGACGAGCGCTGGGTGTGGCACACCGGCCTCGACGCCGAGGCCTCCGTCCTGCTCGACGACCTGTACAACCAGGTCGACGTGGGCGGCGACCGCCTGGAACGCCTGTTGTCCCTGTTCCGCCTCGACTTCGAGGACCCCGGCCTGATGCGCCCCGACATCGCCGGCCGCCCGGTCTACCTGGCCCTGGCCATGACGCCCGAGCGCAAGGTGCGCCTCAAGCCCCAGAACCTTTTAGTCAATCTGCCCCTGGCGCGGGAGGCGTGAGGGAGGCACCTACCGCCTGTCGGCGAAAAACCCTTTCAACAACGCCCCGCAGCGGGTTTCCTCGATGCCGCCGAAGACGTCGGGTTTGTGGTGGCACGTGGGATGGTCGAAGATGCGGGCGCCGTGCTCGACGCCGCCGCCCTTGGCGTCGTAGGCGCCGAAATAGAGCCGGCGGACGCGGGCGAACCCTATGGCGGCGGCGCACATGGCGCACGGCTCCAGGGTCACGTAGAGGTCGCAGCCGTCGAGCCGGGGGGCGCCGAGGCCCGCCGCGGCCTCGCGGATGACCACCATCTCGGCATGCGCCGTGGGGTCGCTCAGTTCCCCGGTGCGGTTGCCGGCCGCCGCCAGCACCGTGCCCGTTGCGCCGTCCACGACCACCGCGCCGACGGGCACCTCGCCGCGCCTGGCCGCGGCCTCGGCCTCGGCGATCGCGCGCTCCATGAACGAAGGTTTTCCCCTGCCCATGGCCGCACCATGGCGTTCCGGCCCAAGGCCCGTCAAGCCGGCCCCGGCGTTTTCAAATTTAACGCGGAGGACGCAAAGGGACGCAGAGGAGCTCCGCCGGACTCAATAGCGATCCCCATACCTGGTGTCCTTCGTGTCCTGGTGGTGAATTCAATTTCTTTATCTCTGTGCTCT
>JACZQZ010000137.1 GCA_022545455.1 Pseudomonadota bacterium
GGGAAAGGCCAGGAAAAAGAGCGCGTCCGCGCTTCGCCGCGCCGTAAGTGCCGGCGACGGAACTTCCGTTCCCGCAAGGACAGCGCCCGCCCGCGTGCTATATTCCGCCCATGTCCGATCCCTTCGAGCTCACCGGCCCGGCGCCCGGCGCGGCCGCGTCCCAGGACGCCCGGGCGGCGGCGGACGTGGCCCACCTGGAAGGCCTCAACGACACCCAGCGGGCCGCCGTCGAGGCCACGGAGGGACCGGTGCTGGTGCTCGCCGGCGCCGGCACCGGCAAGACCCGGGTGCTGGTCAGCCGCTTCGCCCACATCCTGGTCCGCGGCCTGGCCGGGCCCGGCGAGGTGCTGGCGGTGACGTTCACCAACCGGGCGGCGCGCGAGATGCGGGACCGGGTCGCCGCCCTCCTGGCGCGGTCGGTGGAGGGCTGGTGGGTGGGCACCTTCCATGCCCTGGGGGCGCGCATCCTGCGCGCCCACGCCGAGGCCGTCGGGCTGACGCCCAATTTCACCATCCTCGACGAGGACGACCAGCTCAGGCTGGTCAAGCAGTTCATCGAGGCCCACGGCATCGACGAGAAGCGCCTGCCGGCCCGCGCCGTGCTCGGCATCATCCAGCGCTGGAAGGACCGCGGCCTGACGCCGGACAGGGTCTCGGACGCGGAAGGCGCGGACGCCGGCGGTGGCAGGGTGCTGGCCCTGTATAGCGACTACCAGGACCGCCTGAAGACCGTGAACGCCGCCGACTTCGGCGACCTGCTTCTGCACACCCTCACGCTGTTTCAGGACCACCCCGAGGTCCTCGCCGGATACCAGCGCCGGTTCCGCTACATCCTGGTGGACGAGTACCAGGACACCAACGTGGCCCAGTACCTGTGGCTGCGCTTCCTGGCGCAAGCGCACAGGAACCTGTGCTGCGTCGGCGACGACGACCAGTCGATCTATTCGTGGCGCGGCGCCGAGGTCGGCAACATCCTGCGCTTCGAGGGCGATTTCCCCGGCGCCCGGGTGGTCCGCCTGGAGCGCAACTACCGCTCCACGTCCCACATCCTGGGCGCCGCGTCGGCGCTCATCGCCAACAACGAGGGACGGCTGGGCAAGACGCTCTGGACCGACCTCGGCACCGGCGAGAAGGTGCGCGTGCTCGGCGTCTGGGACGGCGAGGAGGAGGCCCGCGTCACCGGCGAAGAGATCGAGACCCTGCACGCCAAGGGCCACGCCCTGAACGAGATGGCGGTGCTGGTGCGCGCCGGGTTCCAGACCCGCGAGTTCGAGGAGCGCCTGATCACCCTCGCCGTGCCCTACCGGGTGATCGGCGGCCCCCGGTTCTACGAGCGCCAGGAGATCCGCGACGCCGTGGCGTACTTGCGCGTCATCGCCCAGCCCGGCGACGACCTGGCGTTCGAGCGCATCGTCAACGTGCCCAAGCGCGGCCTGGGCCAGGCCACCCTGCAGACCCTCCATCGCCTGGCCCGCGCCGACGGCGTCTCGCTTACGGGCGCGGCGCGGCGCCTGGCCGGGACCGACGAGCTCCGGCCGCGGGCGCGCAAGGCGCTGGCCGGCCTGCTCGCCGACTTCGAGCGCTGGCGCGGGTTGCTCGACGTCATGGCCCATACCGAGCTCATGGGCCTGGTGCTGGACGAAAGCGGCACCACCGCCATGTGGCGGGACAACAAGGCGCCGGACGCGCCGGGACGGCTGGAGAACCTGAGGGAGCTGGTGGTCGCCCTGGAGGACTTCGAGGACCTGACCGGGTTCCTCGAGCACGTCAGCCTGGTCATGGAGAACGAGGCGTCCGCGGCCGACGACAAGGTGACCCTGATGACCCTGCACGGCGCCAAGGGCCTGGAGTTCGACACCATCTTCCTGCCCGGCTGGGAGGAGGGCCTGTTCCCCCACCAGCGGGCCCTGGACGACCAGGGCGTGCACGGCCTGGAGGAGGAGCGGCGCCTCGCCCACGTCGGCCTGACCCGGGCGCGCAAGCGCGCCATCGTTTCCTTTGCCGCCAACCGGCGCGTCTACGGCCGCTGGCAAAGCGCCATCCCGTCGCGCTTCATCGACGAACTGCCCGCCGATCACATCGACAGGACCGCCGCCCCGGGGCTCTACGGCAGCGCCGCGGGCGACGGAAGCGCAGCTCCCCGCGCCGGCGGCTTCGCCGAAGACCGGGCGTTTTTCACGGGCACCCGCCGCCGCCGCCAACGGCGGCGCGCCCGCCTGATCGAGGACGTCTCCCGGCAAACCGGGCCCGGCGCAGGGCCCGCCTTCGAGCCCGGCCAGCGCGTCTTCCACCAGAAGTTCGGCTACGGCAAGGTGGTCGCGGCGGACGGCAACAAGCTGGAGATCGCCTTCGAGAAGGCGGGCACCAAGATGGTCATGGGCAGCTTCGTCGAGGCGGTGTGAGGGGGGGTACTTTAATTACGTAATTACGTAATTAATCCAAAGCGCTGCGGGGCCTATGGCGCCTTAGAAAGCCGGCGCGGCAGCGCTCAGGCCAAGCGGCTTCTCTCGAGACGACGGTCGGCGAGGGGCAATGGTGGGCGCGGCTGGGTTCGAACCAGCGACTTCTCGCGTGTGAGGCGAGCGCTCTCCCGCTGAGCTACGCGCCCTCTGTGCCTGGCAGGCCAAGTTGGGAGCCGCCCATATAAGGTGGCGCCGCCGGGGCTGTCAAGGAAGCTCAGGCGAGCCGGCGGATGGCGTCGGGCAATTCGTCGAAATGGCCGATGACGGCGTCGGCGCCGAGGTCTTCGGCCGGCACCCTGGCGTAGCCGAAGGCGACCGCGATCACCGGTACGCCGGCGCCGCGCGCCGCCGCCACGTCGTTTTCGGTGTCGCCCACCATCACCGCGTTTTCGCGGGCGGCGCCCAGGCGCTCGACGGCGGCGAGCAGGTGCCGGGGGTCGGGCTTGCGCACGCCGTCCAGGGAATCGCCGCCGAGCACGGCGGAGAAATACCCCTCCAGGTCGAGCGCCCCCAGGATCTCGCACGTGGCGCGGTGCGGCTTGTTGGTGCAGATGCCGAGGGCGTAGCCCTCGCCGCTGAGGCATTTCAACGCCTCCACCGCGCCGGCGTAGGCGCGGGTGAGGACGGCGCCGTGGCCTTCATAGAAATCGATAAACCGGCGGGTCGCACGGGCGATCTCGCCGGCAGCCGGCGTCTCTTTCCCGGTGGCGGCAAGGGCGCGCTCGACCAGCTTGTGCACCCCGTCGCCGACCATCGCCGTGACCGCGCCCAGGCCGAGCCCCCGGCGGCCCTGTTCGGCGAGCATGCGGTTGACCGCGGTGCGCAGGTCCGGCGCGCTGTCGATGAGCGTGCCGTCCAGGTCGAAAACGACCGCCTCGATGGAATTTCCGCCCATTGCAATGGTCCGAAACAATCTTTGACTTGGCGGGATTCCCGCCTTGTGGCAAGGTCTGCCCCACGGCTGCCCGGGAGGGCTCTTTTAACCAACAGCCTAGTACCATCCTATTGTGATGGAGGGTACTAGCCATTGGCCATGACCAAGGAAAAAACCGCCGCCATCGTCCTCGCCGCGGGCCTCGGCACGCGCATGGAGTCCCGCCTGCCCAAGGTGCTGCACCCGCTCGCCGGGCGCCCCATGATCGGGCACCTGATGGAGACCCTGGCCGGCATGGAGCTGGAGCGCATCTTAGTCGTGGTCGGGGACGACATGGAGGCGGTCGCGGACGCCGTCGCCCCCCATCCCACCGTGGTCCAGAAGGACCGCCTGGGCACCGGGCACGCGGTGCGCACCGCGTGCGCGGCCGTGGACGGCTTCGACGGCACCGTGCTCGTGCTGTACGCCGATGCGCCGCTGATCTCGCGGCAGACCCTGATGCGCATGCTCGAGGCGCGCCGCCGGGCGCCCGGGCCGGCCGTCGTGGTGCTCGGCTTCCGCCCCTCCGACCCGGGCCCCTACGGCCGCCTGATCGTCGGTGCGGACGGGACGCTCCAGGCCATCGTCGAGGCCGGCGACGCGACCCCCGAGCAGGGGGCGATCGCCCTTTGCAACGCCGGCGTCATGGCCATCGACGCGGCACCCCTGCCGGGGCTGCTGGAGCGCATCGGCAGGGACAACGCCAAGGGCGAGGTTTACCTGACCGACATCGTCGCCATCGCGCGGGGCGACGGGCTGGCGTGCGCCGTGGTCGAGGGGGACGAGGCCGAGCTCATCGGGGTCAACTCCCGGGCCGACCTGGCCCGCGCCGAGGCCGTCGTCCAGGAGCGCCTGCGCGCCGCGGCCATGGCCGGCGGCGCCAGCCTGGCCGATCCGGAAACGGTGTATTTCAGCCATGACACCCGGCTCGGCCGCGACGTGACGGTGGGGCCCCACGTGGTGTTCGGCCCCGGCGTCGCCGTCGGCGATGACGTGGAGATCCGCGCCTTCTGCCACATCGAGGGCGCCCGCATCGCCGCCGGCGCCAGGATCGGCCCCTTTGCCCGCCTGCGCCCGGGCGCCGACATCGCCGCCGAGGCCCACATCGGCAACTTCGTCGAGATCAAGAACACCACGGTGGAGACCGGCGCCAAGATCAATCACCTGGCCTATGTCGGGGATTCCCGGGTCGGCGCCAAGGCCAACGTGGGCGCCGGGACCATCACCTGTAACTACGACGGTTTCGCCAAGCACCACACCGACATCGGCGCCGGGGCGTTCATCGGCTCCAACACGGCGCTGGTGGCCCCGGTGACGGTGGGGGACGGGGCCATCATCGGGGCGGGCAGCGTGATTACCGGCGACGTGGCGGCGGACGCCCTGGCGTTGACCCGCGCCGACCAGGAGGAACGCAAAGGGTGGGCGAAACGCTTCCGTGGCCGCAAATCGGGGCGCAAGGCGGCGCCGGCCAAGGGCGGAGGCTGACCGCCCATGTGCGGCATCATCGGCATCATCGGCAAGGGAGAGGTGGCGCCGCTGCTGATCGAGGGGCTCAGGCGGCTGGAGTACCGGGGCTACGATTCCGCCGGCGTCGCGACCCTGGTCGACGGACGCATCGAGCGCCGCCGCGCCGAGGGCAAGCTGACGAACCTGGAAACCCTGCTCGCCCGCGAGCCGGTGGCCGGGACCATCGGCATCGGACATACCCGCTGGGCCACCCACGGCGTCCCCAACGAGAAGAACGCCCATCCCCACGCCACCGACCGGGTGGCGGTGGTCCACAACGGCATCATCGAGAACTTCCAGGCCCTGCGCGCCGAAGTGGAGGAGCGGGGCCACACGCTGGTTTCGGACACCGACACCGAGGTGGTCGCCCACCTGATCACCCTCTACCTGGAGGACGGGAAGGGCACCGCCGAGGCCACCTGCGCGGCGCTGAACAGGCTGGAGGGGGCCTTCGCGCTGGGCATCATCTTCGCCGGCAAGCCCGACCTGATGATCGCCGCCCGCCGCGGCAGCCCGCTCGCCATCGGCTACGGCGACGGCGAGATGTACCTGGGCTCTGACGCCCTGGCGCTGGCGCCGCTGACCCGCGAGATCATGTATCTCGAAGACGGCGACTGGGCGGTGATCACGTCGGACGACGCCACCGTCTTCGACGCCGAGCACCTGGGGGTGACGCGCGAGGTCAGGCTGACGGCCCATTCCGGAGCCACCCTGGGCAAGGGCGGATACCGCCACTTCATGCTCAAGGAGATTTTCGAACAACCGCAGGTGATCGGGGATACCCTGCACGCCTACACCAACCCCACGACGCGTTCCGTGGCGCTGCCCGATCTCGGCTTCGACGCGGCGGAAACGTCCGCCATGACGCTGGTCGCCTGCGGCACGTCGTACTATGCCTGCATGGTCGCCAGGTGCTGGCTCGAACGCCTGGCCCGCATCCCCGTCGACGTCGATGTGGCGTCCGAGTTCCGCTACCGGGGCGCGCACATGGCGGAGGGCGGGGTGGCCCTGTTCGTCTCCCAGTCGGGGGAAACGGCGGACACCCTGGCCGCCCTGCGCTACGCCCGGGACCACGGCCAGCACATCGTCTCGGTGGTCAACGTGCCCGAATCCACCATCGCCCGGGAATCGGACGCGGTGCTGCAAACCTACGCCGGCCCCGAGGTCGGCGTCGCCTCGACCAAGGCGTTCACCACCCAGTTGACGGTTCTGGCCTGTTTCGCCATCGCCACCGCAAGGGCCCGCGGCGCCATGGATCACGACACCGAGACGCGCCTGGTCGATGCCCTGGCCGGGATTCCGGCGCGCGCCGCGGAGGTGCTCAACGACGACGACACCCTCCGCGCCCTCGCCCACGAGGTGGCCGAGGCCCGGGACGTGCTCTATCTGGGCCGCGGCACCAGCTATCCCATCGCCCTGGAGGGGGCGTTGAAACTAAAGGAAATATCCTACATCCACGCCGAGGGATACGCCGCCGGCGAGATGAAGCACGGTCCCATCGCCCTGATCGACGAAGACGTGCCGGTGATCGTCATCGCGCCCTCGGACGATCTGTTCGAGAAGACCGCGTCGAACATGCAGGAAGTCATCGCCCGCGGCGGGCGGGTGATCTTCTTCAGCGACGCCAAGGGCATCGAGCGGCTCGGCGCTCTCGCCGCCACCACCGTCGCCCTGCCCCAAACGGACCCCTTCGTCGCCCCGATTCTCTATGCCATCCCGGTGCAGATGCTGGCCTACCACACGGCCGTGCTCAAGGGCACCGACGTCGATCAGCCGCGCAACCTGGCGAAAAGCGTGACCGTGGAGTAGGCGCCCGGTTTTACGCGCCGTCTCCGAGGATGGCGTCTATTGGTTCAGGGTTTCACGGCGCAGTTGGCGGGCCTTGGTCAGGATGGCGTCCTCGATCCGGGTGTCGGTCTTGGCGGCCACCGCCGCGTCCCGCCAGCCGTTGCCGTCCTGGACCTG
>JACZQZ010000138.1 GCA_022545455.1 Pseudomonadota bacterium
CGATGTCGGTAAGGCCGCAGCGGGCGGCGCTTTCGGCGGTCATTCGCCTTCCCCGTCCGCCCCGGCGGTCACCTTGTCCAGCATCGCCTCGGCGGCGACCTGTTGGGCGGCGCGCTTGGACGGCCCCGAGGCCGTGACCGCACCCAGCCCTTCCAAGGACACCTGGACCGTAAAGACCGGCGCGTGGGGCGGGCCCTCGCGTCCGGTCTCGGTGTACGCCGGCAGGGGCAGGCCGTGGGCCTGGGCCCATTCCTGGAGCGCCGTCTTGGCGTCCTGGGGCGGGCTCGACTCCTCTTCCATGAGCGGTTCCCAATGGCGGTGGATGAACCGGTGCGCCGCGTCCAGGCCGCCGTCCAGATAAAGGGCGGCGATCACCGCCTCGCAGGCGTCGGCCAGGAGACTGGGATTCCCGCGCCCTCCTGCCTCCGCCTCGCCACGCGACATGACAAGGTGATCGCCAAGACCGATCCGTCCGGCCACCCGCGCCAGGGCCTCGCGCCTGACCAGCGCCGCATGGCGGCGGGCCAGCGCCCCTTCGTCTTCGTCCGGAAAGCGTTCGTATATCAGGCGGGCCGCCACCAGCCCGAGCACCCGGTCGCCGAGGAATTCCATCCGTTCGTTGGATACCCAACGGTCCGACCGGCTGCGTACCGTGCTGGAATGGGTGAGCGCCTGCCTCAGGAGGTCCGGCCGGGTGAAACGCCGCTCCAGGATTTTCTCGAGCGGATCACGCCCGCCGCCCATGGCACTTTACCCGATACCCTCGAACATGCGGTCAAAACGGACCGATCGGGCCCACTTCCAGAACTTCCATACGTCGCCGTCGACGGAAAAGAAAAGGAATTCGGCGCGTCCGACAAGGTTTTCCGCCGGCACGAACCCGATGAACCGGCTGTCCAGGGAATTGTCGCGGTTGTCCCCCATGGCGAAGTAATGGCCCGCGGGCACGGTGTACACTTCGGTGTTGTCGGAAGGGCCGAGATCCCCGTTCTCTTCCAGGATGGCGTGGCTGCGTCCATTGGGCAGGGTCTCGATGAAACGGGGGATGCGCCGGGTGTTGCCGAAGGCGTCGCGGACGATGAAGTCGTCGACCCGTTCGCGTTTCACGGCCTGGCCGTTGATGTGCAGTATACCGTTCACCACCTGGATCCTGTCCCCGGGAAGGCCGACGATTCGTTTGATGTAGTCGGTCTTGTTGTCGGTGGGAAGCTTGAAGACGGCCACGTCGCCGCGCTCCACATCGGGTTCGGTAAAGAATATCCGCCCCGGTATCAGCGGCAGGCTGAAGGGCAACGAATATCTGCTGTAGCCATACGAGAACTTGGAGACAAACAGATAATCGCCCACCAAAAGGGTCGGTTTCATGGATCCGGAGGGGATGTTGAAGGGCTCGTAGGCCGCGGTCCTGACGACGACGGCGATGAGCACCGCATAGACCACCGTGGTAATTGTTTCCCGGAGCCCGCTAGACTTTTTTCTTTCCATTAAGATAACCGTATAACCTATTGTATTTAAGTAAATTTTTGCGTTACACCCGTTCCGTGGGCTGGCAGATCAAGCCAGCCCGCGCCACCCCTGTCAAGGCGCTTGCCCGGCGGGCGGTGATCAACGCATGTCCTACGTCTGGGGCACGGCCGAAATCACGACCATCGCCTGGGCCATGGGGTATTCGTCGCTCAGGGTCACGTCGACCTGGGCCTTCATGCCGGCGGGGGTCAAGGCATCCAGTCGCTTTCGGGCGCCGCCGGTCAGGACCATGAGCGGCTTGCCGCTGGGCAGGTCCTCGACGGCCATGTCGCGCCAGTAGACACCCTGGCGGAGCCCCGTGCCCAGGGCCTTGGCGCAGGCTTCCTTGGCCGCGTAGCGCTGGGCAAATGCCGCCGCCGGGTTCACCCGCCCGTAAGCCCGGGCGCGTTCGGTTTCGGTGAAGATGCGGGCGACGAAGCGCTCTCCGAATCGCTTCAGGGTGCGCTCGATGCGGCGGATGTCCAGGAGGTCGGTGCCGATGCCGATGATCATTGTGCGGGGCGCTGTTCCTTCGCCGGGCTCATGGGGAATGGGCACCAACGGCCTCGGCGCGGGTCCTGTCCATGAGCGCCCGCATGCGCTTGATGCTGCTTTCCAGGCCGCCGAAGATGGCCTCGCCGATCAGGAAATGGCCGATGTTGAGCTCGACGATGGTGGGGATGGCGGCGATCGGCACCACGGACTCGTAGCTCAGGCCGTGGCCGGCATGGCATTCCAGGCCCACGGTCTCGGCATGGGCGGCGGCCTCGACGATGCGGGCGAGCTCGCGCTCGCGCCCACCGCCGTCCGCCTCGCAGTAGGCACCGGTATGCAGCTCGACCACCGGCGCCCCGAGCTCCACGGCGGCATCCAACTGCGCAAGGTCGGGCTCGACGAAGAAGGAAACGCGGATTCCCGCCGCGGCTAGCGCGTCGACGAAGGGCGCCAGGTGGGCGCGTCCGGCGACCACGTCGAGGCCGCCCTCGGTGGTGCGTTCCTGGCGCTTTTCGGGAACGATGCAGGCCGCATGGGGCCTGTGGCGCAGCGCGATGTCCAGCATTTCCCGGGTGGCCGCCATTTCCAGGTTCAGGGGAACCTCGATCTCTTCGCTGAGCCGCGTGATGTCGTGATCGGAGATGTGGCGGCGGTCTTCGCGCAGGTGCGCCGTGATGCCGTCGGCGCCCGCCCCGACCGCCAGCCTGGCGGCGCGCACCGGGTCCGGGTGGCGGCCGTCGCGGGCATTTCGGATGGTCGCCACGTGATCGATGTTCACGCCCAGGCGCAGGGTGCGTTTCATCGTTGGCTCTCCATCCCCTTCGCTTGGCGCCGCAGTCGCCGGCGGTCGCGGCGGACCCGGCGGCGTCTCTGATGGCTCGCGACCACGGGCTTCAACGGCACATAAACGGCCATCCACACGACAATGGCCGTCGGGATGCCGCCCGCCAACATCGGCCAAAAGAGGGGCCACGCCGTTTCGAAAAGGTAGGGCACGTCCAGGCGCAGCACCGCCTCCAGCATTCTCCCAAAAAGGCCGATGAAATCCAGATTTTCCGTACCGTGGCCGCCCGGGCCCGCCCCCATCCAGTGTCCGAGCTCGTAAACCCAAACCCAAATGAAGGGAAACGTCCATGGGTTCCCGACCACCGTGCCGATGACCGAGGAGATGATGTTGGCCCGGATGATCCAGGCGAGCAGCGCCGCGAGAACGATATGCAGGCCGACGAAAGGCGTGAACGAAACGGCGGCGCCGCAGGCGAACCCTCCGGCAATGGCGTAGGGCGTGCCCGGAAGACGCGCGACCCGGTGGAAGATGTACTTCGCCGAGCGTTCCCACCCCGAGCGCGGCCATAGGAGTTCCCGCAACCGGCCGGGCACGGACATCTTGCGTCTGCGCCGAAACATGGGGCGAATATAAGGCAATCCGCGGTTCGCGGAGAAGGGAATCACGTCGCGTCGTTCAGGGGTTACCAGGAATGGGGGGAATTGCTAGCCCCGCGCCCGTTCCACCGAGTTGATGACAGGGGTGGCCCTGAGCGCCGCGATGATGTTGGTCAGGTGCTTCACATCGCGGACCTCGACATCGATCACCATGTCGAAAAACTCGCGCGAACGCTCGGTGATCTTGAGGTTGCTGATGTTGCCTTCGTTCTTGGCGATCACCGTGGACAGGTTTCCCAGGCTGCCCGGCTCGTTGAGGACCGTCAGATAAACGCGGGCCACATGGACATCGAGGGATTCGCTGTCCATCTCCCAGGCGACGTCAAGCCAGCGCTCGGGCGTATCCGCATGGTTTTCAAGGGTCTCGCAGTCGATCGTGTGGATGGTCACCCCCTTTCCCGTGGTGACGATGCCGACGATGCGATCGCCCGGCAGCGGATAGCAGCACATGGCGAAATGCACCGCCATGCCGGGGATGAGGCCCTTGATCGGTATGGCGGCGCCCTTGCCCTTCTTTTTCGCCTTCCGGGTTCGGGCGCGGGCCAGGGGCACCACCTTTTCGTCCTTGCGCTTCTTTTTCCTGGTGCCGGGAAAGACGGCTTCCACCACGTCGCGGCCGGTGTGATGGCCGGCGCCCACATCGGCGCACAGGTCATCCGCGTCGCCCACCTTGAACACCTTCAGAACCCCCTCCAGGGCCTTGTTCGAGAACTCGTATCCCTCTTCATGGAATGCCCGATCAAGAATCGCGCGCCCCAACTGCACGTACTGGTCGCGCTCTTTGGAGCGGATGAAGCGGCGGATGCGCGAGCGCGCCTTGCCGGTGACCACGAAACGCTCCCAGGTGGGCGACGGCGTCTGCGCCTTCGACGTGATGATCTCCACCTGGTCGCCGTTGCCGAGTTGGGTGCGCAGGGGCATCATGCGTCCGTTGATCTTGGCGCCCACGCAATTGTCCCCGACTTCGGAGTGGACGGCGTAGGCAAAGTCGACCGCGGTCGCCCCCCGCGGCAGGTTGATCAGGTCGCCCCTGGGCGTGAAGCAGAACACCTGGTCGCGGAACATCTCCAGCTTGGTGTGTTCCAGGAACTCCTCGGGTCCCGCGGCGGTTTCCAGGATGTCCAGCAGCTCCCGTATCCAGCGGTATTGGCGCCCGTCCGTCTTGCCTGCGCCCTGCTTGTAGATCCAGTGCGCGGCGACGCCGTGTTCCGCGATCTCGTGCATCTCGTGGGTGCGGATCTGCATTTCGATGCGCTGCCGTTCGGGCCCGAACACGCCCGTATGCAGGGAGCGGTAACCGTTGGGTTTGGGCGTGCTGATGTAATCCTTGAAGCGATCCGGGACGACCGCGTAGGCGCTGTGGACCACACCCAGGGTTCGGTAACACTCCTCCACGGAGTCGATGATCACGCGGAAACCCATGATGTCCGAGAGCTGCTCGAAGCCCACTTCCTGGTGCCACATCTTCCGCCACACCGCGTACGGCGTCTTCTCGCGCCCCACGACCGCGGCCTTGATCCCGGCTTCGGCCAGGGTGGCCCCCAGCTGCGTGATGATGCGCGCCACCAGGTCGCCGCCCTGTTTACGCAGGAAATCCAGGCGTGCCAGGATGGAATTGCGGACATCGGGGTTGATCTCGGCGAAGGCCAGGTCCTCGAGCTCGCTTTTCATTTCCTGCATGCCGATCCGCGCGGCCAGCGGTGCATAGATGTCCATGGTCTCGGTTGCGATGCGCCGCCGCTTCTCGGGGTCTTCGATGTGGTGAAGGGTGCGCATGTTGTGCAGGCGGTCGGCCAGCTTGACCAGCAGGACCCGGATGTCTTCGGACATGGCGAGGACCAGCTTGCGGAAGTTCTCGGCCTGGGTCGCGTGGTCCGACTGAAGCTCGATGCGGGTCAGCTTGGTGACGCCGTTCACCAGGCGCGCCACCTCCTTGCCGAATTGGTGTTCGATCTCCTTCAGGGTGGCCGGGGTGTCCTCGATGGTGTCGTGGAGGAGCGCCGTGACGATGGATGCGGAGTCCAGCTTATACGCGGTCAGAATCCCCGCCACCTCCAGGGGATGGGAGAAATAGGGATCGCCCGAGGCCCGCTTCTGCACGCCGTGGGCCTTCATGGCGAAAACATAGGCGCGGTTGAGGGCGTCCTCGTCGGCGCCTGGATCGTACGCCTTGACCTGTTCGAGCAATTCGAACTGCCGGATCATGTCCGCCCCTGCCGTCCATCAACCGATACACAGGGGCCGGGCGACAGGCAACGGGGTGCGGCGCGGCCTTTTCCCGTCCTAGTACTCACTTGCACGATTTCGCGTATCATACGATCGCGTTTCCCGTTTCCTCGGCAGGAGGGGACGCGCCGGCGATGCGGGGCCATCGGCAAGCGTTCCCGACGCCCCGAGGAAGCGGGAAACGCGACCCGAAGGGCGGTCTTGCGAGGCCCCCGGGGGGGACCACGGGGGGTGTCCCCCCGGCTACGGTATGCGGGGGACGCCCCCGCGGCCCCCGGCGTCGTCGCGCGCCGCTTGTGATGCTCCACCATCACGGCGCGCCGCGCTCCTAGCCGGAAACCTCGCAAGACCATCGTATGGTGCGCGAAATCGTGCAAGGGAGTACTAGGTGCGCCGCCGCACGGCCTCAGGCCTCCTTAGGCTCCGTCCCTTCCTCGCCGGCGCCCATGGGGGCTTCCTCGGCGCCGCTCTCCGACGGCGTCTCCGGCTGGATACCCTCGTCTTCTTTCACGGCGTCTTCTTTCACGGCGTCTTCTTTCACGGCCTCGGCGTCGTCCTCGAAGGCCATGGCGGTATCGGGGATGTCCGCCGCCGGCACCGCCGGCGCCGGCGCCGTCTCGCCGGTTTCCACCATGGCCGCCTGCTGGACGGCGATGAGGTCGACTTCGTCCTCTTCGGGTTCGTCCATCTCGACGTGTTTCTGCAGGCTCTTGATGAGCCCCTCCCTGAGATCATCGAGGTCGATGGTCTCATCGGCGATTTCGCGCAGGGCGACCACCGGGTTCTTGTCATTGTCGCGGTCGAGGGTCAGTTCCGCGCCGGCCGCAATGCTGCGTGCCCGCTGCGCGGCCAACATGACCAGCTCAAAGCGGTTTGGGATCTTGGTTACACAATCTTCAACCGTTACTCGGGCCATGACGACGTCTCCAAAGACGGTGAAAGGACGCTGGAAAAGCGCAAGTTATATATGTTGCACAGCAACATAAGGCAAGACGTTTAGGCGGAGAATCGATCCGAATCGGCCGCCGCCGGCTTTCGACACCGGATCGTTCCCACGCACACGCGCCGTTATACCAAGGGGCGCTGATCATGACCCGAGGAGCCGGCTTACCAAGGTTTTCGGCCCTAAGCGTGCGCCGTGGCGATGCGGGGCATCGC
>JACZQZ010000139.1 GCA_022545455.1 Pseudomonadota bacterium
CGCCGGCGCCACCATCGCTACCAGCTTCCGGCGGGTGTTTGGGTGCGAGACCATGACCGTCACCGCCGAGGCCGAGGTGACACGGAAAATAAAGGCCCTGGACGTGGTCCCGGCCATCGGCATGTCGGCGTCCATGAGGCAGGGGGCCGGCGAAGACGGCACAGGCGAAACCATCAGGTTTGGTGACAGCGCCGACTGTATACCGGACACGCCCGCCCGGTGGAGCCCTACAGTACGCAAATCACTGGTTTTCGGTACATCTTACCCGGTTTTCAACCGAGGTGGATTTCAGCTCGTGCGATGTCCGCTAAGGGTCACAAGCAGACGTCGATCACCCGACTGCAAATGGTCCGCTATAGTCCCAGGAGCGGACATTGGGCCTCGGTATGTCTGCTTTGAGGGGTGAAGCGGACGTAAATCACTGTGTGGGTGAATGTCCGCTAATAGCCATAAGCGGACATCTGGAAATAAGGGAAATGCGCCTACCACTTCGTGTTTGATATAGATTCACGAATACGAGTACAGTTAAAAAAATCGTCAGGGGGAGATAAATGCGCTTTCCCAAATCAATTTTTCTGGCCACGCGAGTGGTCAGCGTTTTTGTGCTGAGCATCCTGGCCGCTTTCTCGGCGTGGGCAGAGTATGTCGAAACCAAACTCCCGGACACCTCCACCGTCGTTCACTATCTCTATAAACCATCGGACAAAGGCGTCTATCCCGCCGTTATTGTCCTCCATCACAAAGGAGGCATGACCGACGAGATCAAAGATTTCACGCGCGAATTGTCCGGCAAAAATTTCGTGACCACCGCCGTCGAGTGGCAAAGCGAAAGCGCATGGCCGAGCGCCAAGGTCGGTGCGGTCTATGACTATTTGCAGAAACTTCCCGGGGTCGATCCTAAGCGAATTGGGCTTCTGGGGTTTTCCAGAGGTGCATTAGAAGGGATGCACATGGCCTTCAAGTGGCAAACCGAAGACCCTATCCGGCCTTTAGGGGCATTGGTCTCTTACTACATTGGCCGGGGAGCCGGTTGGCCCAAGCCCGAAATGCCACCGATCCTCTTTCTCCACGGCGACAGGGATGCCGAGACCAGTCCGGGAGAGGTTGTCTCAGTGTGTGCAAGGCTAAAAGAGATAGGCAACGTTTGTGAGGCGAAGATCTACGAGGGAACGGGTCATGCGTTTACACACGAATCGTTTTACGGCGGATATAACCCCCAAGTTTCGGCTGATGCGTTCAAGCGCACTGTTGCCTTCCTGAATAAGTACCTGCGGGACGCACCAGTCAAATGAATGTCCGCTTTGGGTCATTAGCGGACATTTCTCGTACCCTTCGGTTATGTCTGCTTTAGGGGGTAAAGCGGACATCCGAATATCCCAGAATCCTCGCGTACACTGGCATTTGGCTGCGCGCTTATGAGTCTGCGGCCGAAGCCGCTAAAAGGCGCGTCCCGAGTCCCGATCGCCTGTTTTATGAGTCCGGTCAACGGGTGTGAGTCCCGGTCGGTTCTTTTGCAGCCTGGTACTAGCCGCGTGCATGACTCTGGAAGCGGCGCAATGCCAGCTGTGTCATGGTCCATGCCACTGTCGTTATCTACATTTCATGTAGATATTGCGCTCACTGGAGCAAAACATGACAACACTGGCGACGGACGCGCCGAAATCCACTGATGCGCTTTCCGACTCGTAACGATGCCGCCGGCACTGGGCGGGCGCGGCCGGGCGTTGTTCGGGGCATGGAGCGATTCCGCCCCGGCAGCCGGCGAAAATTAGATAAATTTTTGACAAAGTATAATAAAATAATATTGTAATAAAAATATTGCCTATTGTATGTATACGTAGTAATTATTTCGGTCGGCTTTTCCTCAGAAGGCACTACGGAGCCGGTTCTTCCTTGCCTTGTCTTTATATTAGAGGGACTAGGCCGTTGTGCGGCATGCACGGCCGCGCCGAGCAACGGAAATCGGGTGGCGGTTCCTTGCCGGCGCGCCGCGGACTGTTGTGCCGAAGGTGGGGGCATAATGGCTGACATCAACATCAGTCTTGCGACGCGCACGACCCTGCTCCAGGTGCAGAGGGCGCGGGTGCTCATCGACAGGGCCGCGGAACGCCTGTCCACGGGCAAGACCCACTTCGTGGCGAGAAGCCTGACCGACCGCGCCCGCGACCTGTTGGGCCTGAAGGACAAGATCTCCGACGCCGCGACCACGGTGGGAGCGGCGGTTGTCGCCATCGACAGGATCATCGCCCTTGTCAGCCAGATGAGGGGTGTCGCCGTTTCGGTGAAGGGCGGAGCGCTTTCCGGGGCCGTGCCGACCACCGTGACGGGGAACGTTGTCGCCAATGCGGGAAGAGTCGTCACCTCGGAAGTGCATGGAGCCAAAAACAAAGACAGCTTCGACATCACCCACAACGGGACGACCACGACGATCGTCAACAAGAAAAACGACACGTTCAACGATCTGCGCGACAAGATCAACGCCATCAGCGGCCTGACGGCGACCGTTTCCAACGGCAACCCGTTGGTGATCACCGCCGCCGATGGCCAGGACATCGTCATCACCAACAATGTCAACGACCTGGCCACAGATCTCGGTCTCGCCACGTCCACCAACGGTTCCGTGGCCTCCAGCGAGCTGCGGCAGGCCGCCGAGGCCCAGTTCGACCGGCTCAGGACCCAGATCGACAACCTGGTCAACGACACCACGATCCTGGGCAAGAACCTGTTGAGGGCGTCGCCTGACAGCCTGACCGTGAAATTCAATGAATCGGGCTCCTCCACCGTGGCGATTTTCGGTGTGGGATCGGATGCGGCCGCGCTGGCTATCAGCGCCGTCGACTCCACCGACGCCTTCACCACCGACGCCGGCATCGACGCCACCGTCGCCCAGCTCGACGCCGCGTTGACCGCCCTGCGGGTCACCCGGATGACCCTGGGCGCCCACTACACCCTCATCAAAACGCGGCTGGGCTTCACCGAAGACCTGATAACCGTGCTGGAAGAAGGGTCGGACAGGTTGATCAACGTCGACCTGGACGCGGAATCGGCCACCCTTCTTGCCCTGCAGACCCGCCATGACATGGCGCTCGGCGTGTTGAGTCTCTCATTCGATAACCGATCGTCGATTTTCGGCCTGCTGACTTTGGGTTAATTACCTCCGGAAGGCAGAGACGATGAACGGAGCCGGCAACGGCGCGGGCGCTGCCCGGGCCGGGTGTGGGGCCCCGGAAACGGCGAGACACGGGTAATTGGACACGGCGGCGGGCGGTGCCCGACCGAATGTTCCGGTGTGGTGGCGGGGGAGGCTGACCTGGGCTAAAATCCCAAGGCCCGATCGCACCCCCCGGGGCGAAGTTGGAAGACACGGCCGGCTCCTGGCGTGGCAACTCAACCCTGCCTCAATAATGGCAATCGGGGGAAAAGGGAGGCCGACCAGAAATGACGCCGGTTCCACGGCTGCTTGGTCTCAGCACCGCCGTTCCGCCCTACCGGTTGCGTCAGGCCGACGTGATCGCCCACGCGCGCAGCCTCTTCGCCGGCGGCGCCTCGGAGGAACTGGAGCGCCTGCTGCCCGTCTACGTCAACGCCGGGATCGAGACCCGGTATTCCTGTGTTCCCCTGGAATGGTACGAACGGCCCCACGGCTGGGCCGAGAAGAACCGCCTGTATCTGGAAAACGCCGTCGCCCTGATCGAGAAGGCGACCCTGGACTGCCTGGCCCGGGCCGGCTTGGGCGTCGCCGACGTGGATATGGTGGTTTCGGTCTCCACCTCGGGCATCGCCACCCCCAGCCTGGACGCGCTTCTCGCCGAACGCCTGAACATGCGCCGCGACCTGCAGCGGCTGCCGGTCTTCGGTCTGGGGTGCGCCGGGGGCGTCCTCGGGCTGGCGCGCGCCGCCGCCATGGCCCAGGCGTCGCCGGGCGCAACCGTGCTGTTCCTTGTCGTCGAGTTGTGCGCCCTGACCTTCCGCCGCAACGATTCGTCCAAGAGCAACGTCATCGCCACGGCCCTGTTCGGAGACGGCGCCGCGGCCGCCTTGGTGAGCTGCGCCGGCGACGGCCCGGCCCTGACGACCTGGGGCGAGCACACCTGGCCCCGGTCCCTCGACATCATGGGCTGGCGCGTCGAAGACGACGGTTTAGGGGTGTTGTTCTCGCGTGACATCCCGGCCATCATCCGTGCCGATCTGCGCGCCGTGCTGGACGAATTCCTGGAACTCCGCGGGCTGAGGCTGGCCGACGTCGACGGCTTCCTGTGCCATCCGGGAGGCGCCAAGGTCATCAGCGCCCTGGAAGAGGCCCTGGAGCTCCCCGCGGGCGGGCTGGCCATTTCCCGCGCCGTTCTCAGGGACTACGGCAACATGTCGGCCGCCACCGTCATGTTCGTCCTAGAAAGGGCGCTGGTAACGCGGCAAAGCGGCCGCTATCTGCTGTCCGCCGTGGGGCCGGGATTCAGCGCCGGGTTCTTGATCGTGGACGCCCGGTGACCGCCCATGACGTGATCGTCGGGCTGGTCGCCCTGCAACGTCTCGGGGAACTGGTCTATGCCCGCCGCAACAGCAGACGCCTGCTGGCCCGGGGCGGCGTCGAGGTCGGCGCCGGCCATTACCCGTTCCTGGTCCTGCTGCACGGTGCCTGGCTGATCGCCCTCGCCGTCGCCGTGCCCCGCGACGCCCCGGTCAACGTGGCGTTGCTGGCCGTGTTCCTGGCCCTGCAGGGGGGACGCCTGTGGGTGATGAAGAGCCTGGGCCGGTACTGGACGACCCGCATCATCACCGTGCCCGGCGCGCCCGTCGTCACAAGCGGGCCGTATCGCTTCCTGCGCCATCCCAACTACTGGGTGGTGGCGGGCGAGATCGCCGTTTTGCCGCTGGTGTTCGGAGCCTGGGAAATCGCCGCCCTGTTCTCGCTCGCCAACCTGGCGCTGCTGCGCCACCGCATCCGCATCGAAGACCAGGCGCTCGCCGCACGGCGCGGGGAATGAGGCGTCAAACGACGGGGGCGGGCCACCGCGCGAGCCCCGCCGCCAGCTCAATACCCAAGCGCGCAGCCGTCCTTGCGCGGGTCAGATCCGCCGTTAATGTCCGCTTAGGGTCAGGAGCAGCCATTTACGACGGCCCTGAACTTAGTCTGCTATGCGAGGCGGAGCGGACATTGTCGCTACAAATGTCTGCTAATCATCCAAAAGCGGTCGTTATGTGGACGGGTCGCGTACGACGGTTCCTAGCCAGGAGCGGCAACGCCTAGAAATCTGCTAACATACTAAAATAACGGTATGTGGCGGATTGGTTCTCATGGACGGAGTGCGGAACATGAAAAAGCTTTCACGATCGGTTGCTGGATTCCTGATTATCAGCGCCCTCGCCGCCTGTGCAGCCGCAACATCCATGGGGCCTGGGGGGCCGGGAACGACACGGCAAACCGGGCTGGGCGAGGTTTTCACGGACGCCAACGGAATGACCCTGTATACGTACGACGAGGATACGCCCGGAAAGTCGAAATGCACCGGCCTTTGCGCAGTATTTTGGCCCCCGGTAATAGCAGCCGATACGGCGAAGCCCACGGGCGGGTTTACGATAATCACCCGTGATGATGGGACCAAACAATGGGCCTACCACGGAAAGCCGTTGTACGGATACGCCCGTGACGCAAAGGCTGGCAACACCAGCGGAGACGGTGTCGATGGGGTGTGGCACGTGGCCAAACGTTAGTGAACAGAGCGCGCGCGCGTCATGCCGACGGTACGCAAACCATCCGGTTTCAGTAACCGCCCGCTAAACATCCCAATCCAATGAATGTCCGCTTTGGGTCATTAGCAGACGTTTTGCGGCTCCCTCCCGAATGTCCGCTTTCGGGGGTAAAGCGGACGTAAATCACTGTGTGGCTGAATGTCCGCTAATAGCCAAAAGCGGACATTGGCGGGCAAACGAAAACGGCGGCTCAGGAGAGCCGGATCGTACACCGCATCTTCACAATCGGGAACGTCTGCGCGAGCGCGATTGGTACTCAATACGACTTGCGGTACACTCGGGGGCAACCTCCGCAGGGAGGAAACCCATGACCACACCGAAAACCACATTCGCGGGCCTCGCGCTCATCGCGGCGCTGTGCGCCGGGTTCATATTGGTCCTGACGGCTTGCACCGACGAAAGGGCGCGCACCGGGGCCGAATTTAATGCTGGAGTTACCGCGTATGAACAAGGCGACTATGCCACGGCCCTTCGTGAGTGGCGTCCGCTTGCCAAGCAAGGGAACGCTGGAGCTCAAAACAATCTCGGCGTCATGTACAGCAACGGCCGAGGCGTGCCACAGGATTACGCCAAGGCGGTGGAGTGGTATCGCAAGGCCGCCGAGCAGGGCTACGCCGACGCCCAGTACAATCTCGGCGTCATGTATGACCATGGCCGGGGCGTTCCCCAGGACGATGCCGAGGCGGTGGGATGGTATCGCAAGGCCGCCGAGCAGGGCTACGCCAAAGCCCAATTCAATCTCGGCAACATGTACATCATCGGCCTAGGCGTCCCCCTGGACTACGCCCAAGCCCATATGTGGTATAACCTTGCCACTTCTAGATACCCCCCCGGCGAGGACCGCGATAGAGTGGTCAAAAACCGCGATATCATTGCCAAGATGATGACCCCGGCCCAAATATCCGAGGCCCAAAAGCTGGCGCGGGAGTGGAAGCCGAAGAAGTAGGGGGGCGGGTTCTCGATGTCCGCCCACGTTCAGCTTTTTTGCAGCCGTATCCTCAGTGAATCCAGCGCTTGTTCGCGCCCAGGAAAGAA
>JACZQZ010000140.1 GCA_022545455.1 Pseudomonadota bacterium
CCGGGGTGCTCAAGGACAACATGGATTTCTCCACCGCTTTCGCCGACGCCGAGGGCAAGCTGGTGGCGCAGGGCCTGACCCTGCCCGGGCACCTGGGATCGATCCCGACCGCCCTGGAGGCGGTCATTCGTCGCTACCGCGACGATATGGAGGACGGCGACGTCTTCATCATGAACGATCCCTTCGACGGCGGCATGCATCTGCCCGACATCTTCGTCTTCAAGCCCATCTATGTGGACGGCGAGCACTTGGCCTTCGCCGCCACAGTCTGTCACCACACCGACGTCGGCGGCCGGGTGGCCGGATCGAACGCCTCGGATTCCACCGAGATCTATGCCGAGGGTCTGCGCATCCCGCCGCTCAAGTTGTACCTGGCGGGCAAGCGCAACGAGACCCTGTTCTCCATGATCGAGAAGAACGTGCGGCTGCCGGTCAGGGTCTTCGGCGACCTCCGGGCCCAGCTCGCGGCCAGCCACATCGCCGAGCAGCAGTTCCTTGAACTGGTCGCCCGCTACGGCGCCCGGACCGTCACCCGATACATGCAGGAGGTGATCGACTACGCCGAGCGGCTGACCCGCGCCGCCATCAGCGAGCTCCCCGACGGCGAGTTCAGCTTCGAGGACTGGATCGACGACGACGGCATCGAGTTCGGCAAGCCGATCCGCCTGTTCTTCACCTTGAAGAAGGAGGGCGACAGCATCCATGGCGACTGGACCGGGACCTCGCCCCAGGTCAAGGGGGCGATCAACGCCACCCTGTCGTATACCAAGGCGGCGACCTATACGGCGATCAAGTCGGTGCTGCCCAACGACATCCCCAGCAACGAGGGGGTGTTCCGGGCGATCACGGTGCACGCGCCGCCGGGGACCATAGCCAACGCGGTGCTGCCCGCCGCCTGCGCGGCCCGCGGGCTGACCGGCTTCCGCATGCTCGATTGCGCCTTCGGGGCGGTGGCCATGTGGCTGCCGGACCGGGTGTGCGCGGCCTCCGACGGCGGCAACACGGGTATTACCATCGCCGGCTACTATCCCGACCGCACCCCCTTCATCTACGTCGATTTTACCACCGGCGCCTGGGGCGGACGGCCGTGGGCCGACGGACTGGAGGGCAACACCAACCTGCTCATCAACATGGCCTCGCAGCCGGTGGAGGTGACCGAGGTCGAGCACCCGATCCAGATCCTGACCTACGAGTTCGTGCCCGACAGGGCCGGGGCCGGCAAGTT
The DNA here is from genome assembly GCA_022545455.1 of Pseudomonadota bacterium. Classification (GTDB taxonomy): domain Bacteria; phylum Pseudomonadota; class Alphaproteobacteria; order Rhodospirillales; family 2-02-FULL-58-16; genus JACZQZ01. The sequence goes on from JACZQZ010000140.1 coordinate 1,226, forward strand.
CCGGGGTGGCGCGCCGTTCCGCCGCGACTACAAGTTCCTGGAGGAGGAGGGCATGCTCCAGGTGCGCTCCGACCGGCGCGACATTCGCCCCTACGGCCTCTACGGCGGGAACCCCGGCCGGCCGTCGTGGAACTTCCTCAACCCCGAGACCGAGAACCGCCTGTTGACCGCCAAGTTGACCATGAACATCAAGCGCGGCGACGTCCTGCGCCACGAATTGGCCGGCGCCGGGGGCTGGGGCGATCCCCTGGACCGCGACACCTGGCGGGTCCTCAAGGACCTGCGCAACGAGATGATCAGCAACGAGACGGCGCGCCGCGACTATGGCGTGGTCATCGACACCGACACCATGGCCGTGGACGCGGAGGCGACCGAGAAGCTGCGAGCCGAAATGCGCGCCCGGCGCAACTGGACGGAGGTTCCCAAGGTGCTGTGGGAGGAATGGCCGGGCACCGAGGAGGCCGCGGAATGAAAACACAAGAACGCCCGCGAAAGGATGAGGCGATATGACCGGTTTTCGAGTTGGCGTGGACATCGGGGGCACCTTCACCGACATCGTTTTTCTGGGCGCCGACGGCGAGATCCACACCAAGAAGATTTCGTCCAGCGTCGAGGACTACGCCCAGGCCATCGCCGACGGCCTCGACCAGGTGTTCGGGGAAACCGGGCTTGCGGCGGCGGATGTCGAGGAGCTGCGGCACGGTACCACGGTCGCTTCCAACGCCATCCTCGAGACCAAGGGGGCGAAGACCGGCCTCATCACCACGAAGGGGTTCCGCGACATCCTGGAAATCCGCAACCTGCGGATGCCCAGGCTCTACGATCTCGCCTGGGAGAAGCCGGTGCCCCTGGTCGAGCGCCACCTGCGGGTCGTCGTCGACGAGCGGGTCAACGCCCAGGGCGGCATCGACAAGCCCCTCGATCCCAAGGACGCCGAGCGGGCGGTGGACGAATTGCTGGCCCGGAAGGTGGAGGCGATCGCGGTCTGCCTCATCCATTCCTACGCCAATCCCAAACACGAACTGATGATCAAGGAGATCATCAGCAAAAAAGCTCCCGGGCTGCCCTTCTGCATCAGCTTCGAGGTGCTGCCCGAAATCAAGGAGTACGAACGCACGTCCTCCACCACCATCAACGCCTACGTCATGCCCATCGTCGCCAGCTACCTGGCCTCGTTGCGCAAGAACCTGGACGACGCGGGAGTGACCGTGCCCTTGCTGCTCATGCAGTCGAACGGGGGCCTGACCACGGCCGATGAAGCGGCCCGGCTGCCCATGAACATCATCGAATCGGGACCCGCCGCCGGGGTCATCGGCGCCCAGGCCCTGGCCCGGGCGGGCGGCCTTCCCAACATCGTCACCTTCGACATGGGGGGCACCACCGCCAAGGCGTCCCTGGTCGAGAACGGCGAGGTGACGCGCTCCATCGAATACCAGGTCGGCGGCGGCATCATGATGGGATCGCGCCTGCTCACCGGCGCCGGCTACATGCTCAAGGTTCCCGCCATCGACCTGGCCGAGGTCGGGGCCGGTGGCGGCTCCATCGTCTGGATCGACGCCGGCGGTTCCATGCAGATCGGCCCCCAGAGCGCCGGCGCCGATCCGGGACCGGTGTGTTACGACACCGGAGGGACGAAGCCGACGGTGACCGACGCCAACGTGCTTCTCGGCTACATAAATCCCAACTACCTAGTGGGCGGCGAACTCAAACTCGACGCGTCGAAGGCGCGGGCCGTGTTCGAGGACAGGATCGCCAAGCCTCTCGGCCTGTCGGTCGAGCATGCGGCGTACGGCGCCCACCAGATCGCCGCCTCCAACATGATCCGGGCGATCAAGTCCGTGTCCACCGAACGGGGCCGCGACCCGAGGGAGTACGCGCTATTCGCCTTCGGCGGCTCGGGTCCCATCTTCAGTGCCGGCATGGCCCGCGAACTGCGCATGAAGCGGATCATGGTTCCGCCGTCGCCCGGTTTGTTTTCCTCCTTCGGTCTGCTCTACGCCGACGTCGAGCACCACTATTCGCGGACCTTCCGGCACCTCCTGCGCAAGATAGACCTTGGGGAGCTGAACCGGATCTGGGACCAGATGGTGGACGGCGCGCTGGATCAGCTGGCCGTCGACGGGTTCAGCGAGGGCAAGCGCCAAGTGCGTCGCACCGCCAGCATGCACTACCAGGGCCAGACCTTCGAGCTCACGGTGCCGGTGCCCGACGGTCCGATCGACGAAAAGGCGGTCGCGGTCCTGGAGGAGTCCTTCAGCCGCGAGCACGAGCGCACCTACGGTCACCGGGCAGGGGCCGACGAGCCCCTGGAGCTGGTCAACATGCAGGTGGTCGGCTACGGGGTTTCGGAGCGTTCGCGGGTGCCCGAGCGGATCTTGGCCACCAGGTCCGGGGCGGCCGACCCGCTGCCGCCCCGCCAGGTTTACTTCGGCCCCGAGGCAGGTTGGCGGGAGACGCCGATCCTCCGGCGGAGCAACTTGGAAACCCCGCGCCTGGGACCCTGCATCGTCGAGGAATACGATGCCACAGTGGTCATCCCGCCCGATTCGAAGGCGGAGCTGGACGCCTACGGCAACATCCTCATCGACCTTTTGTAGGCCTGCCTACAGCTCGCCCTCCCGCTTGAGCATGACGAGCGCCTCCCGGAAGGCGGCGACGGTCGTTTCCAGGTCGTCATCGCTGTGGACGGCGGTGGTGGTGCCGCCCGGCCAGCCGGTGATATCGACCCCGCCCAGCAGCATGGCCAGGCGCAACTTGGAGACCACCCCTGGGCGGTTGGCCCGCAGGTCCTCGTACGGCTGGTCGAAGGGATCGAAGGCGAAGGGATCGATCTCCCGGCCGCGGGGGTTGGTGAAGAGGTGGAAGGCGGAAAAGGTCCCGTAGGCGGCCCAGGGCACGCCTTCGGCCTCGAGGACCTCGTTCAACCGCCGCCTCAGGGTTTCGGCGAAGGCATTGGCGCGCGCGCAGGCGTCGCCTTCGGCGATGATCTCCAGGGCCGCGATCCCGGCGGCGGCGGTTACGGGATTGGCGTTGTAGGTGCCCTGATGGGGGACCTTCTCGCGCCCTTGGGCCTTGGAAATCTCGAAATCGAGCAGATCGAGGATGTCCTTGCGCCCGACCACGGCACCGCCGGGAAGTCCCCCGGAAATGATCTTGGCCAGGGTCGTCAGGTCCGGGGTGACGCCGAAATGGGCCTGGGCGCCGCCCGGGGAGACCCGGAAGCCGGTCACCACTTCGTCGAAGATCAGCACCACCCCGTGCTCGGCGGTCAGTTCCCTCAGTGCGGCAAGGAATTCCGGGCGCAGGGGCACCAGGCCGAAGGTGGCGCCCGTGGGTTCCAGGATGGCGGCGGCGATGTCGTCGTCCGCCTCCAGGACATCCCGAACCGCATCGATGTCCCAGGGGTCCATGGGCACCGCCATCGCGGCCACCTCGGGCAGCACGCCGGGTGTCGGCGAGCCGTCGAAGTGGGAGCTGTAGCCCGAAACCACGTGGTCGTGCCAGCCGTGGAAATGGGTGTTGAAGCGCAGGAACTTGCGCCTGCCCGTATGGGCCCGGGCCAGACGCAGGGCCAGATGGGTCGCCTCGGTGCCCGAGGAAGTGAAACGCACCCGCTCGGCCCCCGGGATCAACCGCTGCACCAGTTGCCCCCAGCGCAGTTCGCGCTCGTGGCTGGAACCGAAGTGGGTGCCGTCGGCCAGGGCCTTTTGGATCGCCGCCAGGACCCGGGGATGGTTGTGTCCCAGGATCAGCGCCCCGTGGCCGCCGAAATAGTCGACGTATTCGTTGCCGTCCACGTCCCATTTGCGGGAACCGTCGGCTCGGGCGACGTAGATGCCATAGGGCGACAGGTAGCGCGCATCGTGGGTGATGCCGCTGGGGAACACCTCCCGGGCCTCGGCGAACAGCTTCTCCGAAAGCGGCGTCCGGTCGCGGAATGCGGCGATGATCGGGGAGTTCGTGGGATTGGGATCTGGCATTTTTTTCACTCCCTCGGAGCGGTCGGGGCGGGCTTCCTAGAAGACCCGGTATTTCTCGAAGAGTTCCCGGATGTCGCCGCCGGATTGCAGGGATTGGCGGACGATATCCTCGCGATCGCGCGTCGTTTCGGCTTCCTCGATAACCTCATCGATAATCGCCGCCGGGACGATCAGAATCCCGTCGATGTCGCCGAGGACGAAATCCCCCGGCGCCACGGCGACACCGCCGATGCGGATGGGCACGTCGAAGTCCGTGACGTCGTAACGGTAGACGGCGGTCAGCGGCGAGTGGTAGCGGCGGAAAACCGGAAAACCGATGTCCAGTATCTGGGGCGTATCGCGCACGCCCCCCGCGATGACAACGCCGGTGGCGCCCTTGCCCCGCGCCGTGTTGCTCATCAACTCGCCCCAGTGGGCGGCGACGGTTTCGTCGCCCGGATCGATGACGATGACGCTGCCGGGGACGATGGCGTCCAACATGTCCATCTGCCGGTAGCGGGGATCCTTGCCGTCGTCGTATTGGCGGGCGCGGCCCCGCACCGTGTAGACGGGACCCGCCACCTTCATCTCCGGCGTCAGGGGACGGATGTCGAAGGGCAGGCACTGGTCGCGGTACTGGGGTCCCATCTGGTCCATGATGTCGGCCACCGCGCCCGTATAGAGTTCGCCTAGGCGCTGGCTCCGTTCGCCATTGTTCTTAGGTTCCATCTTCGAGTCCTTCCTACCAGGCGGCGTAGCCGCCATCGATCAAGAGGTCGGCGCCGGTCATGAAGGCGGAGTCGTCGCTGGCCAGGAAGACGGCGCCGGGGGCCATTTCCTCGGGCCGTGCCAGGCGTCCCATGGGGTGCTTAGCCCCCCACACCCTTTCGGCCGTCTCCAGGTCTCCGAAACGGGCCACCATGCGGTCGGTGGCGGTCCCCCCGGGCGACAGGGTATTGGCCCGGATGTTGTCCCCGGCGTGATCGAGGGCGATGCCCTTGGCCAATTGGACCAGCGCCCCCTTGGTGGCGCAGTAGGCGGCTTGGCCGGCGTTGGCCACCCGCGCCATCTGCGAGGCGACCAGAATGATGCTGCCGCCGCCGGCGGCGCGGAGATGGGGAATGGCGTGCTTGCAGATCAAAAAGGCGCCGGTGAGGTTGACCGCGATGGTCCGGTGCCAGTGCTCCTCCTCCATGTCGGCCAGGGTCGTGATGGGGACCAAGGTGGCGGCGTTGGAAACAACGACATGGAGGCCACCGAACTCGGAGACCGCCATCTCGACGGCGGCCTTGGCCGAGGCGCTGTCGCTCACGTCGCATTGGCAGGCGACCGCGCGGCCCCCATCGTCGACGATCCCGCGGCTGACCAAGTCGGCGTCATCGGGGGCGATGTCTGCGCACAGCACGGCCGCGCCCTCGGCGGCGAAGGTCCGGGAGACGGCGCGGCCAATTCCGTTTCCGGCACCGGTCACGACGGCGATCTTGCCGGCCAGTCTGGCTTGGGTCATAAGGGCT
>JACZQZ010000003.1 GCA_022545455.1 Pseudomonadota bacterium
GCCATCGCCGGCGCCTCCCCTCCTGCCGAGGAAACGGGAAATGCGATCGTATGGGTGCACTTTAGCTGATGCAGGCCACTGTGCCCCTTCCGCCCCTTACCGTTGCCTGGCGGCGGCCAAGGGACTAGCCTTTACCGTCCCCAGCCGACGCGGGAACCGGAAGGCGGCGGGAAGCCTTTGAACACGGGAGGTACACCATGGCGAAAGTTTCCTTGAACACCAGGCTCGGCGTTTCCGCCGACGAGGCCTGGAAGCTGATCGGCGGCTTCAACGCGCTGCCCGACTGGCACCCGGCGGTGGAGAAAAGCGAACTGGAGAAGGAAGGCCAGGAGCGCATCCTCACCCTCGTCGGCGGCGCCAAGATCGTCGAACGGCTGGAACGGAGCGACGACGCCGAGCGCGTCTATTCCTATTCCATCCTCAACAGCCCCCTGCCCGTCGCCAACTACAAGGCCACCATCCGCGTCCGGGACGCCGAAGGCGGCGCCTGCGATGTGGAGTGGTCGAGCGAGTTCGATGCCGCCGGCGCCCCCGAAGCGGACGCGGTGAAGGTCATCGAGGGCATCTTCCAGGGCGGCCTGGACAACCTGAAAAAGATGTTCGGCGGCTGAGGCCCCCGCGCCGTCGCGGCGGCGGGATGGCGGCGTTGGTTTCGGAAATATTCGCGATCGCGCGGAGTATGCTTGCCCCCCTCCGCGTCCATTGCGTTTGAGTTTTTCAACGCGGAGGACGCCGAGGCACGCCGAGGTACGCTGAGAACCCTGAAAGCGAATTTCGAAATTCCGCGCCATGGCAGACGGATATGCATCTGGCCGCTGGTTTCGGAAATATCCGCGATCGCCCTTAGCACCTTTGCGTCCCTCTGCGTCCTCTGCGTTTAAACTCTATCAACGCCGGGGCACGCGGGGAATTTTGTCAACGGTGCGCGTTTCATCCCGTCTTCGCCGGTCTCCGCCGTTTCCGTCCTTTCGCCTCACGCGGGTTCGGCGTTGGCCTCGATCCACCGGGCGAGGCCGGTCTCCTCGACCTCGCCCGCGGCCAGGCCCAGAATGATCTGGGCTTCGTCGTCCGGCGCGGGGCGGAAACGATACCCGTTGAGTGCCAGAAACGCCTGTAGACACAGCAATCCGGTCCGCTTGTTGCCATCGGCGAAGGGATGATTGCGGACGATCCCCGTACAATAAGCGGCGGCCAGCCGGAATATGCCGGCGTCGCCTTCATATGCATACCGGTCACGGGCCTTGGCGAGGGCGCTTTCCAGCAGCCCCGGATCCCGGAGGCCTTGCGCGCCACCGAACACGGCCAACTGTTCGTCGTGAATGGCCAGCACCATCCGCATGGTGAGCCACTTCGGCTCGGCGGTCACTTAGCCAGTTCTTTGAGCGCGTCGCGATGGTCGCGCATGTATTCCCGCGTCGCCTCCATGACCTTCGCGAAGTCCGGATCATAGGGCGTCAGCCGGAGACCGTCGGGCGTGCGCACGATGAAAAGCTTGTCGCCCTCCACCACGCCGAGCTTGTCCAGTTCGGCCTTGGGCAGAATCACCCCGTAGGAATTCCCGATCCTGCGGACCGTAACGTTGTCAGCCAACACGACCTCCAAAGCCAAAAGACATTATAACATATATTATAACATTGGCGGGATTTCGTCAACGCCTGCGGCGGCCGGGGGCGGCGGTCCTCTCGTCCCTTTCGCCGCCGGGCGGCGGCCCCTACCCCACCGCACGCTTCAGGTTCTCGTCCAGCTTGTCGAGGAACTGCTGGGTGGTCAGCCACGGCTGGTCGGGGCCGATCAGGATCGCCAGGTCCTTGGTCATGAAGCCCGATTCGACGGTTTCCACGCACACCTTCTCCAGGGTCTCGGCGAAGGCCTGCACGTCGGCCGTGCCGTCGAACTTGCCCCGGTAGAAGAGCCCCCGCGTCCACGCGAAGATGGAGGCGATGGGGTTGGTCGAGGTCTCCTTGCCCTGCTGATGGAGCCGGTAATGGCGCGTCACCGTGCCGTGGGCGGCTTCCGCCTCCACCGTGTTCCCGTCCGGCGTCATCAGCACGGACGTCATCAGCCCCAGCGAGCCGAACCCCTGGGCGACGATGTCCGACTGCACGTCCCCGTCGTAGTTCTTGCACGCCCACACATAGCCGCCGCTCCACTTCATCGCCGCCGCCACCATGTCGTCGATCAGGCGGTGCTCGTAGGTGATCTGCTTCTCGGCGAACCTGTCCTTGAAATCGGCCTCGAAGACCTCGGCGAACAGGTCCTTGAAGCGCCCGTCATAGGCCTTCAGGATGGTGTTCTTGGTCGACAGGTACAGCGGCCAGCCCAGGTCCAGCGCATAATTGAAACACGACCGTGCGAAGCCCCGGATGCTGTCGTCCAGATTGTACATGGCCACGGCGACGCCGCCGCCGGGAAAGTCGTAGACCTCGCGCTCGACGGGGTCGCCGCCGTCGGCCGGCGTGTAGGTGATCGTCAGCTTGCCCGGGCCCGGAACCACGAAGTCGGTGGCCCGGTACTGGTCGCCGAAGGCGTGGCGGCCGATGACGATGGGCTTGGTCCATCCCGGCACCAGACGGGGCACGTTCCTGCACACGATGGGCTCGCGGAAGATGGTGCCGCCGACGATGTTGCGGATGGTGCCGTTGGGCGAGCGCCACATCTGCTTGAGGCCGAATTCCTTCACCCGCGCCTCGTCGGGCGTGATGGTGGCGCACTTGACGCCGACGCCGTAGGTCTTGATCGCCTCCGCCGCGTCGATGGTGATCCGGTCCTCGGTCTCGTCCCGCTTTTCGATGCCGAGGTCGTAGTACTTCAGGTCCACCTCCAGATACGGCACGATCAGCTTGTCCTTGATGAAGGCCCAGATGATTCGCGTCATTTCGTCGCCGTCCAGCTCGACGATGGGGTTCAGGACCTTGATTTTCGTCATGGGCGGTTCTCCCGGAAAAAATCCAATAAAAACAATAAGTACGCAGGCTCGCCCGTCACAGGTGGCTGGTCAGCACTACCTCCCGGGGCTCGGGCGCGTCCTCCAGGGCGGTGAACACGTCGTCCACGCCGTCGACCACCGTGAACAGCTCGGCGATGGCCGGATGGGCGAAGCCGCCGGCGACGATGCCCTGCATCAGCGCCTTGAACGGCCCCCAGTAGCCGCCCACGTCGACCATCACGATGGGCTTGGCGTGCAGTTGAAGCTGCTTCCAGGTGGTGATCTCGAGGGTCTCGTCCAGGGTGCCCAGGCCGCCGGGCAGAACCACGAAGCCGTCGGACATCTCGAACATGCGGCGTTTGCGCTCATGCATGCTGCCGACGACGATCAGCTCGGTCACGTCCGGGTTCTCCACCTCGTATTGCATGAGAAAGTCGGGGATGACGCCGATCACTTCTCCGCCACCCTCGAGCACGGCTTCGGCGAGGATCCCCATCAGGCCGATACGCCCGCCGCCGTAGACCAGGCGCACGCCGCGCCCGACCATGAGGACCCCCAGCCTTCGCGCCGCCTCCGTGTACGCCGGGTCGTCGCCCACCTTGGAGCCGCAAAAGACGCAGATGGAGGTGATGGTGGTCATGGTGCTCTTTCCGCCGCTCCGGGCCCGGGGACCATCCCGGGGACCATAATACCAAGGAGCGCTGATCATGATGCATAGAGATCGCGTAGGCGGCTCGTCGGGCAGGAGGAAAGGTGCAGGCGATGCGGCGCATCGTCAAAACTTTTCGACGCCCTCCGACGGGCCGCATACGCGACCGGAACGGCGGCTTACCAAGGTTTTCGGACGGCGTCGCGCACGCTCCTAGCCGAAAACCTTGGTAAGCAGTCTCTATGGGTCATGATCAGCGTTCCTTGGTATTGGAGTATCCGCTCCTGCGGTTGCGTTCACCGAATTGTTACCGTGCGCGGGGCGTTGGAGTTGCTTTTCCCGACGCCGGCCCTTTTAATTCATGGCAACGGCGCCCTGCCATTGCGAGAGCAAGGAATTAGGACCGGCCCGGCGGTTTTCCGATCTGGGCGGTTCGCCAACCAACCGATGAACACGGGGAGAGTACCATGCGAATCACATCCATAGTGGCCGTCGTGTTGACCCTGGGATTGATCTCGACGGCCATGGCCGCGGGCTCGACCAGTTCTTCGAGCCGGCCCGCCGCCAAGCCAAGCACGTATCAGCAAGGGGTGTCGGCCGTGAAGGCCGGCGACTACGGGCGCGCCCTCGGCCTGTTGCAGAAGGTGGTCCGGGCCAACCCGCGCAACGCCGACGCCTGGAACTACATCGGCTTCAGCCACCGTAACCTGAAGCAGTTGGACCAGGCCCTGGCCGCCTACACCAAGGCGCTGGCCATCGATCCCGAGCATCGCGGCGCCAACGAGTATCTGGGCGAGCTTTACCTGCAGACGGGCGACCTGGAAAAGGCCCGGGCACGCCTGAAAACCCTGGACTCCGCGTGCATCTTCGGCTGCGAGGAGTACGACGACCTCAAGCAGGCGATCAAGAAGTACGAGGCGGCTCGCAAGAGCGGTTGAGCGACCCCCGCCGCCCCTGCCCGTGGTGCCCGCGTTTGATCGGCCGGGATGGGATGGCCGGCGGCGCCGTCGCCTGTTTGCCGCGGCGGCGCCATCGTCGGCGGTTTGAGTCATCGCCATGATGCTTCCTATGTCCCTGCTTGGCGATTACTGGGCGTCCGTGGCGGCGTTCGCCGTGTTCGGTCTGCTCCACTCCGTCGGCGCCCAGGAGCCATGCAAGAACGCGCTGGCCCGCTGGACCAGTCCGTTCCTTGTCGAACACTTCTGGCGCGTGCTCTATTGCGGCCTCAGTTACGCCGCCCTGTACTGGGCCGTCGCCGCCCTGCACTGGGCCCGAAACCTGGACAACGACGTCTGGCTCGTCGTCTATCCGGAATGGCTGTGGCAGATCGTCACCGCCGTGCACCTGGGTTCCATAGCCTTGCTGTATGCGGCCTTCCTGCAAAGCGATTACCTGGAGTTCCTCGGCCTCACCCAGGCGAAGCGGGGGATCCTCAAGCTGCTCGGCAGGCCGGTCCGCCAAGCGGACCTCCGGTTGTTCGGAACCCATCGCCTGGTGACGGGCGGCCTGTACGGATGGGTGCGCCACCCGATGCTGGCCGCCGGGCTCCTGTTTCTGCTGACCAGCGGGCCGTCGCTCAACAACCTCGTCTATACCGCCATGTATGCGGCCTACATGGTGATCGGCGGCTATTACGAGGAACGGCGCATGATCAGGATATTCGGACAGGAATACCTCCGCTACCGGCGCCGGGTGGGGGCGTTTTTCCCGCGGTTTCGCCTGGCGACGGCGAGGTGACCGATGTTGGAAAGGCTGTCGGAATTCTTTTACGATCCCGTGGTGTTCTGGAGTGTCCCCTTGGCGCTGGTTGCGCTCAGGGCCGGCATCCGCCGGGTGCGGGCATGGGTTCGCCGGGGCCGCTGAGGGCGGTGCGGCGCGTCGGCGTTGCGCCGCCCCGTTGGCCGTATTAATGTCGTCCGAAGCACGTTTTGGCAAATTCGTTGCACGGTGCATTCCAAGGTGAACAGGTCGCTGCTGTTAATCACCGTTGGCGTCGGCGTCGTCGTTCTCGCCATCGGACTGAACTACGTTCTTTGGCAGGAGGAGGTGACGGAGGTCGCCCCCCCGGCCGAACAGGTGGTGGCTGGGGACACCGGGCGGACGACGCCCCCCGTTGCGGGCAAGCCGAAAAAAGAGGTGTCGGACTCCCTCAGGTTCGACGTGGTGCGCGTCACCCCGGAGGGGGAAGCCGTCATGGCGGGACGGGCCAAACCGGGCAGCACCGTCACCATTCTCGATAAAGACAAGTCCCTCGGCGAGGTCACCGCCGATGAGCGCGGCGAATGGGTGTTCGTGCCGGAGAAACCGCTGGCGTCCGGCAGCCGCCAGTTGGGCCTGGAGATACGCAAGAAGAGCGGCGAAACCGTGCAATCGGAATCGGTGGTCGTGCTGGTGGTGCCGGAAAAGGGCAAGGACATCGCCGGACGTCCCACGGAGAAGCCGTCTCAGCCGCTGGCCCTGATGGTTCCCCGCAAGGGGACGGGTCCCAGCACGGTCCTGCAGAAACCGGCGATCGGGGCGCCGGAACCGGCGGCCGGACCGACCAGGTTCGCGGCCGTGGCGCCGACCCCCGGGGGCGTGCCGCCCGCGCCCGGGGCCGCGCCGGGGGGATCCGTGGCCGCGCCGCCGAAACCCTCGGGCGGGGGCATGGGTTTCAGGCTCAGCGTCGATACGGTGGATTACGACGACGCCGGGCGTTTAAGCCTCAGCGGCCGCGCCCCGCCCGGCGCCCTGGTGCAGCTTTATCTGAACAACCGTTTCATCGGGCGCACCAGGGCCGGCAGCGACGGTATCTGGCGCTTAAGCCCCGACAGAACCGTCGTGCCCGGGCTTTATACCCTGCGTGTCGATCACGTGGACGCGAACGGCAAGGTCCTGGCGCGCCTGGCCTTTCCGTTCGCCCGCGCCGAGCCATTGACGGGGATTCGCCCGGGTACGGTGGTCGTCGTCCAGCCGGGCAACAGTCTGTGGCGTCTGGCGCGGCGCGCATACGGCGCCGGCATGCAGTACACGATGATCTTCGAGGCCAACAGGGACCAGATCCGCGATCCGGATTTGATCTATCCCGGACAGGTCTTCACCCTGCCCGTCACCAACTGATATCAAATTTCCTGTACATCGGCATGACCGGCCGCCACGGGCGGTTCGACGACCTGGGCCAGCAGCTCGAGGAACGGTTGCGCCTCCAGGAGCAGGCGCGCGGTGCTCGACATCAGGACCACCGGCGTCAGGGGTTCCTCGAAACGCATTTCCTCGAACAGCAGGATCCGCTGCTCGCGCGTCGTCTGAACCCGCCCGCCGAGGGCCCGGCCGGCGGCGGCGACAATGGCCAGCGCGTCGGCCCTCTTGCCCAACGATTCGGCGGAATAGGGCAGATTCCCCAGATGGGCGTGGAATCGCATGCGCCCGCTGTGGTCACTGGATTCCGTGCGCACGGCGAACAAAAAGCCCCGGTATTCGAAGGTGAACTCCAGCCGCGTGCTGTCCGACTTGCGCGTCAGACGGCCCTGGCCGTCCACGGCCAGGGAGCGCACCCCGATGCGGGGGCGGCGCCCGTCGACGAATCTTACCAAGTCCGTCGCCGGGCGGGCCGGGCTGTTATCCTCCATCGCCATGCAGTTTCCCTCGAAACCAACCGCTTCGCGTCCCTAAGGAACATGGGGCCTGCGCAGGGCCGCCGGCAAGGCCCCCGAAGGGATAGTCCGGCCGGGCCACCCGAACCGGCGCCGCCGGCCGCAGGGGGACAAATACCGGATAGGCGCACGCAAGGCTTAACGTCGCCCCCCGCCGATAGTAGAATGGCCCCGTCGGGCATTTCGAATTACCGTTTACATATCCTCGATCGTGATAAGGGCCGCATAAAGGCTGCATCTTGCTGAAAATCGTCTTCGTACGCATCAACCGTGCCGGCTGGCCGTTCATCGGACTCTTCGCCGCCGCTTCCGTGGGCCTGGCGTACGTTGCCCCGGCGGCGGGGTGGATCGGCGCCCTCCTGACCGCCTGGTGCATATATTTCTTCCGCGATCCCGACCGGGTGACGCCGACCCGCCAGGGGCTGATCGTCAGCCCCGCCGATGGCGTCGTGCAACTGATCGACCAGGCGCCGCCGCCCTCGGAGCTGGGGATGGGAGATCAGCCCCGCACGCGGATCGCCATCTTCATGAGCGCGTTCGACGTCCATGTGAACCGCATCCCGTGTGACGGCGTCATCACCGGCCTGGCGTACAGGCCGGGAAAGTTCTTCAACGCCTCGCTCGATAAATCCAGCGAGTTCAACGAGCGCCAAGCCGTGCGCCTGACGACCCCGGACGGCCACGACATCGCCTTCGTCCAGATTGCCGGCCTGATCGCCCGGCGCATCCAGTGCGAGCTCGCCAAAGGCCAGGAAGTGCGCGCCGGCATGCGTTTCGGCCTCATACGCTTTGGCAGCCGCGTCGACGTGTACCTGCCGGACGGCGTGGCGCCACTGGTCGCCCTCGGGCACAAAACGGTGAGCGGGGAAACCGTCATCGCCGATGTCCGCGCCCAGGAGCCGGCACGCGACGGCGAAGTCCGCTAATGGTAAGAATCCAACATATGGTGCCCATAGGACGGCTTTCCGAGTTCGTCCGGCTAGGCGCGGGACGCGCGGTGATGCTGGCGCATCACACGCGTCGCGCAACGACGCCGGCGGGCTCGGAAAGCCGCCCTATGGGTCGCCTATCCCGCTTCCTCGGGGCGTCAAGCGCGCTTACCGATGCGACAGCATCGCCGCCGCACGCTTTCCTGCCGAGGAAACGGGATAGGCGATCCTATGGGTACCATATGTTGGATTCTTACCACTAGGAGGCCGCCCCATGCGCCGCCCGCGCCGCCCGCGCCGCCCGCGCCTTAAGGGGCTGCCGTTCAACCGGATGATCCCCAACATCCTCACCCTGCTGGCGTTGTGCGCCGGCATGAGCGCCATCCTGTTCGGTCTCCAGAACCGGTGGGAGCAAGCGGTGCTCGCCCTCCTCGTCGCCGCCATCCTCGACGGACTGGACGGACGCGTCGCCCGCATCCTCAAGGGCACCAGCAAGTTCGGCGCCGAGCTGGACTCGCTCTCCGACTTCATTTGTTTCGGGGTGGCGCCGGCGCTGCTGCTGTACATGTGGACCATGCAGGACCTGGGCCGGTTGGGCTGGGTGCTGGTGTTGTTGTTCAGCGTCTGCTGCGCCCTCAGGCTGGCCCGCTTCAACACCAACCTGGACGAGCCCGATTTGCCGCCCTGGGCCTACAACTTCTTCAGCGGCGTGCCGTCGCCGGCGGGGGCGGGGCTGGTCATCCTGCCGGTAATCCTGTCCTTGCAGTTCGGCGATGGGTTCCTTAGACGGCCACAGGTGGTGGCGGTTTTCCTGGTCGTCGTGTCGGCGCTGCTGGTCAGCCGCATCCCCACCTTCGCGCTCAAGAAGTTCAAGGTCCCCCACCCCTGGGTCCTGCCGACCATGTTGTTCGTCGGGCTGTTCGCCGCCATGCTGGTGGCCGCGCCGTGGCTGACCATGGCGGCCGCCATGATCGCCTATATGGTCTCCATCCCGTTCAGCGTGCGCGCCTTCCGCAGCCTCAGGCGCAAGGCGGAGGCCCTGCGACGCGGCGCCGAAGGCGACGCCACGGGCGCCGCCGACGGCCCGCCCGCCGACTGATCAGCCCAGCCGGGTGCCCTTGGCGATGCCGGCGGCGGCGGCGAACTCGGACGCCGCGATCTTGCCTTCACCCTCGGCGCGCACCCGCTTGACGACAATCCCTCCGCCCCCGGCGGCGACCGTGAACCCGTCGCCGGCAACCTCCGTCACCTCGCCGGGGGAGCCGCCGCCACCGGCCACCTTCGCCGCGTCGTACAATTGCACCGTCCTGCCCGCGTGGGTGGTCCACGCCCCCGGCTGCGGGTCGGCGCCGCGGATCAGGTTATGGACGTCGGCGACCGGCTTCTCCCAATCGATCCCGACGTCGTCCTTCCGGCACCAGCTTTCATAGGTGGCTGCGGAGTCGTCCTGGGCAACCTTCGGCGCGCCGCCGTCGCGGACCAGATCGACGGCTTCCAGCATGGCCTCCACCCCAAGCGGAAACAGCTTGTCGAAATAGATGCTGCCGAGGGTGTCGTCGCCGGCTATCTCCACCTCCTTCTGCAGCAGGATCGGGCCGGTGTCCAACCCGTCGTCGGGCCAGAAAATACTGAGGCCCGTCCTGGTCTCGCCGAAGATGATCGGCCAGTTGATGGAGCTCGGGCCCCGGTGGCGGGGCAGCAGCGACGGGTGGTACTGGATGGTGCCGTGGGTGGGGGCGTCGAGGACCGCTTCGGGGACCAGCAGGGTGACGAAGGCCATGACCGCGAGATCGGGGTTGAGGGCCTGGATCTGCTCGCGCACCTCGGGCGCCTTGAAGGACGGCGGCTGATGGACCGGCAGGTTGCGCGCCAGGGCGAACTCCTTCAACGGGTCGGGCTTGCGCCCCGGCTTGTCCGGCGCCGAGAACACGGCGACCACCTCTTCGCCCTTGTCCAGCAATGCCTCGAGGACGGCCTTTCCGAAGGCCTGTTGTCCGTTGACGATGATCCGCATGATCCTCCCCTGCCCACAATCCTTCCTGAAAAAAACGTCTGAGCACCTTAACAGAAATTTCGCGGCGCCGGACTCTTGAAACGCGGATTACGACGCGCCCTTGATCACCGGTTCTACGGCCGCGAGGTCCTCGAGCGGGATATGGCAGGCGATGACGTGGCCCGCACCGGCGATCCGCTCGGGCGGGGTCTCGGTCTCGCAGACGGCGCCCAGCTTGCGTGGACACCGGGTGTGGAACGGGCACCCGGACGGCGGGTCCAGGGCGCTGGGCACGGCGCCCTTGAGGACCACGCGCCTGTGGACGACACCCTTGTCGGCGATGGGCACCGCCCCCAGCAGCGCTTCGGTATAGGGGTGGTAGGGGGGCGCGAAGACCTCGTCCGTCGAGCCCTGCTCCATGATCCGGCCCAGGTACATGACGACCACCCGGTGGGCGATGTAGCGCACGACGCCGAGATCGTGGGTGACAAACAGCAGGGTCGTGCCGCGGGTGCGCTGGATGTCCGTCAACAGCTCCAGGATCGCCGCCTGGACCGAGACATCGAGGGCCGACAACGCCTCGTCGGCGACCACCATCGCCGGGTTGCCGGCGAAGGCGCGGGCGATGGCGACGCGCTGCTTCTCGCCTCCGGAAAGCTGGCGCGGCTTGAAGGCGGCCATTTCGCTTGGCAGCTTGACCAGGTCGAGAAGCCGCAACACGCGCCGGCGGATTCCCGCCTTGTCCGTCTCGACGCCGAGGGTCTTGACCGCCCGGCCGATCTGGGCGCCGACGCTGAGGCTCGGATTGAGGGTGCCGTCGGGGTCCTGGAAGACCATCTGCAGGGCGCGAAGCTGCCGCCGGGTGCGCTTGTCCACGGCCACGCGGCCGACGTCCGCGCCGTCGAAGCGCACCCGGCCGCTGGTCGCCGCTTCCAGGCCCATCAACACCTTGGCGAAGGTCGACTTGCCGCACCCCGTTTCGCCGACGATGGCCACGGTCTCGCCGCGCCGCGCCGAAAACGTGAGGCCGTCGTTGGCCCTCAGCCGGCGCCCGCCGGCGCCCGGCACGAGCGCCCCGAGGGCGCGGTCATGGACGACGTAGTCCTTGCCCATCCCCTCCACCCGCAGGATCTCTTCGCCCGGCGTGGCCAGGGGCGCCGCCTGCCGGGCCCGTTCGCCGGCGCCCGCATCGCGCCATCGCAGACAGCGGACATGGTGTCCGGGGCCGGCGTCGGGCACCTTCTCCATGGGCACCTCGGCCCGGTTGCACAGCCCGTCCACGAAGTGGCCGCAGCGGGGCGCGAAGGTGCACCCCCTGGGCCGCTGGCGGGGCGGCGGAGGCTGGCCGGGGATGGGGATCGGGGGCCTGGCGGCGCGGCCGGCGGTGGGCAGGGTCATGCAGCCGAAAAGGCCACGGGTGTACGGGTGGCGCGGCGCGGCGAAGACCTGGGCGACGCCGCCGTCTTCCACCGCCTGGCCGGCGTACATGATCACGACGCGGTCGCAGACCTGGCGGATCAGTCCCAGGTTGTGGGAAATGAAGAGCAGCGCCGTTCCGTATGTCCGGCGTATCTCCGCGATCAGCTCGACGATGCCCGCCTCGATGGTGGCGTCGAGCGCCGTGGTCGGCTCGTCCAGCAGAAGAAGCGACGGATTCGACAGAAGCGCCATGGAGATCACCACCCGCTGCTGCTGGCCGCCGGAAAGTTGATGGGGATACGCGGCCATGATCCGTTCCGGGTCGGCCAGGTGCACGTCGGCGAGCATGCGCACCGCCCGTTCCCGGGCCTCGGGCCCGGTGACGCGCCCGTGGATCATCGGCACCTCCATGAGCTGGGCGCCGACGGTGAGGCTGGGATTGAGGGCGGACGAGGGCTCCTGGTAGACCATGGCGATTTCCGAGCCGCGGATGCGGCGCAACTCTTCGGCGCCGAGGGCGCCCATGTCCCGACCCTGGAACCTGACGGCGCCGCCGGTGCGCCTGCAATCGCGGCCCAGATACCCCATGACGCCCAGGGCCAGGGTCGTTTTGCCGCACCCCGATTCGCCGGCAAGGCCGACGGCTTCCCCCGCCCGCACGGTGAGGGATACGCCGCGCACGGCCGGGTTCTCGCCGGCCCGCGTGACGTAGGTCAGGCTGAGGCCGTCGATCTCGAGCAGGGGCGGGTCCTTCGCGTCCACCACCGGTCAGTCCCGGAGCGAGATTTCGCGCAGCCCGTCGGCGAGCAGGTTGAAGCCCAGGACCAGCGACGAAATGGCGATGCACGGGAATACGGTCATGTGGGGAAAGGCCATGGCAACCCCGCGCGCCTGGTTGATCATGCTTCCCCAATCCGCATCCGGCGGCGGCAGGCCGAGGCCGAGAAAGCCGAGCACCCCGATGGTGATGGTCACGTAGCCGAGACGCAGGCAGGCATCGACGATCAGGGGTCCGCGGGCATTGGGCAGAATCTCCACGGCCATGATGTACCACGCCGGCTCGCCGCGAAGCCGCGCCGCGGCGACGAAGTCCCGGCTGCCGATCTCGAGGGTCAGGCCGCGCACGATGCGCATCACGCCCGGGGCGCCGGCAACCGTGATGGCGATGACGATATTGACCCCCGAGGCGCCGACGGTGGCGATCACGATGATGTAGAGCACGAGGACCGGAAACGAGAGCAACACGTCGCCGAGGCGCGACAGCACCTCGTCCACCCAGCCGCGCTTGTACCCCGCCGCCAGGCCCATGAGGATTCCCAGGACATAGGCCGAGAAGGTGGCCAGCGGCGCGTAGACGAGGACCGTGCGCGTGCCCCAGATGATGCGCGAAAGGATGTCGCGCCCGATCATGTCGGCGCCCAGCCAGAAGGTGCCGCCGCCGACGTGGCCGGCGCCCGGCCTGGCGTAGGGATGATAGGTGGCGTTGGGCTCGAACGGCGCGATCAGCGGCGCCAGCACCGCGACCAGCACCCAAAAGAGGACGATGCCGGCGCCGATCATGCCGACCGGGCTTTCCCGCAAAAGGGCGACGCGGCGAACGGCGCGCCTGAAGGCGCTGTCGCGGGCGGGCGCGGACGGCAGGCGCTGGTTCATCGCCGGCGTCCCTCAGCCGAACCGGATCTTGGGATTGAGAAAGGCATACCCCACATCGGCGATGGTCTGGGTGGCCACGGCGACGAACACGGCGACCATGGCGCAGGCCTCGATGACGAAGATATCCTGATTGAGCGACGCCTCCAGCAACAGCGCGCCGAAGCCCTTGTAAGCGAAAAAGAACTCGACGACGATGACGCCCGAAAGCAGCCAGTTGATCTGCAGCATGATCACCGTGAACGGCGCGATCAGGGCGTTGCGCAAGGCGTGGCGCACGATCACCCGGCCATAGGGCAGACCCTTGAGGACGGCGGTGCGGATATAGGGCGTGGTCATCACGTCGGCCATGGAGGCGCGCGTCATGCGCGCCACGTAGCCCATGTCGTAGATCACCAGCACCAGCACCGGCAGGATCAGCTCCTTGAACGAAAAGCCTTCCGCCATGCCGCTGGTCCCGGGCAGCCATTTAAGCCAGAAGACGAAGACGGCGGACAGAAACACGGCGCTGGCGAATTCGGGCACCGAGGTGGTGACGATGCTGGTCACCGAGATGGCCCGGTCCAGCCGCGAGCCCTCGCGCATGCCGGCCGCCACCCCGAGGACCAGGGAAACGGGGATCATGACGGCGAAGGTGACCAGGCCCAGGATGGCGGTGTTGGCGAGCCTTGGCCACAGGATCTCCGATACCGGCACCTTGAAGCGCAGGGAATCGCCGAAATCGCCGTTGACGAAGTTCCACAGCCAGTTTCCGTACCGCACCCAAAGGGGCTGGAAATAGCCGTGGGCTTCCAGCCACAGGGTGCGCTGCTCGTCGGTGGAATAGGGCCCCAGCACCTTGGTGGCGACGCTGCCCGGGGAAATCTCGAGAAGCAGGAACACCAGCACCGACACGGCGAACATGGTGATCGCCATGGTGCCGAGCCGTCTTAATACGAATACTGCCATTCGCCGCTCGCTCCACCCCGCCGGCCCGGGAACGCACCGGCCCCGTTGCCGGGCCCCGTCCGCGCCGGTGCTAGGGAAACACCGCCACGGCGTGCCGTCGGCCGCCGTCCGCAGAAGCCGTCACGCGATCCACACGGCGTTCAACTGGTGATAGATGGTCGGGTGCAACGTGTACCCCTGCACCTTCCTGTGGCCGGCGGCGAAGACCGACCGCCACAGCGGCTGGGCGATCACCGCGTCGTCCTGCAAAATCTTTTGCAACCTGGCCATGGTGGTGCGGCGCTCGTTCACGTCCAGCATCCCGCTGGCGCTGTCGAGCAGCCGGTCGAACTCCGGGTTGCTGTAATGGGTCTCGTTCCACGGCACGCCCGAGCGGTAGGCCAGGTTCAACACCATGACGCCAAGCGGGCGGTGGGTCCAGGCGGTGAAGCCGAACACCGTCTTGTCCCAGATGTCCTGGTACTGGGCGTTGGGCATGACGTTGATGCGGAGGCGAATGCCGGCCGGCTTGCACATCTCGGCCATCGCCTGGGCGACCGCCAACTCCCACGGGGGGTCCTTCCGGCAATCGATGCTGAGGTCCAGGCCCTGCCCATGGCCCGCCTGGGCGAGCAGGTGCCGGGCCCGCGCATAGTCCTGTTTCGGCAACGGCATCGGCGCGTATTCGGGATGGACGGGCGCCACGTGGTGGTCCTGGGCGGGTGCCCCCCTGCCCCGGTGGGCGAGATCGAGAAGCCGCTGATGATCCTGGCACAGGCGCACGGCCGTGCGCACGCGCACGTCATCGAAGGGTTTCTTGTCCACCTGCATGCGGGCGACGCCGGTCTGCGCGGTGACCGCCTCGAACAGCCGGGCATGGGGGATGGCCTCGACCACGTCGATCTGCCCGACGGCCGTCTCGTGCACCAGGTCCACCTGGCCCGAAGCCAGCGCCGCCAGTCCGGTGGCCGCTTCGTCGCCGTGGTCGATATAGGTGACGGAATCCAGATGGGCCTCGTCCCCCCAGTAGTCCCTGCGCCGCGCCAGCACCGCCTTTTCGCCGACCGCGAACCCCTTCAACAGGAACGGACCGGTCCCCACGGGGTTCCTGGCCAGGTCGCCGCCGTCGTCTTCGAAGCGGCGATGCACGATGGCGGTCGGATAGTTATAGAGGTTCTCCGGAATCGCCAGCTCCGGACGGTTCAGGTGCAAACGCACCGTGTACTGGTCGATCTTCTCGACGGCGCCCGCGGTCATGGTTCTGGAGAGGATCGGCGTGCCGTCCCTGGTCCTCTTGCCGGTGTCCGTCCCGGTGACCATGGAGGCGAACAGGCCCTGGTTGGAGGAGCCGGTCCGGGGATCGAGCCAGCGGGTGAAATTGTAGACCACGTCGTCGGCGTTGAACTCATCCCCGTTGGACCACTTCACGCCGCGGCGCAGCCCGAGCGTCCAGGTCCTGAGGTCATCGGACGCGCTCCAGCGCCAGCACAGATGGGGCCGGGTGATGTTGTCGGGCCCGGTGACGAACAGGTATTCCACCATCTGCCGGGCGACGTTGGACTTCTCCGTCCAATCGAAGGTCGCCGGGTCGGTCATTTCCTGCACGCGCATGGAGATGCGCAGGTTCCCGCCCTTCTTCGGGGCCGGGGCCGGGGCCTGGGCCTGGGCCGTGGAGACCAGGGACTCGCCGGTGATCCTGGCCGCCGCGGCATAGGCCGCCGCCGCCGACATCCCGAGCAGGGTCACGGTGCGCAGGAACCCGCGCCTGTCGACGACACCCGTGCGCAACTGCTCTTCCAGCTCCGGAACATATGGGTGCGCCGGCCGTGGACGCTCGCGTGCCATGGGGGGTTCCTCCCTGCGCGCGTGGTTTTGGCGCGTCCAGTCTATTGGAAAAAGGCCGTCGGCGGTATCCCGACCGCGATTCTCCGTCCGGCGGCGGCCCCGGAATCGGCGTGGGCGTTGGCGAAATTCTATGCCATGGTGCGCCGGCGGTCATCCCCGCGGCAATGGAAAGACACAGGACTTAACGGCAATGGCGGCGGAAAACTGGAACCGCCGGGTGTGGCGGCTGGCCGGACCCATCATCCTGGCCAACGTTTCGGTGCCCCTGCTGGGCGCCGTCGATACGGCCGTCGTCGGCCACCTGCCGGGTCCCCAGTCCATCGGCGCCGTCGCCGTGGCGGCGCTGATCTTCAATTTCATTTACTTCGGCTTCAACTTCCTGCGCATGGGAACGACGGGCCTGACCGCCCAGGCGCTGGGCGCGGGCGACGCCGAAGAGGTGCGCGCGTCGCTTGCCCGGGCGCTGCTCGTGGCGGCGGCGCTGGGCGCCGGGCTGGTGGCGTTGCAGGGACCCGTGGCGTGGGCCGCGTTCGGGCTGATCGACGCCAGCGCCGGCGTCTCGCCCCTGGCCGAATCCTATTTTTCCATCCGCATCTGGTCGGCGCCCGCGGTGCTCGCCAACTTCGCCATTCTCGGCTGGTTCATCGGCGTCCAGAACACCCGCGCCGCGCTGTTCCTTCAGGTGGCCATGAACGGCGCCAACATGGCGCTCGATCTGTGGTTCGTATTCGGCCTGGGCCTCGGGGTCGCCGGCGTGGCGTGGGCGACCCTGATATCCGAGGTGGGGGCATTGGCCCTCGGCCTGGTGCTGGTGCGGCGCACCGTGCGCACCGTGGGAGGCCGCTGGCGTCTGGACCGCGCCGTCGACGGCGCGCGGCTGAAGCGCATGGTGGCGGTCAACCGGGACATTTTCATCCGGTCCCTGTGCCTGCAGGCGGCCTTTTTCCTGTTTACCGCCATGGCCGCGCGCATGGGAGACGTGGTGCTGGCCGCCAATGCGGTGCTGCTCATCTTCCAGAGCCTGCTGTCCTACGGACTCGACGGCTTCGCCCACGCGGCCGAGGCCCTCACCGGGGGCGCCGTCGGGGCCGGGGACCGCGCGCGGTTCCGGGGCGCGGTCAGGGCCACGAGCCGGTGGGCGCTGGTCTTTGCCGGGGGCTATGCGGTGCTGTATGGGGCCCTCGGCCCGGTGCTGATCGACGTCATCACCGACGTGTCCGAGGTGCGCGTCACCGCCCGCGCCTATCTTCCCTGGGTCGTCCTGTCCCCCCTCGTTTCCGTGTGGAGCTTCCAGTTGGACGGCATCTTCATCGGCGCCACGCGGACGGCCGAGATGCGCAATGCCATGGCCGTTTCCCTGGCCCTCTACGTCGCCGCCGTCTGGGCGTTGATGCCGGTGATGGGAAACCACGGCCTGTGGCTGGCGTTCATGGTGCTGATGGCAGCGCGGGCGGCGACCCTGGCGCTCCTTTATCCGCGGCTGGAGCGCGCCGTCGGCGGCGCCCCCTGAGGCGGACGCCCAGTACCCTCTATCACAATAGGATGGTACGTGTGATCGTCTTTTCGCGTCTTTTGGGCAGGAAGCGTCGCGCTGGCGATGCGAGGCATCGTCAAGCGGCGCTGACGTCCCCAAAAGGCGCGAAAAGCGACCCTTCGGGCGGCCATGGGCGGCCATCGGACGTCGTCACGCGGCTCTCGTGATGCGCCGCATCACTTCGAACCACGCTCCTAGCCGAATGGCCGCCCATGGCCGTCACACGTGTCATCCTATTGTGATAGAGGGTACAAGGGGGTTTTCCTTCCGCCGCGATGGCGTTTATGGTTACCCCATGTCACGGCGAAGGAACGCCCTTGTATCCGCGTGCGCCGCGACCGTTATCGCCGTCTTCACGGCGACCGCGGTCGTGCCCCCCGCCTTCGCCGACCCGCCGCCCTGGGCTCCGGCCCACGGCTACCGGGCCAAGAAGGGCAAGAAGTTCAAGAAATACAAGCACGCTCTCCCACCCAGCACCTTCGGCATCGACCTTGGCCAGTGCAACCGGGACCTGCTGGGCGGGGCGCTCGGCGCCGCCGCCGGCGCCGCCCTCGGGACCCAGGTTGGAAAAGGGAGCGGCAAGACGGCGGCGATCGTCGGCGGCGCCATCCTTGGCGCGCTTGTCGGCGGCAGCCTGGGCCGGGCCATGGACCAGGTCGACCAGAACTGCGTCGGCCAGGCCCTGGAGCGCGCCGAAGACGGACAAACCATCGTCTGGAACAATCCCCAAACGGGCACCCGCTACCAACTGACGCCGACAAAAATCTACAAGGACAGGCAAAACCGCTACTGCCGCGAATACATCACCAGGGGCACCATCGACGGCAAGGAGCAACAGCTCTACGGCAAGGCGTGCCGGCAGCCCGACGGCAGTTGGGAGCTCGTCCAATAACGCCCGCATAGACCCCGGCAAGCGGGGCGGCGCCGGCTTGGCCGGTCCCGGGAGGCGCCGCCCTCAGGCGACCGCCAAGCGGACGCGGCCCGCGGATCCGGGCATTACCCACCGAATATCCACCGAAATCTATCCGTTCGTATAGGTGTCCTATGCCAGTGGATAATTTTCCTGCCGTGCCGAACGGCGTGACAATACGGAAAATTGCGGACACCCGCCGGGTGATCCGTATTTCGGAATTCCGTCGTTCGAAGAGGAAGATCCCCCATGACCGCGTCATTCCATGGTTTGTCCGTCCCACCCGAGCAAAGCCTGTCCCATTACCTTAAGGAAATCCGCAAATTCCCCATGCTGCACGCCGACGAGGAGTTGAGACTCGCCCGGCGCTGGACCAGGTACGAAGACACCAAGTCGGCCAACAAGCTGGTGAACAGCCACCTGCGCCTGGTGGCCAAGATCGCCATGGGGTACCGGGGATACGGCCTGCCCTTGGGGGAGCTCATATCGGAAGGCAACGTGGGCCTGATGCAGGCGGTCAAGCGGTTCGATCCCGAACGCGGGTTCCGCTTTTCCACCTACGCCATGTGGTGGATCCGCGCCGCCATCCAGGAATATATCCTGCACTCGTGGTCGCTGGTGAAGATGGGGACGACGGCGGCGCAGAAGAAGTTGTTTTTCAACCTGCGCAAGCTCAAGAACCGAATCCAGATCATCGAGGACGGCGAACTGGCTCCCGAGCACGTGACCAGTTTCGCCAAGCACCTGAAGGTGTCGGAAGACGAGGTGATCAGCATGAACCGCCGCCTGTTGAAACCCGATCACTCCCTCAACACCCCCGTGTACGATGACGGCGAACGGGAATGGCTGGAGGAGCTGGTGGACGAATGCGACGACCACGAAACCGTGCTCGCCGAACGTCAGGAGCTTGGCGACCGGCGCCGGCTTCTGGCGCGGGCGATGAAAACCCTGAACGACCGCGAGCGCAATATCCTCACCGAGCGCCGCCTCAAGGAAAAACGCACCACGCTGGAAGGCTTGAGCCGGACGCACAGCATCTCGCGCGAACGGGTGCGCCAGATCGAGATGCGCGCCTTCGACAAGGTGCAGAAGTCCGTGCGCAACGCCTCCCTCCAGCAACGGCTGCCCGCGTGAGCGCACCGGCCGGCCCCACACCCTAGTGGCCTTTATCAGCTAAATTGCGCCCCTACGACGGCGTTGCGAGGTTTCCGGCTAGGAGCGCGTCGCGCCTTGGTGTGCGTGCACCACAAGCGGCGCGCGACGACGTCCGGAAGCCTCGCAACGCCGCCCTTCGGGTCGCTTTTCCCGTCCCCTCGGGGCGTCGGGAAGGCTTGCCGATGGGCCGCCATCGCCCGCGCCTCCCCTCCTGCCGAGGAAACGGGAAAAGCGATCGTAGGGGTGCACTTTAGCTGATACAGGCCACTAGCCACTTGACTCAGGTCAAGGACTCCAGCCGCCAATTCGATAAGATTCGAGCCACTCGGGGGTCAATCCCAAATACCCGGTTCTCCGGGTTCATTACCCTCTAAACGTCATGTTTCCCTGTAAATCTCGCGGGGCCTTAGGCCCCGCTTTTTTTTGTCATGACGGGTCGTGAAAAGCCGTCACAGGTAGCTCTCGGGCTCGATTTCCCGGAGCAGGCGCTTGACATCCGGCACCTGCACGGAACGGCCGGAAAAATAGGCGACGCCGTCCTCTTCCAGTTGCTTGATGGCACGGGACATGGTTTCCGGGCGGATGCCGATCATGGCCGCCAAATCCTGCCGCGCCAGGCAACGATCCGCGCGAATGAGCTGCGTGCCGCCGGTCACGTCGAGGAATATGACCTATGGATGTCCAAATTCAGCGAGGTGAAATCCCTGCTGGATGAGGGGCCGAAAAAGCGGTAAAGCGCCCGGCGTGCACATCACGGCTGGACGAACGGCCGGTATTGGGGTTTATTCGGGTTCTCTTTGAACCTGCAAGGGGGGGGAACCACCATGAACAAACAGGATGTCGTCGCGGCCGTGGCCAGAAGTTCCGGCATCAGCAAGGCCAGCGCCGACGATGCGGTCGACGCGATTTTCAGCGCCATCACCGACGCTCTTAAAAACGGCGAGGATGTTCGGCTGGTAGGGTTCGGTACCTTTTCCACCCGCCAGCGAGCGGCCCGTCAGGGCCGAAATCCCCGCACCGGTGAAACGATCCAGATTCCGGCCTCCATACAGCCCAAGTTCAAGGCCGGTCGGCCCCTCAAGGATGCGGTGAACGGGTAGGGCCGTTCGTCGATTCCCGTGAAGGCGCTGCGGCCGTCCGTTGGGGCGGTTGCAGGGCCTGGTGCCGCAACGGTGTAAGTCCTGTGGGGGAAATCCCCGCGTGAAACGAGCGGTTCTGGTCGTCTGCGACGGCCTGCGCGCCGACATGGTGACGCCCGGGTTGACTCCCAACTTGGCGCGTCTGGCCGGCCGGTCGCGGGTCTTCGCCAGCCACCGCAGCGTGTTCCCGTCGACGACGCGGACCACGTCGGCCTCGATTGCCACCGGATGCCTGCCGGGCCGGCACGGACTCGAAGGCAACTGCGTGGCCCTGGACGAAGGGGACGGCCTGTTCGCCATCTCGGCCGGGCGGCCGGATTTCCGTGACCGCCTGCGCGCCGCCACGGGCCGCACGCTGCTGGTCCCGACCCTGGCGGAACGTCTGCGGGACCACGGCGGCGCCGTCATTTTTTCCAACGTGTCGGCCGGCGCCGCCTATTTCCAGGACCCGGACGGATACGGCGTCGTCTATCACCGGCAGGGCTCGTTCGGACCCGGTCTCGAACGTTTGCCCGGGGACCTACACCTGGACGTCACCCATGACGCCGCCGGCGATACGGCGATGACCGGGCGCTTCTGCGACGACGCCCTCGGCCGCCGCCCCGCCCTCGCGGTGCTGTGGCAATGCGAGCCGGACCACACCCAGCATGCCCGGCCGCTGGGGTCGCCCGAGCATCTGGACGCCGTCGCCGCGGCCGACGCCAACGCGGCCACGGTGGCCCGCACGGTCGCCGAGCTGGAGGCGCAAGGCGACGATGTCCTGCTCCTGGTCGCGTCCGATCACGGCCATGAAACCGTGGACGGGATCGTTCCCCTGGAGACCCTGCTTATCGACGCCGGGCTGAAGGATGGCGACGGATCGTCCGACGTGGTCGTCGCCTCCAACGGCATGAGCGCCGCCATCTATCTTTCGGACGCGGCACGGACGCGCGGCGGCGCCATCGTGCGGTTCCTCGAGGGGCAGGACTGGATCGGCGAGGTCTTCGCCGGCCCCGCCCTGGCCGAGGTCGGTCACCGCACGGACACGCCGCTCGCCATCGCCCTGACGACGCGCAAGTCCGATGCGCCCAACGCCCACGGCGTGTCCGGCCTGAGCCATGCCATCGCCGATCCCCTGTCCGACGAGACCCACATGGGCTGCGGCCAGCACGGCGGCCTCGGGCCGTACGAGCAGCACCCGTTCCTGTTCATCGGCGGCGGCGGCTTCGCGGCGGGGACGCGGTGCGAATCGCCAAGCTCTGCGGTGGACATCGCGCCCACGATACTCCGCCATCTCGGCCTGCCGTTCGACGGCATGGACGGCGCGCCCCTGTCCCGGGGATGAACGCCGGCGCCACTTGGCAAACACGACGAAGCACGAATGCCAACCGCCGGGCCAGCCTCTTGGGCGCACCCCGCGGCCCTCCATCCGGCGGGACCGGCCCGCCGAGCCGTGACCGTCGGACCGGGACCCGGAAATTCAAAATTTCCGCAGTTCCAGCGGCGCCTTTTGCCGCCCCTTCGTGCTACTGTGGTGAAAACCGGCCCGCCGCCGGGGGAAAAGCCCGTCGCCCACAGGAGGAATCGCCGTGGCCCAGATCAACATCATGTTCACCCGCTTCTCGGCCTTCTATAGCCCGCTGATCGTTGCCATCGCCGGGGGTTTCCTGAAGGCCGAAGGGTTGGAGCCGACCCACGCGGTGGCCCCCCCCGGGACCTCGGCGATCAAGGGCCTCGCCGACGGATCGGCCCACGTGGTCCAGTCGGCGCCGTCCAACAGTTTCGCCGCCCTGGAAAAAGGCGAGACACCGCCGGCCGTCCACTTCGCCCAGATCAACGAACGGGATGGGTTCTTTTTAACCGCCCGCGAGGCGGACCCCAACTTCACCTGGGACAAGCTGGCCGGCAAAAAGGTCCTCGTCGACCACGGCGGCCAGCCCCTGGCCATGTTCAAGTACGCCCTGCACCGGAGGGGCGTGGCGTACGACAGCATCGAGGCGATCGACGCCGGCACCGTGGACGCCATCGACAAGGCCTTCCGTTCGGGCCAGGGGGACTACGTTCACCAGCAGGGCCCGGCGCCCCAACAGTTGCAACGCGACGGTTCCGGCCATGTGGTCGCCTCCATCGGCGAGGCCATCGGCCCCGTCGCCTTCAGCAGCCTGGCCGCGTCCCCGGAATGGCTGCGGACCGACATGGCGAAGGCCTTCGTGCGCGCCTATGCCAAGGCCCGGCACTACGTCAACGACACGCCCGCGACCGAGATCGCCCGCGCCGAGGCGGCCTACTTCCCCGACGTCGACCAGGACGTTCTCGCCGCCACCATCACGGCGTACCAGGGCCTCGGCTGCTGGAACCCGGCGCTGCCCATAACCGCGGACGCTTTCGAGGTGACCCTGGACGTCTTCCAGCACTGCGGCCTGATTACCAAGCGCCACGCCCACGAGGACGTCGTCGCGCCGCCCCCGGAGGCCTAGTAAGGCGGGGACCTCACAGGGGCGGCCAGCGCCATGACGTCCGACACCCCCCGGCACGGCGTGGGGCGCGGAAGCGCGTGGAAGCTGAGCATCATCACCCTCGCCCATGTGGTGGGCACGGCGAACATCGTCTCGGTGCTCGCCATGGCGCCGGTGATCCAGCGCGACCTCGACCTCAGCGTGACCCAGTTCGGCCTGCTGGTGACCGCGTATAACGGCGCCCAGGCCGCGGGCGCCCTTCCGGCCGGCGGCCTGGTCGACCGCCTGGGCGTCGGGTGGGTCCTTGTGATGGCCCTTGTCATCGTCGCGGCGGCGACGGCCATGCTCGGCCAGGCGACGGATTTCACGTTCGCCCTGGGCTCGGTGGCGGTCATGGGGCTTGGCTATTCCCTGGTCAATCCGGCCACCGCCAGGGGGGTGCTGGAGTGGTTCCCGCCCGAGCGGCGGGCGACGGCCATGGGAGTCAAGCAGACCGGCGTCCCCCTGGGCGGCATTCTGGCCGCCGGGAACGGCGCCCTGGCCGCGTTCGTGGGCTGGCAGAGCATCCTCGGGATGGTCGCCGGGGCGACGGCCCTCGGCGCCGTGCTGTGTCTGTGGCTGGCCGAGCGCCCCCAACGCCAGGCCGCCGGAAGCACCCCCGGCGCCCTGGCCGGCCTGCGCCGGGTCATGGGGGACTGGAACCTCGGCCGCTTCGTCGCCATGAACGGGCTGTACAACATGGGCCAGGCCAATTTCTTCGCCTACCTGACCCTGTTCATGCGCCAGGCGGCCCAGGCCAGCCAGCCCGTCGCCGGCCTGTGCCTGGGCATCGCCCAGGCCTCCAGCGCCGTGGCGCGTATCGGCTGGGGCGTCGTCAGCGACACCTTCTTCCGCGGCCGCCGCAAGGTCCTGGTGGTCGTCCTCGGCGCCCTGGCGACGGTCTTCCTGGCGGCGATGGCGGCCGTGGGGCCGGGCTGGGGCGTGGTGCTCGGCGCCGCCCTCGCCCTGGCACTCGGCGCAACCATCGGCTCGTACGCCGGGCTGTCGCAGACCATGGCGGTGGAAGCCACCGAGCCGCGCCTGGCCGGCTCGGCCATGGGCTACACCATGATCGGCACCTCCCTCGGCGGCATGATCGGCCCGCCGGTGTTCGGCGCCATCGTCGATTTGAGCGGCGATTACGCCAACGGCTGGCTGTTTTCCGCCGCCGTGCTGGCGGCCGGGACGCTCCTCCTTGGCCTCGGCTTCAAGGAACGGCGGTGACGCCGCCGGCCGCCCCAGGTCGTGTCCCTCATAAACGAGAGTTGGGTCAGCGGCGGGGCGCCGATGTCGGCTTTAGAGCCAACACCGGACGTTCAGTAGACCCGTGCTGGATGTCCGCTCATAGCCACAAGCGGACATATAGCCACAAGGGTTAGAAGTCCGAAATTTTCCGAAATCGGCTTACCAAAATCCCCCTAGATTCGGGTCGATTCATCTTAAGGGACATCGCCGGCGCCCTGTTTTCGGGTTATCCGTGTCGTTACCCGAAGGCTTCAAGGGCGCCTATCCTTCCCGACAGGGCGGCACTATCCCGATGCGCCGTTGTCATGTCATCTTAAGGGACATCACCGGCGCCCTTTTTTTCGGGTTATCCGTGGTGTTTCCCGAAGGCGTCAGGGGCGCCTATCCTTCCGGATAGGGGGGCACTATCCCGATGCGCCATTGCCTTGGTGCCCGCCGTAGTTGATATTTCCCGTAACAGATTCTATTGCAAATCAGGGGAATTCCGGGCGCCCGTCGGACGGCATGCATTGTCAGCCGACCGGCGAGTCCATCGGGGAAACGTCGGCTGAAGTGCCGTTGATCCGATCGTGGGTGATCGGATTCTTGTAAAATTGATGAAAAGGAGCACGCACATGCGTGGCAAAACAAAGGCCGTCGTGGTGGCGTCTTTCGGGGCGGTTCTCGTGGCATCTCTCGTGACCATTGGACATGCACAAGAGCTTCGCGTCGCGGCCGCATCCGGGATGACGTTTGAGCACGTGATGAACATCGGGACCAAGGGCACCGGCCCGGGACAGTTCAAGTATGTCGAGGATTTCGCCCTCTCCGCGGACGGCCACCTACTGGCGACGGATGCCGCCCACGCCTACGTTCAGGTGTTCGACAAGACCACCGGCAAGTATATTAGCCGTTTTGGCGGCAAGGGCGACGACGACCATAATCTCGACAAGCCCGAGGGCATCGCCGTGGCCCCGAACGGCCACATCTACGTCGCCGATTACAACACCGGCTACGTGAAGGTCTATGACAAGAACTACAAATGGGTCAAGACGTTCAGCGATTACGGCACAGAGCCGGGCGAGAACATCAAGTCCGAGTTCATGGACATCTACAAGGGCCGGCTCTATATGCCCGAGGCCGGCAACCATCGTGTCAACATCTTCGATCTCGACGGCAAATTCGTCGCGCTCTTCGGCGACGGTGGCAACACCGGCCCGGACGACGCCGAGGGCCTGCTGAACAACCCGGAAGCGGCCAAGGTCAGCAGCGAAGGCAAAATCTACGTCAGCGACCTGAAGAACGACCGGGTTCAGGTCTTCGACTTAAATGGCAAGTTCCTGTTCGGTTGGGGCAAGACCGGCTCTGGCCCGGGTGAGTTCAAGGCGCCGGCCGGATTGGCGATCGACAAGAACGACAACATCTACATCGCCGAGATCGGCAACAATCGAGTCCAAGTCTTCGACAAGAAGGGCAACTTCATCACCATGTGGGGCACCAAGGGCGCCGGCGACGGCCAGTTTGGCAACGCCCACGGGATCTTCGTCGACAAGGACAGCGGTTGGGTCTACGTGGCCGACACCGCGAACAACCGCATCCAGGTGTTCAAGCCGGTCAGCTAAAAAAACCGGCCCATCCAACGCGATGGCGGCCGGTCGGGCGCAGACCTCCGGCCGGCCCCATCACGGGGCCTCGCAATGAGCGTTTCGGAGATAAGGACGATGGCGCGCGTCAAATTGAGCCTAGGCACATTCGGCCGCGGACGGTTTCGCGACATGAAGCTGCAGATGAAACTGGTCTTGAGCTTCGTCTTCCTGTCCGCCTTGATCGGCGCCTCGGGCGGCTCGGGCCTGTTATTTGTCAACAGGATCGCGGACACCGTCGCCATTTACTCGGACGTGTCCTCGCCCCTGGTGGAGGAGACCATGGCCCTGGTCGGCGGCATGCAGAACATGCATGTCGCCTTGCTCGATGCCTTGGGCCGCCAGGACGAGGACCGAATTCAGGCCACCGAGGCCGAAATAACCCAACTCGAGGGCGCCGCCCAGAAGGGGTTCGAACGGCTGCGCCAGCTCTTGGCCGCGGGCGGGATCGATCTTGATATCGACGGCGCGATGTCGAGGCAGGGCGAGTTTGTCGAGCAGGCCCATGACATGCTCAAGGCCCACCGGATCAAGGTGTCGAAAGAGGCGGCGGCCCAACAACAACTTCGCGAGTTTGAGAAACAACGCCAGGCACTCGAAAAGCTCCTCGGCGCTTTCGCCCGCGAGGCCGAGGCCACCATGGGCGAAACCGAGGACGGAACCAAAACCTTGCTCCAATCCGGCGACGCCAGCATGGCGGGCCTGGAGGACATGCTCTCGAAAACCTTCGACCAAGCCTATCCCCAGGTCCAGGGGAGTTACAAGGTCCAGGCCTATCTCATGCGGTTGCAGGACATCGCCCGGGCCTACGTCGCCGAGCGCAACGCGGACCAGCTTGGCAAAATTGAAACGCGGTTCAAGAAGACCGTAAAAAAATCCGCGTCCTGGCTCAAAAGGCTCAGGTCCCGGGCCAAGACCGAGCAGGCCAGGAAGGACGTCAAAACCATCACCGACGGTTTTGATGAACTGGAATTCAGCGCATTGTTCGATAACGGGTTGTTCGCCGTCTACCGGGAATCCGTGGAGGCAAATGCGCGCGCCGAGGCGCTGAAAGTCTCCCTTGCCGAGACCGGCAGGGCTTACGAATCGACCCTGGACGCGATCGTCGGCTCGGCCAGGGACCTGAACAAGAGCGTGAAGGAAAGTACCAACAAAGGGGTCGGCGAGGCGCTCCTGAGCATCGGCGTCATCGTCGCCCTGGGCGTCGTGGTTTGCCTCCTGTTCGGGATCTTCCTCGCCCGCGGCATCAGCCGACCGCTCAGTCGCATCACGGCGGCGATGCAACGGCTGGCCGAGGGCGACAAGACCATCGCCGTCGAAAACGCCGAGCAAAAGAATGAAATCGGCGACCTGGCGCGCGCCCTGGCCGTGTTCAAGGAAAGCGCCATCGAGAAGGACCGCCTCGAGGGCGAACAGGAAGCCGCCAAACAGCGGGCCGAGGAGGAAAAACTGGCCCTGATGACCAAGATGGCCGACGAATTTGAGTCCAGTGTCGGCGGAGTCGTCGAGGCGGTGGCGTCCGCGTCGACCGAGATGCAGTCGACGGCGCAGTCCATGTCGGCGACGGCCGAGGAAACCAGCAAGCAGGCCACCGCGGTGGCCGCGGCCGCGGAACAGGCGTCGGCCAACGTTCAAACCGTTTCCAGTGCGTCCGAGGAGCTGTCCGCGTCCATTGCCGAGATCGGTAAACGGGTCGCTCAATCCTCGGATATCGCCAAAAAGGCGGTTTCGGCCGCGGAGAATACCAACCATGATGTCCGGGGCCTCTCCGATGCGGCCCAGAAGATTGGAGCGGTGGTGGAATTGATCACCGACATCGCCTCACAAACCAATCTGCTGGCCCTCAACGCCACGATCGAGGCGGCCCGCGCCGGCGACGCCGGCAAGGGCTTCGCCGTGGTCGCCTCGGAGGTCAAGAACCTGGCCAATCAAACCGGCAAGGCGACCCAGGATATTGCCGAGCACATCGGCTCCATCCAGTCGGCGACCGAAAATGCGGTGCAAGCCATCGGGTCGATCACGGAGGTCATCAACGAGATGGACGAAATTTCGACCACCATCGCGGCGGCCGTCGAGGAGCAAGGCGCGGCGACACAGGAAATCGCTCGCAACGTTCAGCAAGCGGCTACCGGCACGCAAGAGGTGACGGACAATATCACCGGCGTGACGCAGGCAACGGGCGAGGCCAGTGCGGCGGCGGGCCAGGTCCTGACCGCATCCCAGGGAATCTCCGAGCAAGGGGAGACCCTGCGCGAGGAAGTGGCGAAATTCCTCAAGCAGATCCGCGCCGCGTAGATTTTAGCCTCCTCCAAATCACCGCTCCCGTAAGGAGCACAGTGACCGGCCGCCCGCGGTTCCCCCGTCGGCGGCCGGATTTTTTCCGCCGCCGCATCACCCGGGGACCGCAGGCACGGTGTTTTCAGGGTAGCCGCGTGTAACCCGCCACATCGGCGGCCAAAACCGCAGCGAGCCTCCGGGCGACGCCGTCCTCGGCCATTCGCTCCCTCCGATGAGGGCAGATCAAGTTTAGCGAAGATGACCAAGAAACGGTATCAGAACCGCGCCACCTGGCCCGCGAGCAAACGTCTGCTTTGGGTCATTAGCGGACCTTAGCGCCTGCCGTAAGAATGGTCTGCTTTGCGGGGTAGAGCGGACATTGTCGCTCGCAACACCAGTTAATGAGTCCATGACCTAGCCGCTGAGCACCGAACAGCGCTGGATGGAGCGCTCGGCGACCATGTGGTCGGTGGCGTCGCGGAACTTCTTGTAATGGGGGGTTTCGCGGTGGGCGTCGAGGGAGGCCGCCTCGGTGTATTCCTCGTAGAAGAACAGCGTATCCGCGTCGTCCTCGGAGACCAGAACGTCGAAACGGTGGCAATCGGGCTCGTCGCGCCGCGCCGCCCGGGCGTTCTCCAGGACGTGCGCCCGGAAATCGTCGGCGGTCCCGGGTTTCAGCTTGACGGTCACGATGATGGCGAAGTGGTTCACGATGTCCTCCCATGGCGGCGGCCCGGCGGGCCTAAGGGCCGGCGGACCGGAGATGTTCAGAGATGTATGGACAACCTTACCCCGATTTTTAAGTATGCGGACCCTGACATTTCATTGGGGAGGAACGAATATCATGGGGACGGACACGAAGATCCTGCGCACGGCGGACATCTGCGACGACCACGGGGACGCCGTTTCCGTGTGCGAGCTTTCCTTCAATGATTACGCCGCCCGCAACCATTTCCACGGAGAAATCGTGACCTTCAACACGTTCGAGGACAACAAGGGGGTGCGCGACGTGCTCGACAGGGGCGGCCGGGGCAAGGTGCTGGTCATCGACGGCCGCGGCTCTCCGCGCCGGGCGCTGTGCGGCGGCAACATCGCCGCGCAGGCCCAGAAGAGCGGCTGGGAGGGGATCGTGATCAACGGCCGCATCCGGGACGCACACGAATTCGCCGACCTGGATTTCGGCGTCAAGGCGACGGGCACGACGCCCAGGCGCCCCAACCACGGCACCATCGGCAAGGCCGACGTTCCGGTGACCTTCGGCGGCGTCACCTTCCGCCCCGGTGAATACCTGTATGCCGACGGCGACGGCGTCATCGTCTCCGGGGCCCCCGTCCATGACTGAGGCGGCGGACGAATTCCAGACGCTGCACGAGATCATCCAGCAGGCCCGCAAAAATCTTTCCCGCGACGTATGGGACTACGTGGTCGGCGGCGCGGAGACCGAGACCACCCTGAAGCGCAACAGAACGGCGCTGGATTCCATCGCCTTCCGGCCCCGTGTGCTGCGGGACATGTCCGCCGTCGACTGCTCGTCCACCTTCCTGGGCGACAGGCTGCGCATTCCGGTCGTGCTGGCGCCCATCGGCTCGCTCGAGGCCGTGGAACCGGGCGGTGGCATGACGGTGGCCAAGGCGGCCGGGGAATTCGGCGTCGCCTCCATGCTCAGTTCCGTGTGCAAGCCCGGCCTGGAGGAGGTCGCCGCCGCCTCCGACGGTCCGCTGATCTACAACCTGTATGTGCGCGGGGACGCGGACTGGGTCGCCGATCACGTACGCCGTGCCGTGGACGCCGGCTGCCAGGCCTTTTCGGTGACCGTGGACTCGGCCATCTACAGCCGCCGCGAACGGGACATCGCCAAACGCTACAAGAGCCCCTCGGTCCGCCGCGCCACCGGCATGGAATTTCAGGCCGGGTTCACCTGGGACGACGTGAAACGGATCCGGGACGCCATCGATATCCCCATGATCCTGAAAGGCATCGCCACCGCCGAGGACGCGGCGATCGCGTGCGAGCATGGCATCGACGTGATCTACGTGTCCAACCACGGCGGCCGGCAGTTGGATCATGGCCTGGGCGCGATCGAGATCCTGCCCGAGGTGGTCCGCGAGGCGGGCGCCAAGGCCGCGGTCGTGGTGGACGGCGGTTTCATGCGCGGCACCGACATCGTCAAGGCGATTGTCCTGGGCGCCGATGCGGTGGGCATCGGCAGGCTGCAGTGCTTCGGCGTGGCGGCGGCGGGCCAGGCCGGGCTGGTGCGCGTCCTCGAACTCCTGGAGACCGAGATCAGGGCCTGCCTCGCACTCCTTGGCGCCGACACCTTCGACGCCCTCGACGACTCCTGCCTGCGCCCGGCGCAACCGGTGGACAAGGCCCATGGCCTGAGCGCGTTTCCCCTGCTCGACGAGGGATACTGACGCGGCCTCCCCCTCACGTCTTGGCGCCGCCGCGCACGAAATCGTAAATCCGGGTGAAGTCGCTTCCCGGCATGGCCGCATCGGCCCGCCGCCACAGCTCGGTGACCGCCGCGCCGACGGCGGCCGGCGTGTCCTGGGCGCGGACGGTCTCCAGGTAGAGGCGCAGGTCCTTGGCCATGAGCGCCATCTGGAAGCCCGCGTCATAGGTGCCGGTCTGGATGCGGTTGGGGAACTTGTCGCTGGTCGCGGTGTTGCGCCCGGTGGAAACGTTGACCACGTCGAGCATGGTCTGCAACCGGAGGCCCTGGGCGAGCCCGAAGGCCATCGCCTCGGACGTCGCCGCCATCGCGGTGGCGGACAGGAAGTTGTTGATCAGCTTCATGGCCTGCCCCTGGCCGGCCCTGTCCCCCACATGGAGCGGGTTCCCGGCTATCGCCTCGAGGACGGCGCGGTGGCTTTCCAGCAGCGCCGCGGGACCCGCCCACATCACCGTCACCGTGCCCGCCCGCGCCCCGGCCTGGCCGCCGCTGACGGGCGCGTCCACGTAGGCGACGCCGGTCCCGGCGAGCACGGCGTGAGCCTGCTCCGCGGCGGCGATGCCGATGGTCGAGAGGTCGACCACCGCGGACACGGCGCGCCCGGCCAGCGCCGCCAGCTCCCCGGCCACGGCCAGGGTGGCGGCGCCGTCCGGCAGGCTCAGGAACACCGTCTCCGCCGCCCCGCCGACGTCGGCGAGGGACGCCGCGGCCCTGGCGCCGTCGGGCGTCCGGGCCTCGGTGCCGGCCTTGTCGTAGACGATGAGGTCGAACCCGGCGGCGGCGATGTTGGCGGCCATGGGACCGCCCATGGCGCCGAGCCCGACGAAGCCGAAACGGGCCGGGCTCATGCACCGCCGCCCGGGTCTATGCCGTCTTCGTCGAGGACTTCGCGGGCCAGCCGGAACGCCCCGACGCCGGCGGGGACGCCGCAATAGACGGCGATCTGCAGCAGGGTGTCCTTGAGTTCGTCCAGGGTGCAGCCGTTGCCCAGCGCGGCGCGGAAATGCAGCTTGAATTCAGCGGGCCGGTTGAGCGCCGAAAGCATGCACAGGTTGTTGAGGCTGCGCTGTTTCCTGCTCAGCACGCCGCGGCCCCAGGAGGCGCCCCAGCAGTATTCGGTGACCAGCTCCTGGAATTCCCGGTCGAAGTCATCGGCGCGCGCCAGCGCCCGCTCCACGTGTTTCTCTCCCAGGACTTCCTTGCGAACCCTGAGGCCGGTCTCGTAGCGTTCCGATGCCATGGTGATGCCCCTCCTGTCATTGAACAAAGCGATTGCCCGTGCGGACGCCGGCAAAGGAAGGCTCGCGCCCCGCCCGGCTTGTCGCCCGGCGGTTCGCCCAAACCGGTCGTCGGAGATCGGTTGGAGCCTTTACGGCGGGTCCGTCAACTGCCCACGTTGGCGTTCCAGTAATCGATGCTCAGGTCCCGCATGAGCCGGTCGTGACGCAATTCCAGGCAGTGCCGGAGACTGTCAAAGCGGAACCCACTGATGGATTCCCTGCACCAGTCGTATTCCGCTTTGGCGCGGGAGAGCGCCGGGCTCTCCGTCGCGTCGATCCCCTCTTCGCCGGTCACCTCCTCCCACAGGCCGGCCCGGCGCTGGGCGCCGACGCGGCCTTCCCGGGGAAGCGCGTTGACCATGCGCCCGAGCACGCCGGCGGCTTTCGCGTCGGCGCTGCCGTCGACGACGCGGGAGCCGAGGGTCCGCAACGGCCCGACGGCGCGGGCGATCTCGCCGGCCGTCAGCGGATCGGGATCGCCTTTGCGGGGCACCGGCACCAGCGATGCGTTGGCCCCCACCTCGATCCTCGCGCCGACCGCGCCAAGCGCGGCGAGGACGTCCTCGCGAAGGCGGGCGGAAACGGCCGTGAACCCGCGACGCTCCACGAACACCACGTGGGGCTCGGCGGGCAGCCGGCGCTCGGCGCCGTCGGCGTCCGTCACCACCAGGGTGAAGGCGCCCGGCGCCGCCGGCGCGTACGCGGCGCCGATATCCGGCGGCGGCCGGTTGCGCTGCAGGCAAAAGGTGCTGATGTCGGCCTCGCAAACGCCGTCGGCGCAGGTCAACGGGATGCCGCCGTCGGTGGCCAGGGCGGCGAGAACCTGGGGCGCGGCCCAGGCCCCGTGATGGGCCGCGGCCAGGACCAGACCGGCGGCAAACGAGAAAACAAACCCGGTGCGCATCGAACCCTCCCCTGGCGGCCAAGGACGATAAGGCCCGGAAACGGGCGGGAGCCGGGCCGATTGTGCCGCGATCCGCGGGCGGCCGCAACCACTGTATGACGGTGATGATGGTGCGCCAAGCCGACGGGATACCGGACCCCCGGGTTTCGGACCCGGCGACGCCGGTGGGGAAACGTACGCCCTGACGCGCAAATTCGGCCCTGGGACGAATATTCAAGGGGATATTTGACATCAAGGCCGTGTAACTCTACGTTTTTCGCGCCGGACGCGGGCCACAAAAAAATTGGGAGGAATCGTGCCGCCGCTGCTCGAAATCGACAACCTGTACACTCAGTTCTTCACGTCCGCCGGCACGGTGAGGGCGGTGGACGGGATTTCCTACGTCGTGGAGGAGGGCGAGACGGTTGCCATCGTCGGCGAATCGGGGTGCGGCAAGTCGGTCAGCGCCCTTTCCATCCTCAGGCTCATTCCCGACCCTCCGGGGCGCATCGTGGAGGGCAGCATCCGTTTCATGGGCAGGGAGCTGCTCCAGTTGAGCGACGAAGAGATCCGCCACGTGCGGGGCCGCGAGATCGCGATGGTGTTCCAGGAGCCCATGACCTCGCTCAATCCCGTGCTGACCATCGGGCGGCAGCTTACCGAGACGTTGACCCACCACCTGGACATGGACGACGACGCGGCGCGGGCGCGGGCGCTGGAGCTGCTGGACCTGGTCGGGATTTCGGACCCCGACCGGCGGCTGGGCCAGTATCCCCACCATTTGAGCGGCGGCATGCGCCAGCGGGTGATGATCGCCATGGCCCTGTGCTGCGAGCCCAAACTGATCATCGCCGACGAGCCCACCACGGCGCTGGACGTGACCATCCAGGCGCAGATCCTGGAACTGATGAAGGAGTTGACCCGGAACATGGGCGTCGCCCTGATCATCATCACCCATAACCTGGGCGTGGTGGCCCGGTATGCCGACCGGGTAAACGTCATGTACGCCGGCAAGATCATCGAGCGCGGCACCGCCCTCGACATCTACCACAGCCCGGCCCATCCCTATACCCTCGCCCTTCTGCGCTCGGTTCCGCGCATGGACCAGCCGCGCAAGGAAAAGCTGGACCCGGTGGAGGGCCAGCCGCCCGACCTGACGACCCTCGACGAGGGGTGCCCGTTTCGGCCCCGCTGCCGCTATGTGGTGGACCGGTGCGCGGAAGAGAATCCCCTGCTCGAGCCGGTCAGCGAGGGGCATCTTTCGGCGTGCTGGGAGAAGGACCGCCTCCGCGGGCCCCTGAAGGAAGCCTCATGAGCGATCAAACCACGGTCACCGAGAGCCCGGAAGCGGTCCCCGACCGGGTATCGGGAGAGGTCCTGGTCCAGGTGAGGAACCTCAAGATGCATTTCCCCATCACCTCGGGGGTCCTGATCCAACGGGAAGTCGCCCATGTGAGGGCCGTGGATGGGGTGAGCTTCGATATTCGCAGAGGCGAAACCCTTGGCCTGGTGGGCGAATCGGGGTGCGGGAAAACCACGACCGGCCGCTGCATCCTTCGACTCGAACGCCCCACCGCGGGGGAGATTTATTTCGACGGGGTCAACGTGGCCAACCTGGGCAAGCGCGAATTGATCGCCCTGCGCCAGAAGATCCAGGTCATATTCCAGGACCCCTACAGTTCGCTCAATCCGCGGATGAAGATCGGCGACATCATCGGCGAGCCCATGCACGTCCACAAGATCGAGCCCGACCGGAAGGCGCGGGACGAACGGGTGCGGGAACTTCTCAATCTCTGCGGCCTCGACCCCAGGTTCGCCGACCGCTATCCCCACG
This sequence comes from Pseudomonadota bacterium, assembly GCA_022545455.1. GTDB lineage: Bacteria > Pseudomonadota > Alphaproteobacteria > Rhodospirillales > 2-02-FULL-58-16 > JACZQZ01. The sequence goes on from JACZQZ010000003.1 coordinate 34,776, forward strand.
AGATGAGCGGCGGACAGCGCCAGCGGGTGGGCATCGCGCGGGCCCTGGCCATGAAGGCGGAGTTCATCATCTGCGACGAGCCGGTCTCGGCGCTCGACGTCTCCATCCAGGCCCAGGTCATCAACCTGCTGGAGGATCTGCGCGAGGAATTCCACCTCACCTACCTGTTTATCGCCCACGATCTCAGCGTCGTGCGGCATCTCTGCCACCGGGTGGCGGTGATGTACCTGGGCAAGATCGTGGAATTGGCCGACTGCGACGAGCTTTACGACAACCCCCTGCACCCTTACACTCAGTTATTGCTCTCGGCGGTCCCCATCCCGGACCCCGAGGTGGAGGCGAAGCGCGAGCATCGGATTGTCAAGGGGGAGGTTCCGAGTCCGATCAATCCGCCCAGCGGGTGCGTGTTCCATCCCAGGTGCCCAATGGCGGTCGACGGATGCAGCAAGAACGTTCCCGAATTCCGGGAAGTGAAGCCGGGCCACTGGGTGGCCTGCACCGAGGTTTGAACGCCCCCGTTTAAGAAAGGGTGATGCATATCAAGGGAACGGAAAGGTTCCCATTAATCAGGGAAGGAGAAAAGACTATGAGACGTCTGTATTCGAAAATCGCCATTTCCGCGGTGGTGGGGGCCGTCCTCGCCATCGGTGGGCTCGGCGCGGCACAGGCCCAGAAGGTCAAGAGGGGCGGAGTCCTCAACCTGGTGGTCGGCTCGAAGATCCCGTCCTATGACGGCCACGTCGAATCGACATTCGGGATGATCCATCCCATCCGGCCCTTCTACAGCCTGCTGATCCGGATCAATCCCGACAACCCGCAGTCGCCGACCGACTTCGTCTGCGACCTGTGCAAAGGCAAGGTGCCGACGGGCACGGACGGAGGCAAGACGTACACCTTCAAGATCCGCAGTGGCGTGCAGTTCCACGACGGCACGCCGCTGACGGCGCAGGACATCGTCGCCACCTACAAGAAGATCATGTTCCCGCCGAAGGGAATCGCCAGCAGCCGCAAGGCGTTCTTCATGATGGTGGACTCGGTGAGCGCGCCGGATGACTTCACCGTCGTCTTCAAGCTGAAATTCCCGTCGGGGGCCTTCATCCCGTCCGTGGCGACGCCGTTCAACTTTGTCTATTCGAAGAAGGACCTGGATACCCACGGCTACACCTGGCACAAGAAGAACATCAACGGCACCGGCGCCTTCCGCTTCGTGCAGCACCAGCCGGGATCGTTCGTCGAGGGCAAGGCGTACGATCGCTATCACCACATCGGCAAGCCCTATCTGGACGGCTACAAGGCGATCTCCGCGCCCAAGATGGCGCTCCGGCTCCAGGCCATCCGCGGCGACCGGGCGTCCATCGAGTTCCGCGGCTTCCCGCCGAAGGCCCGTGACGACCTGGTGAAGGCCCTGGGCGACAAGATCACGGTGCAGGAGAGCGACTGGAACTGCGTGCTCCTGTTCACGCCGAACCAGAAGCGCAAGCCCTTCGACGACGTCCGCGTGCGCAAGGCGCTCAACCTGGCGGTCGACCGCTGGGGCGGCTCCAAGTATCTTTCGAAAATCGCCATCGTGAAGACGGTGGGCGGGGTGGTGTTCCCCGGTCACCCGCTGGCGGCGACCAAGGCCGAACTGGTCAAGCTCACGGGCTTCGGCACGGACCTCAAGAAGAACAGGGCCGAGGCCAGGCGGCTGCTCAAGGAAGCGGGCGTCAAGGAGGGATTTACCTTCGACTTCTCCAACCGCGGCGTCGACCAGCCCTACAAGGTGGTGGGGACCTGGCTCGTCGGCCAGTGGAAGAAGATCGGCCTCGTGGCCAAGCAGCGGGTACAACCGTCGGGGCCCTTCTATAATACGCTTCGCAAGACCGGTGACTTCGATGTGTCGATCGACTTCAACTGCCAGTCCGTGATCAACCCGATTGCCGACGTCACCAAATTCCTGGGCAGCTCCGGCAGCAATTACGGCCATTACGATGACCCGGTGCTCGAGAAAATCTACGACAGGCTGCTGCGTGCCGAAACGGCATCGGACCAGCGCAAAATTATGCGCGAGTATGAGAATCGGGCCATCAACGAGATGGCCCACCTGGGTATTACGCTCTGGTGGTACAAGATCAACCCGCACCGCTCCTATGTGAAGGGGTGGAAGATCGCGCCCAGCCATTACCTGAACCAGTCTCTCGACCAGATCTGGCTGGACAAGTAGCGGCGGCCAAATAAACCGAACCGGCCCCCCGCCCGCCGCCTTTCCGGTGGCGGGCGGGACTGCCGGCGCGGCGAACAGGCGATGTATAAATACATAGTCAAGCGCGTGCTGCTGATGATCCCGACCCTGATCGGGGCGGCCGTGCTCGTTTTTTTCATTTTGCGCCTGATTCCCGGCGACGTTTGCGAGTTGCGTCTCGCCGGTTCCGGCTTATACGCCGACCCGGCGGAAATCGAACTGTGCCGGACCAATCTGGGCCTCAACGACCCCATTCCCGTTCAGTTCGCCGATTTCGTCTGGGGGTTCTTCATTCTCGATCTCGGCGATTCCATGTGGACGGGCAAGCCCATCACTTTCGAGATCGGACTCCGTTTCCAGCTGTCGCTGCAAGTCGCGTTCATGGCCACCTTCGTCGCCGTGCTCATATCGATCCCCCTGGGCACGATCTCGGCCATCAAGCAGGATACCTGGATCGATTACGTGGTCCGGGTATTCAGCATCGCCGGAATCGCCATACCGTCCTTCTGGCTCGGCATCATGATCATTTTGGGACTGTTGATCGCCACGCAGAAGTTTTTAGGCACGCCCTGGATGCCGCCCATCGAATACGTGTCGCCCCTCGAGGACCCGCTGGGCAACATGGCCCAGCTGATATGGCCGTCGGTGGCCACCGGGTACCGGTATTCGGCGGTCGCCACCCGCATGACCCGTTCGGCGCTCCTGGAAGTGCTGCGCGAGGATTACATCCGCACGGCGCGGGCCAAGGGTTTGCTGGAGAAGGTCATCATCAACCGCCATGCGCTGAAGAACTCGCTCCTGCCGGTGGTTACCGTCATCGGCATCGAGTTCGCGTTTCTCATGGGCGGGCTTGTCGTCACCGAACAGGTGTTCAACCTGAACGGCCTGGGCAAGCTGTTCGTCGAATCGGTGCTTAACAACGATTATACCATGACCCAGGCGCTGGTTATGATCGTGGTCGCGGTGTTCGTGTTCACCAATTTCGTGGTCGACCTGTTCTATGCCTGGCTCGACCCGCGCATCCGCTACGGCTGAGAGGAACACTCGATGGCAGTCGTGTCAGGAGTCCCGGTCGAAGCCGGATTGGAGCAAATTGCCCCGGCAAAGCCCTGGCACGCGGTCGCCATCGACCTGACCCGCAGATATCCGTTAGGCACGGGCGGGGCGGTTATCGTGGTGGTCATGATCGTGCTGGCGGTCTTCGCCGATGTGCTGTCGCCCTACGATCCGGAAGAGAACGCCTTCGAGTTCATGTTGACGCCGCCCGGGTACCAATTCTGGATGGGGACGGACCAGTTCGGACGCGACATCCTGACCCGACTCGTGTACGGCGCCCGTACCGCCCTCTTCGTCGGCTTCTCATGCGCGTTCATCGGCGCCTTCACCGGACTCGTCCTGGGCGTCGCCAGCGCCTATTTCGGCGGCCGCTTCGACCTCATCTTCCAGCGCGTCATGGACGTCTTCATGGCCTTTCCGTTGATCATCATGGCCCTGGCCGTGGTTTCCATCTTCGGCACCGGCACCCAGAACGTGATCATCGCCATCACCATTCCGTTCATCCCGCGCTGCGCCCGCGTGGTCCGTTCCAGCGCCCTCGCCATTCGCGAGATCCCTTACGTGGACGCCGCCCGGGCTTGCGGTTTCAGCGACGCCCGGATCATTCTCCGCCACATGGTGCCCAATGTGATGGCGCCCTTCCTGATCATGATCAGCGCTTTCGTCGGGCAGGCGATCCTGCTCGAGGCGTCGCTGTCGTACCTCGGACTGGGCGTCCAGGAGCCGACGCCGGCATGGGGCCTGATGCTCCAGGGCGGCGCCGAGGAATACGCGGAAAGCGCGCCGTGGGTGGCGATCTGGCCGGGCATCGCCATCAGCCTCGCGGTTTTCGGATTCAACCTGTTCGGCGACGCCCTGCGCGACGCCCTCGATCCCAAACTGCGCTCGCAATAGGGTTTTTTCCGAAAAGCTCCGCCACGTGCATGGCGCCCGCCGGCGAAATCGGGTAGATCGGCGGTGATGGCGAGCATCGTCGTACACTTGGTCGGCGCGGCGCGGCCCAACTTCATGAAGGTGGCGCCGCTTTTCCACGTGCTTGGGCGCGAGGCATGGTGCCGGCCCGTCCTCATCCACACGGGCCAGCATTACGACGCCAACATGTCGGGCGACCTGTTCCGGGATCTTGGGCTGCCCGAGCCCGAGGTCTACCTTGGCGTCGGCAGCGGGAGCCACGGCGAGCAGACGGCCGCCGTCATGGCCGCCTACGAACGTATTTGCCTTGAGAACCGGCCCGACTGGGTGGTCGTCGTCGGCGACGTCAACTCGACCATGGCCGCCGCCCTGGTCGCCGCCAAGCTGTGCATTCCCGTCGCCCATCTGGAAGCCGGCCTGCGCAGCCGGGACCGCACCATGCCCGAAGAGATCAACCGCATCGTCACCGACGCGGTCGCGGACCTTCTGTGGACTCCGTCCGCGGACGCCGATGACAACCTTCTGGCCGAGGGCGTGGACGAGGACCGGATCGAGCGCGTCGGCAACATCATGATCGATTCCTACGAGCTGTTGCGCCCCGAGATCGAGCGCCGGGACACGCCGCGGCGGTTCGGCTTGTCGCCCGGCACATACGGGGTCGTCACCCTGCACCGGCCGTCCAACGTCGATGACGAACAGGCGCTCGGCACCCTGGTCGATCAGCTCCGGGGCGCGGCGGAACGCCTGCCCCTGGTCTTTTCGGTCCACCCGCGCACCCGGCACAGCCTTGACAAACACGGCCTGATGGAGCGGCTGTCCTCGGCCGATGGCCTGCGGCTGACGCCGCCGATGGGCTACATCGACTTCATGAGCCTGGTGCGCGAAGCCCGGCTCGTGATCACCGATTCCGGCGGCATCCAGGAGGAAACGACCTATCTGGGCATCCCGTGCCTGACCCTGCGCGACACCACCGAGCGCCCGATCACCATCACCCAGGGGACCAACCGGCTGGTCCGCCCGGAGGACCTGCTGGACGCCACCGCCCGCGTCATGGCCGGCGACAGGCCAACATCCCGCTGCCCGGAGCTGTGGGACGGACAGACCGCGGGCCGGGTCGCCGCCAGCCTGAAGTCCCGCATAGCGTAATACCGAACGTCAGGACGACGGGGTCGTATCGACCTTCGGGATCATTCCCCGGCCTTGGGCAGGACGCTTTTGGCGATTCCGGCGTCCAGCGCCTCATAGGCGTGGTAGTCGATGATCTCGTACAACTGTTCGCGGGTCTGCATGCGCCCGACCATCCCCTCGGTGCCGCCTTCGGCCTTGATGTGGGCGTAGAGATCCTCGACGGCGCGGGCGGCGACCCTGAGCGAGGACGCCGGCCAGATGACGATGCGAAAGCCGAAGTCCTGGAACTGCCGCGCCGTGAAGTGGGGGGTGCGGCCGAACTCCGTCATGTTGGCCAGCAGCGGCGCGTCCACGGCGCGCACGAAGGCGCGGAAGTCGTCTTCCGAGGCCAGGGCCTCGGGGAACACGATGTCCGCCCCGGCCTCCAGGTACAGCCGTCCCCTGGCGATGGCACCCTCCAGGCCGTCGGCGGCCGCGTCCGTGCGCGCGATGATGCGCAAGTGGCTGCGCGCCCGCCGCGCCGCCTGCACCTTCGCCGCCATGTCCTCGGGCGGGATCAGCCGCTTGTCGCTGAGGTGGCCGCACTTCTTGGGCAGCATCTGGTCCTCGATCTGCACGGCGGCCGCCCCCGCCGCCTCCAATTCACGCACCGTGCGCATGACGTTGATCACCTCGCCATAGCCCGTATCGCCGTCCACGATCAGGGGCAGATCTGTGGCGCGGAAGATGGCGCGGACAAAGAAGCACAGCTCCTCCAACGTCATCACGCCGAGGTCCGGCAGGGCCAGGCTGGCCGTCAGCGCGCCGCCGGAAACATAGAGGGCCTGGAACCCCGCCCGCTTGGCGAGGAGGCCGGCAAGCGGGTTGTGGGCGCCCGGCACCTGCAGGATCTCCGGCCTTTCCATCAGCGCCGCCAGCCGCTCGCCGGGCGGGCGCGACTCCCTGCCTTGTCCCTCCAACCAGGTCATGGTCTCAAACTCCTGCGCCGGCCGCCGCCGTGCCGGCCCTTTGCCAATGTTCAGTATTAATCGGGCGGCACCGCGCCCGTGCGCTCGGCGATCAGGCGGTAATGCTCGGTTCGCCTGTGGGCGGCGAAATTGAACACGGTCTCCTTGATGAAGGCGCAATCGTCGAGATCGCATTCGGCCGTGATCAGCTCGTCGTCCAGGGTTTCGCAGCGGGCCACGATCTCGCCGGTGGGCGCGATGATGACGCTGCCGCCCAACATGGGATGGCCGTCCTCGGTGCCGGCCTTGGCCACGCCGACCACCCAGGTACCGTTCTGGTACGCCCCGGCCTGCATGGACAGGTCACTGTGGAACATGCGCAGGTTTTCGGGCTCGTCGGAGAGCGCGTTCTCGGTCGGGGTGTTGTAGCCGAGGAGGACCATCTCGACGCCCTGCAACCCCATGACGCGGTAGGTCTCGGGCCAGCGGCGGTCGTTGCAGATGCACATGCCGAAGACGCCGCCCAGGGTGCGCCACACCGGAAAGCCCAGATCGCCGACCTCGAAATAGCGTTTTTCCAGGTGTTGGAATTTCCTCTCGGGGTCGTATTCGGCGTGCCCGGGAAGGTGCACCTTGCGGTACTTGCCGACGATCGTCCCCGTCTTGTCGACCAGGATCGCGGTGTTGTAGCGGCGCACCCCGCCCGCCTCTTCGGCCAGCTCGGCATAGCCGAGGCTGAACCCCAGCCCCATGGCGCGGGCCGCATCGAACAAGGGCTGGGTTTCCGGGCCCGGCATTTCCCGTTCGAACCAGGAATCGATCTCCGCCTGGTCCTCCATGTACCACCGCGCAAAGAAGGTGGTCAGCGTGAGCTCGGGAAAGACGACCACGTCACAGCCCCGGGCGTGGGCCCGGGCCATGAGATCGAGCATGCGCCCGACGGCGACGGCCCGGCCGTCGCCGCGCTGAATGGGGCCCAGCTGCGCCGCCCCGACGGTGAGGACCCTCGACATCTCCTCCCCATCCCCGCCTCGAAATCCGGCCCGTGCCGACCCGGCGGAGTCTGGCAGCAACGGCCCGACCCTGTCGATGCATTTCTGCCGGGCGGCGGGGACCGGTCCTATGATTGGCGCGCGAGATCGATGCACCATTAATATTTCTTAACCTCCGCGGTGGTAGAACGGACACCATGGAAGCCGTTGCCGTGCAATCGAATCTGACCGGCATCGCCATCGTCGTGCTGGCGGCGCTGCTGTGCGGCCTCGCCATGGAGCGGCTGCGCCAGCCCGCCATCGTCGGCTACATCCTGGCCGGGGTGCTTTTGGGACCCTCCGCCCTGGCCCTGGTGGAAAACCGCGACCAGGTCAACGTGCTGGCGGAACTGGGCGTGCTGATGCTGCTCTTCGTCGTCGGCATGGAGTTGTCCTTGCGCGTCTTCCGGCGGCTGTGGCGCCTGGCGGTGACCGCCACCCTTTTCCAGATCGGCGCCTCCACCGCGGTCATGCTGGTGTTGTCCAGGTTTTTCGGCTGGCCCCTCGGGCTGTCGCTCCTGTTCGGCTTCGTGGTGGCGCTGTCCAGCACCGCCGTCGCCATCAAGGTGCTGGACAACGTGGGCGAGCTGCGCACCCGGGCCGGGCGCATCACCATCGGCGTGCTGGTCGCCCAGGACCTGGCCGTGGTGCCCATGATGCTGGTCCTCGCCGCGGTGGCCGAGGGCCGCTTCGACTGGGTGGCGATGACCAAGATCGCGGCGTCGGTGGCGTTCCTCGCCGCCCTGATCTGGTTTTTGAGCAGCGGCCGCAAGGTGCGCCTGCCGTTGGCGGGCATGGTCGCCGGCCATATGGACCTGAGGCCGCTGGCGGCGGTGGCATTCTGCTTCGGAACGTCGGCGTTGTCGGGCCTGCTCGGGCTGTCGGCGGCCTATGGGGCGTTTCTCGCCGGGCTCATCATCGGCAACAGCACCGAACGCCGTGTGATGGTCGAGGCCACCCGGCCCATACAAAGCATCCTGATGATGATCTTCTTCCTGTCCATCGGGCTGCTCATCGACCTTCCCTACATCTGGGCCAACCTGGGCACCGTGCTGATGCTGTTCTTCCTGGTCACGGTGTTCAAGACGGCCCTGAACGTCGGCATCCTCAGGGCGTTGGGCCAGTCCTGGCAGCACGCCTTTCTGGCCGGCATCATGCTGGCCCAGATCGGCGAGTTCTCCTTCCTGCTGTCCATCGTCGGGGTCGAGCATGGGATCATCAGCCGCGCCGACAGCCGCATCGTGGTGGCGGTGACGGCCATGAGCCTCGCCTTGAGCCCGCTGTGGGTGATCACCGCGCGGCGCCTGCGCGACCTGGCGGCGGCCGGCATCACCTCCCTGGGCGAGATCCTGCGGCTGGTCTACAGGCCGGAAGTGGACATGGTCGCCGATACCCTGGACGAAACGCGCCTGTGGACGACGGTGACGACGCGCCGCGTCGGCGCGTTCTTCCGCCGGCGGCAGGAACGGTTGCGGGCCAGGGCGGCGGCCGCCAAGGGAAAGGCCGCCGTGCCCGCCAAAAGGTCCCATGCCTGACTTCACCCTGGAAGAGGCGGCCGGCGGCACAATCGCAGGGATCGACGAGGCGGGACGCGGCCCGTGGGCCGGCCCGGTGGTGGCGGGGGCCGTGATCCTGGATCGTCGGACCTTGTGCGCGGACCTGCGCGACGGCCTCGACGATTCCAAGTTGCTGTCGCGGCCGAGGCGCGCCGGCCTGTACGAAATCCTGTGCCGGACGGCGCGCATCGGCATCGGCCGGGCCGAGGTGAGCGAGATCGACTCCGTCAACATCCTGGGCGCCACCATGCTGGCCATGGCGCGGTCCGTCAGCGCCCTCGGCGTCATCCCCGACCTGGCGCTGGTCGACGGCAACCGGAAGCCGGAGCTGCCCTGTCCGGTACAGTGCGTGGTCAAGGGGGACCGGCGCAGCCTTTCCATTGCCGCCGCCTCCATCGTCGCCAAGGTGAGCCGGGACGGCATCATGGCCGAGCTGGCCCAGGCCTTCCCGGGCTACGGCTGGGAACGCAACGCCGGCTATGGGACGCCCGAGCACCGCGCCGCCCTGGAGCGCCTGGGCGTGACCCCGCACCACCGCCGGAGCTTCGCGCCAATACACAAGATATTGCGCCGCGAGGCCGGCTGACTCCAAGATATTGATGTACCGGTGGTTCGTAACCCATTGAATCCATTTAATTCTTGACGCCGAGTCCCCCCTCGCCCATGCTTTTTGGCATGGCGAAGCGCAAGAAAACCTTTGTGAATCAAGTCCTTGTCGGGGACTGCCTGGACCTGATGGGGGCCATGGACGAGGCGTCGGTGGACATGGTCTTCGCCGATCCGCCGTACAACCTGCAGCTCGACGGGACGCTCTTGCGCCCCAACAACACGGCCGTGGACGGCGTCGATCAGGCGTGGGACCGGTTCGACGGGTTCGCCGCCTATGACCGCTTCACCGCGGCCTGGCTTTGCGCCGTGCGCCGCGTGCTCAAGCCCGAGGGAACCCTGTGGGTGATCGGCACCTACCACAACATCTACCGGGTCGGCGCCACCCTCCAGGACTTAGGGTTTTGGATCCTCAACGACGTCATCTGGCGCAAGACCAACCCCATGCCCAACTTCCGCGGCCGGCGCTTCACCAATGCCCACGAGACCCTGATCTGGTGCGCCCGCGACAAGGAGTCGCGCTACCGTTTCAACTACGAGGCGATGAAGGCGCTGAACGACGATCTGCAGATGCGCAGCGACTGGCTGCTGCCCCTGTGCACCGGGCGCGAGCGCCTCAAGGTGAACGGCCGCAAGGCCCATCCCACCCAGAAACCCGAAGCCCTGTTGCACCGGGTGATCCTGGCCTCGACCGAGGTCGGCGGCGTGGTCCTCGATCCGTTCTTCGGCACCGGCACCACGGGCGTCGTGGCCAAGCGCCTGGGCCGCGACTTCATCGGCATCGAACGCAACCCCGAATACGCCGCCCTCGCCCGAAAGCGCCTGGCACGGGTCCGCGAAATCCCCGAGCCCGGCCTGCTCAGCACCCCGTCCAGGCGCCGGGAGGCGCGCATCCCCTTCGGCTGGCTGGTGGAGCGCGGCCTGCTCACGCCGGGACAGGTGCTCTATGACCAGCGCCGCCGCTACAGCGCCCGGGTGCGCGCCGACGGCTCGCTGGCCGCCGCCGATTTCCGCGGCTCCATCCACCAGGTGGGCGCCTACGTGCAGAAGGCCCCGGCCTGCAACGGCTGGCAGTTCTGGTGCATGGACGTGCGGGGCAAGCTGGTCTCCATCGACGTGCTGCGCCAGAAGCTGCGGGCCGAAACGCCTGCGTAAGAACCCGCCGCGGCCCCGCGGCCCGGCTTCTTTCTCCTGATTCGCAGTAGGTGGCCGGCCCCCTCGGGCAATGTGTTCGCCTACGCGGCGGCGTCACCGGGTGGCCTGGGGCGCGGCGTCGGCCTCATGCGCGGCCAAGGCCTCTGGCCCACCGGGTTCGAAGGTGCAGAGCCCCTCGCCTATCGTCTGTCGGCGTGTCGTGCGTCCCTTTGGCCGCTAGCGCGTCGGCACCGGCTCGTCGCCCGTGTAGTCGTAGAAACCGCGGCCCGTCTTGCGGCCCAGCCAGCCGGCCTCGACGTACTTGACCAGCAGCGGACACGGCCGGTACTTGGTGTCGGCGAGGCCCTCGTGGAGCACGTTCATGACGGCAAGGCAGACGTCGAGTCCGATGAAATCGGCCAGCTCCAGCGGCCCCATGGGGTGGCGGGTCCCGAGCCGCATGGCGGTGTCGATGGCCTGCACCGAGCCGACGCCTTCATAGAGGGTGTAGACCGCCTCGTTGATCATCGGCAGCAGGAGCCGGTTGACGATGAAGGCGGGGAAGTCCTCGGCGTTGATCGGCTTCTTGCCCAGCTTCTTGACCACGTCGCGGATCACCTCGTAGGTGTCCGCGTCGGTGGTGATGCCGCGGATCAGCTCCACCAGTTCCATGACCGGCACCGGGTTCATGAAGTGCATGCCGACGAACTTGCCCGGCCTGTCCGTCCCGGCGGCGAGCCGCGTGATCGAAATGGACGACGTGTTGGAGGCAATGATCGTGTCGGGCCCGAGCACCGGGCAAAGCTTTTTCAGGATGTCCCTCTTGACCTGCTCGTCCTCGGTGGCGGCCTCGATGACCAGGTCGCAGGTCTTGAAGCCGTCGTACGCGATACCGGTCTCGATGCGGCTCAGCGCCGTATCTTTCTCCGATTCCGAGATCGTCCCCCTGCCCACCTGGCGCGACATGTTCTTCTCGATCGCCGCCATGGCCTTGTCCAGCTGTTCCGTGCCGAGGTCCGCCAGGTACACGTCGTAGCCGGCCAGCGCGCACACGTGGGCGATGCCGTTGCCCATCTGTCCGGCGCCGACGATGCCGATTTTTTTCAGTTCCGCAGGCATTCCAACCCCCCCTTGGTGTTGCCGTCCAGCCGGATGCTAGAGCTGCTTGTCCAGTTCCGCCGACAGCTCGGGCAGGGCCTTGAACAGGTCCGCCACCAGGCCGTAATCGGCGATTTGAAAGATCGGCGCGTCCTCGTCCTTGTTGATGGCGACGATGACCTTGCTGTCCTTCATCCCGGCCAGGTGCTGGATGGCGCCCGAGATGCCGACGGCGACATAGAGGTCCGGCGCCACCACCTTGCCGGTCTGGCCCACCTGGTAGTCGTTGGGGACGAAGCCGGCGTCCACCGCCGCCCTGGAGGCGCCCACCGCGCCCCCGAGCTTGTCCGCGATCTCTTCGAGAAGCGCAAACTTCTCGCCGCTCTGCATGCCCCGCCCGCCCGAGATGACGACCCGCGCGCTGGTCAGTTCGGGCCGCTCGGACTTGGTGAGCTCGTGGCCGACGAAGCGGGAAAGTCCCGGGGCCTCGGCCGCCGGGATGTCCTCGATGGCCGCGTTGCCGCCGTCGGGCGCTACCGCGTCGAAGGCGGTCCCGCGCACGGTGAGCACCTTGATGGCGTCGGCGCTTTGCACCGTGGCCAGGGCGTTGCCGGCGTAGATCGGGCGGACGAAGGTGTCCGCCCCCTCGATGCCGCTGACGTCCGAGATTTGCGCCACGTCGAGCAACGCCGCCACCCGCGGCATGAGGTTCTTGCCGAACGTGGTGGCGGGCGCCAGCAGGTGGCTGTAGGCGGACGCCAGTCCGGCGACCAGGGGCGCCAGGCTCTCGGCCAGGGGGTGGGCGTAGATTTCCGCGTCGGCGAGCAGCACGTTCGCGACCCCGGCCACCCCGGCCGCGGCCTCGGCGACGGCGCGGCATTCCGCGCCGGCCACCAGGACGCTCACCTCGCCCAGTTCGCCGCCCGCCGCCACGGTGTTCAGGGTGGCCGGCTTCAAGGCGTCGTTATCGTGTTCGGCGACGACCAGGATGCCCATCAGATCACCTTGGCCTCGTTCCTGAGCTTGTCCACCAGTTCGGCGACGCTGCCCACCATGACGCCGGCCTGGCGTTTGGACGGCTCCTCCACCTTCAGGGTGGTCAGCCGGGGCGTGACGTCGACCCCGAGGTCGTCCGGGCTCAACACGTCGATGGCCTTTTTCTTCGCCTTCATGATGTTGGGCAGGGAGGCGTAACGCGGCGTGTTCAGCCTGAGGTCCGTGGTGATCACCGCCGGCAATTTCAGCGACACCGTCTCCAGCCCGCCGTCGATCTCGCGGGTCACCTCGGCCGCGCCGTCGGCGAGGACGAGTTTGGAGGCGAAGGTTCCCTGCGGCCAGCCCAGCAACGCCGCCAGCATCTGGCCGGTCTGGTTGGAATCGTCGTCGATGGCCTGCTTGCCGAGGATGACCAGGTCCGGGCTTTCCCGCTCGACCAGGACCTTCAGCAGCTTGGCGACGGCAAGGGGCTGGAGATCGACGTCGCTCTCGACCAGGATCCCGCGGTCGCAGCCCATGGCCAGCGCCGTGCGGATCGTTTCCTGGCACGCCGGCGGGCCCATGGAGACGGCGATAAGTTCGGTGACGGTGCCGGCTTCGCGCAGCCGCACCCCCTCCTCGACGGCGATCTCGTCGAAGGGATTCATGGACATCTTGACGTTGGCCGTCTCGACGCCCGTGTTATCCGACTTGACCCGGATCTTGACATTGAAGTCGATGACCCGTTTGACGGTGACGAGGACTTTCATGGACGGCCCGCGGATGAACTTGGAAAAGGGTCTTTCCAGGATGGAGAAACCGCTCGCAGGAACGTGCTAACAGGCGGAGTTTGCTGGCAAATCCACCGCCGCGCCTTCTCTTCGCACCTGCACACTAAGGGCAAAAAGCCCCCCCTGTCAACGGCGGCCCGGGCGGTGGCGGGGCGATCCCGGACGGGGCCACGGAGAAGCGGAAATTCCCAAAATACGTGGTCCGGGAGCCTTTGTCGCGACACGCCGTCCACGGTGTCGCGCCGAACCGGCACACCGCGCACCGGCCACTAGCGGTTGGCGCCGGGTATCCACAGCACGTCCTTCCTGCCGCGTCCGTTCAGGTGGCGGGCGAGGACGAACAGATGATCGGACAGGCGGTTCGCATAGCGGATGGCCACCGGGTTCACCGGCTCCTGTCCGGCCAGTTCGGTGATCAGGCGCTCGGCCCGGCGCACCACGGTGCGGCCCAGGTGCAAATGGGCGGCGGGCGCGCTGCCGCCGGGCAGCACGAAAGAGGCGAGCGGCTCCAGGTCCGCGTTCAAGGCGTCGATTTCCCGCTCCAGCCGCTCCACCTGGGCGTCGACGATGCGCAACGCGCCGTCGGTCTTGCCGCCTTCTTCGGGCGTGCACAGGTCGGCGCCCAGATCGAACAGGTCGTTCTGGATGCGGCCCAGCATCTCGTCCGCCGCGCCCGAGGTGTGCAGGCGCGCCATGCCGATGACGCCGTTGGCTTCGTCCACGGTGCCGTAGGCGGCGACCCGGAGCGCGTGCTTGGGAACCCGCTTGCCGCCGCCGAGCGAGGTCTCGCCCTTGTCCCCGCCCCGCGTGTAAATGCGCGTCAACCGTACCATGGGTCAATTGCTCAGCTGTACATCACCGCCGCGAGGACGGCGAGCAACGCCACCGCCGCGCCCTGCGCGACGATGCGCAGGCGCATCAGCTTGTTGCCCCAACGGGCGTCGAAGCTGCCGCCCCGGGCCATGGCGACGACGCCCGCGACCAACGCCCCCACGGTGACCGCCAGGGCGATGCCGACCAGGACCTTGAGCAATACGGAAAGCAACTCCATGGCCCCGAATATACAGCCAATCGCCCGGCGCCGGCAATTTCCATGGAAGGCCGGTCGAATCGGGCCCCGCGCCTTGCCGCCGTCACCGGCGGGATCGGCGATACCGGGCGTGGAGGAGGTTAGCCCCCCGCGGATTCGCGGCGCGGCGCGATGACGGGAACGGGCGCGACGTCCGTGCCGGCAACCGCGACGTTGTCGACCAGCGGTTTCAGGGTGTCATGCAGGTGGCGCACGACGCCGTCGCGGTATTCCTCCCGGATCAGGCACCAGCTCACGTACAGCCCGCCGTTGATTTCGTAGCCCATGATGTCGCCGTTGCGGCCGACGTGGTGGAAGGTGTCCGCCAGGTCTTCGGTGTGGCCCACGAACACCCACGCCGGCCGCACGCCGGCGTGCCAGACCACGTAGACCCCGCCGAGCCCGGACAACCCCTCCGCTTCGGGGTCGAGTCTGATCAGGCGGTGGAAGCGACCGTGCGCGGATATGGCCCAGTTGGGATCCATCGGCCCGTCGGACACGATGGGCTTGACCTTACTTCTGCCAAACAACGGCATCTCCTCAGATACCCGGGCCCCGCCGGGGCGGCGTCACGGCTCCCGGTGTTGGCGCGGCGGCGGCTCCCCGCGGGGGAAACCGGCGGCGCGGGCCGCGGTCCCACCGGCCTCCGTCCGCGGCATCGGACGGAAACCGCCTTGCATGGCAGTGTTATGCATCCGTGGTTGCAAAATGGTTAATTTCCGCGTTTCCGCGGGTTCTTCGTTCGATGCGGAGCCCCGGACGTTGGCCGCCTTTATACCAATGTTCGATGATATCGGTATTACCCCAGGGGCCGGGTCGCGGTCTCGAGCCAGCGTGCGGTGTCGGCGTCCACCAGCGGGGTCAGCGCCTCGCGGACGCCGGCGTGGTAGGCGTCCAGCCACGCCCTTTCGCCGCCGGTCACCAGGGAGGGCTCGACCAGGGTTACGTCGATGGGGGCGAGGGTCAGGGTCTCGAAGCCGAGCAGGTCCTTTTCCGCCCCCTCCGGCGCCTCGGCCGGCGTCACCGTGACCAGGTTCTCGATGCGGATTCCATAGGCCCCGGTCTTGTAGTAGCCCGGTTCGTTGGAGACCACCATGCCGGGCTCCAGGGCGACCCGGTTGGGCCGCTTGGCGACCCGTTGCGGCCCCTCGTGCACGCACAGGTAAGCCCCGACTCCGTGGCCGGTGCCGTGGTCGTAGTCCAGCCCCGCCTCCCACAGCGCCCGCCGGGCCAGGGTGTCGAGCTGGGAACCGGTGGTGCCCTTGGGAAACCGCGCCGTGGCGATGGCGATGTGGCCCTTGAGCACGCGGGTGAAGCGGTCGCGCATCTCGTCCGTCGGTTCCCCGATGGCCACCGTGCGGGTGACGTCGGTGGTCCCGTCCAGGTACTGGGCGCCCGAATCGACCAGGTAAAGCGACCCCGGCTCCAGGACCCGGTTGGTCTTTTCGGTGACCCGGTAGTGGACGATGGCGCCGTTGGCGCCGGCGCCGGAAATGGTGGGAAAACTGAGGCCCCGGAAGTGCTTGCCTTGGCGCCGCAGGCCTTCCAGCCGCTCGGCGGCCGCCATCTCGGTGACGCCGCCGGCCGGCGCCGTCGCCGCCAGCCAAGCCAGGAAACGGCTGAGCGCCGCGCCGTCGCGCCGGTGGGCGGCGCGTATGCCCTTCAGCTCGACGGGGGTCTTGCGCGCCTTGGGCAGGGCGCAGGGGTCGGGCCCCCGGGACAGCCTGGCGCCCGCCTTCTTCAGGCGGTCGAACACCCAGGCCGGCGCGCCGGCCGGGTCGACGCGCACCGTCTTGCGGGCGCCGCCCAGCCGGTCCAGGGCCGGGCCGAAGGCGCCGGGCCCGCGGACCGTGACGTCTTTGTCCAGGTGCCGTTCCACGCCCTTGGTCAGCTTGCGGCGGTCGACGAACAGGTCCACGGTCCCGTCGGCGTCCAATACGGCGAAAGCGAGGGCGAGGGGGGTAAAGGGCACGTCGCCGCCGCGCAGGTTGAGCAGCCAGGCGATGGAATCCGGGGCCGTCAGCACGGCCGCGTCCACCTTGTCATCGGCCAGGGTTGCGGCCACCCGGCGGCGTTTCTCGTCCGAGGTCACGCCGGTGAAGGTGGTGCTCTGCGCCACCACGGGCGCAATGGGCGGCGGCGGCTGGTTGCGCCACACCGCGTCCACGGGGTTGTCGGCGGCGGCCACCAGCCTGGCCCCGGCCTTTTCGCAGGCGGCGCCCAGGTGCGCCACCTGGTCCGGCGTGTGCAGCCAGGGATCGTAGGCCAGCCGCGCCTTGGTCGGCAGGTGGGCGGCGATCCACTCGCCGGGCGGGCCGTCGGCCGGCGGCGGAAACTCGTACAGGGCGGCGTCCACTTCGGCGCGCGCCTGCAAGGTGTAGCGTCCGTCGACGAACACGGCGGCGCGGTCCCTGAGCACCACCGCCGTGCCCGCCGAGCCGGTGAACCCGGTCAGCCAGGCCAGGCGCTCGGCCCGCCTCGGCACGTATTCCCCCTGATGCTCGTCGGCCCGGGGCACGATGAAGCCGTGCAGCCGGCGCCGCTTCAGCTCGCCCAGCAGGGCCGCCAGCCGGGCCGGCGCCTCGTTTCCCGGGCCGTCCAGGCCGTCGTCGGCCGAGGCCGCCAGCCGCGCCCTGAGGGCGGCCAGCTGGCCGGCAAGCTCGGCGCGCTGGGGGCGACGATCTCAGGCGCCGGACCGGCCGTGCTCGTTTGGTGCTCCTCGCAGAGCTCGGGCGATATCGCTGAGAAGCTGCGCTCGCATGTGGGCGACTCGGCCGAGGTGCGGCCGGTGCCGTTCTCGTCGCGCGCCGTGTAGAAGACGTGCCAGTTGTTGCCGTCGTACACCATCTCCGGGTCTTCGACCCCAAGGGCTTCGTGCGGGTAGCTGGGGCTCAGCGCCGCAATGGTGCTGATCAGCTGGACCGATCCGACATCGCTGGCCGTTCCCCAGAAAATCTCGCCGTCGATGCCGTAGGCGATGGCTTTTTGTGCGATCGTGCGCGATGCGGTCTGTTTCTCGCGCGGGATCGAGATGGCCCACTGATTGTTCTGCACGATCATGATCATCGGGACGTTGAAGACCGCGGCGAAATTCATGGCCTCGTGAAAATTGATTATTTTTCTCCTGCCAATGCTAGCTTGTAATTCTGATTCGGTAAGTTTACTCGGATTATTATCATCCAGATTTTCATTCGCTTCCCGCATCCGCTCTTCCGTAATATTAGCCCTTCTTGCCGTCTGGACTAACCTGGTAGTTGTCCATCCAAACCTT
>JACZQZ010000035.1 GCA_022545455.1 Pseudomonadota bacterium
GAAGCGTCGCGCCGGCGATGCGGGACATCGTCAAGCGGCGCTGACGCCCCCAAAAGGCGCGAAAAGCGACCCTTCGGGCGGCCATGGGTGGCCATCGGACGTCGTCGCGCGGCTCTCATGATGGGCCCCCATCACGTCGAACCGCGCTCCTAGCCGAATGGCCACCCATGACCGTCACACGTGTCATCCTATTGTGATTGAGGGTACTAGCCGGAAACCTCGCAAGACCGTCGTATGGTGCGCCAAATCGTGAAAGTAAGTACTAGGCATCACACACCCATGAAAAAAGCCGACGTCGATACCTTTTTCCGCCGGCTTTCCGCCGTCAATCCGTCGCCCAAAGGCGAGCTCGATTACGTCGATCCCTTTACCCTGCTGGTGGCGGTGGTGTTGTCGGCCCAGGCTACCGACGTCGGCGTCAACAAGGCGACGGCGCCGTTGTTCAAGGCGGCGGATACGCCGCAGAAGATGCTTGCCCTGGGAGAGGCTCGGCTCAAGCGCTATGTGAGGACCATCGGCCTCTACAATACCAAGGCCAGGAACATCATCGGCCTCAGCCGCATCCTGGTCGACCGCCACGGCGGCCAGGTGCCCGCGGACCGCGCGGCCCTGGAGGCGCTCCCCGGCGTCGGGCGCAAGACGGCCAATGTGGTGCTGAACGTGGCCTTCGGCGAGCCCACCATCGCCGTGGATACCCACATCTTCCGGGTCGCCAACCGCACCGGCCTGGCGCCGGGAAAAACGCCCCTGGAGGTGGAGCACGGTCTGGACAAGCGGACACCGGCCCGGTGGAAGCGCCACGCCCACCACTGGCTCATCCTGCACGGCCGCTACGTGTGCAAGGCGCGCAAGCCGCTGTGCGCCGATTGCGTGGTCCGCGATCTCTGCCGTTATGAGGCGAAGACCGTGGAGTGAGGGGGAATTTCCGGGCTCCCGGTTCCCGCCGTCGCCGGCTCAGCCGGCGTCGTTGCGCGGCTTCAGCAGGCGCAGGAAGCAATCCTCGTCGGAAACCTTGATCACGCCGTGCCCACGGACCTCCACGTGGGTCACCCGGTAGGCGCCGCCGCCGACCGGCCGGTAGAGGAAGACATCGAGGATGCAGGTGCTGTCCCGGTACTGCCAGATCTGGGCGGGGTCGTCGCGCCGCGTGAAGGACGGCTCTCCCAGGAGGGCCATCACCTGGTGGTTTTCGAGGCCGAGCAGGGTGCGGGGGGCCGGCACGCGATCGGGGCCGGGAACGATGTCACGCCCGCGCACATCCGGGCTCATGGCCAGGTCCGGCAGGCTCTTAGGCGCCGGGGCAGGGGTTTCCGGCGTCGGCGCCTCCGCCTCCCGCTTTTGTTCCGTGGGTGCGGCGGGGACCTCTGCGTCCGCCGCCTCCGTGGCGGAATCATCGATAACCTTCGGTGGCTGGACGGGCTCGCAGGCGGCGGCGAGGACGATCACCGCCGCCGCAACCGCGGCCACCGGCCGCCGCGGGAAACGCTGAGACGGGAAAAACGGCTTCCGGCTCACGCCTTCTCCGGTGATACGGTGGACGTTTCCGGGATCTCGTCCGGCGTTTCAGGCGTTTCAGGCGCTTCCCGCGCTTCCGCCTGCTCCTCCTGGCTCAGGGCGTGCATGTCGCCCGAGATCTCGCCGCCGGATTCGATGACGATGTTTCCGTAGCGTATGGACCCGCTGACCCGCCCGCCGGTGCGCACGGTCAGCTTTTCGTAGGCGATCAACGTGCCCTCGTACCGGCCGCTGATGTCGGCCTCTTCCACCTGGGCGTCGCCCTTGAAGAATCCGTTGGGGGCGACCTCGATCACGCGGGCATTGGTGAGCGACGCCTCGACGCGGCCCTCGACCACCAGCCTGTCGCACGACGTGATCTCGCCGCTCAGGTGGATGTCCTGTCCGACAATCAGCTTCTTGTTCTCGGCGTCCACGGGCCGGCCCCGGTCGATCCGCCTGGGCGAGCCGGGAATCTCGACCACCCGGCGCGGGATCTCGGGACGAAACGCGGCCTGCCCCGGCGGTTTCCCCGGCGTGTGCGATCCCTTCTTGGAAAACGGCTTCAAGGGCGGCGCGTCGAATTTCCGGGTGCCCTCTTCCCCCTGGGCTTTGGCCTCGCCGCCGTCGCCGTGTTTTTTCCCAAACATGGTGTGTTTCCCCTTCACCCTGGGCCCGCCCGGCTACGCCGCCTGGCCGCGGGTCCGCCAAAGCTCGAACAGGTGCACCATGACGGCGGTAGCGGTGACGGGGGCCAGAAGATTCACCACCGGCACGGTCAGAAGCAGGGCGATGACCAAGCCGGCGAGGAAAAGCTGTCCCCGGTGCGCCTTCCGCAGCGCCCGGGTCTCGGCGTTCCCGACCCGGCGCAGGGCCACCAGCTCGAAGTATTCCCTGCCCAGAAGATAGCCATTTACGCCGTAGAAAACAAAAGGGAAAACCGGTGGCACAAAAAGAAACAGCAGGGCCGCCGTGTTGAGGACCACCAGCGCGCCCAAAAACTTCGCCGCCGTGAGCACGGTCGCGGCCGTGCCCGCGCCCGGCGCTTCCGGCAGATCGGGGTAATGGCGGGCTTCCACGGCGCGCACGACGGCGTCCAGGAGGACGGCGGTCACCGCGCTGACCACGGCCGGGAAGAGGAGCCAGGTGAGGACCAGTGCCGTCAACCCGCCCGCCACGTCGGCCAGCGCCTCCAGCCAACCGCTCGCGAACAGGGCGGTGTTGGCCAGCACATACCCGACGGCCGTCCACAGGCCGGCGAAGACGGCGAGGGAAATGCCCAGGCCGGTCCAGACGACGCGCCTGACGGCGGGATCACCAAGCTGGCCTATGGCCTTGAAAAAGGCGCCCAACACGTCGACGCTCCGTATTTTCGCTGAATTCCTGCCGTGGGGACGGTTTGTTTACCCGCCCCCGCCGGCCCGGGCAAGGGGACAGGGGACATCGGGCGCGCACGGGCGCGGCGCGCAACCCCTCCCTTGTGACGCCTTGCGCCGCCGTTATACTGCGCCCGCCCGGTGGGGCGGATGAGGAGGGGAGCGGCCATGGCGGAGACCCGGTTCGACGTGGTCGGCATCGGCAACGCCATCGTCGACGTTCTCGCCCATGCCGATGACGGGTTCCTGGCCGAGCACGCGCTGGCCAAGGGGGCCATGACCCTGGTCGACGCCGATACGGCGAACCGGCTTTATGCGCACATGGCGCCGGCGGTCGAGTGTTCCGGCGGCTCGGCGGCCAACACCATCGCCGGGCTGGCCTCGCTCGGCGGCACCGGCGCCTTCGTCGGCAAGGTCTCAGACGACCAGTTGGGAGACGTCTTCCGCCACGACATCCGCGCCCTCGGCGTCACCTTCGACACGCCGCCGCTCAGGGACGGCGCGCCCACCGCCCGGTCGCTCATCCTGGTCACGCCCGACGCCCAGCGCACCATGCAGACCTGCCTCGGCGCGTCGGCGGAACTGGCGCCCGCGGACATCGACCCCGACATCATCGCCGCCGCCAGGTTCACCTATCTGGAGGGATACCTGTGGGACCCGCCGCAGGCCAAGGAGGCTTATCTCAAGGCGGCCACGGTGGCCCACGACACCGGCCGCATGGTTTCGCTCAGCCTCTCCGATCCGTTCTGCGTCGAGCGCCACCGGGCCGAATTCCTGGACCTCTTGGAGGACCACGTGGACGTGCTGTTCGCCAACGAAGCGGAAATCACGTCGCTCTCCCGCGAAGACACCTTCGACGCGGCCCTGCAACGGGTGCGCGGCCATTGCCGGATCGCGGCGCTGACGCGCGGCGAAAAGGGCTCGGTCGTGGTATCGGGCGACGAGACCCATGTCATCGACGCCGAGCCGGTGGACCGGGTGGTGGACACCACCGGGGCCGGCGATGCCTATGCGGCGGGGTTCCTGTACGGCCTCACCCACGGCTTCGGGCTCGCCGCCTGCGCGCGCATCGGCGGCATCGCCGCGGCCGAGGTCATCGGCCACGTCGGCGCCCGTCCCGACACCGCGCTTAAACGTCTGGTCGCACGGAAGCTTGGTTGAGGGCGGCGGGGACCGCGGGGCACGGCCGGGATTCGTAAACGGGAGACCGACAGTGGAGCCGCGCACCATCACCGCCCGTGCCCACGGGGACGCCGCATGAAGACCTGGCGGGAGGCGGCGAACGTCTATCTGGACCGCCGGATGCTGGTCATCCTGTTCCTCGGGTTCTCCAGCGGCCTGCCCCTGCTGCTGGTGTTTTCCACCCTTTCCGTCTGGCTGAAGATCGAAGGCGTCTCGCTCACCGCCATCGGCCTCTTCTCCCTGGTCAGGACGCCGTACACCTTCAAGTTCCTGTGGGCGCCGGTGATCGACCGCATCACGCTGCCCGTCCTCGGCCGGCTGCTCGGCCGGCGGCGCGGCTGGGCCATCGTCACCCAGGCGGCGCTGATGGCGTCGATCATCGCCATGGCGTCGACCAGCCCGGCGGAGAACCCCGCCGGGACCGCGTTTTTCGCCCTTCTTGTCGCCTTCTTCTCGGCCAGCCAGGACATCGTCATCGATGCCTACCGGGTGGAAATCCTCGAAGACGACCAACAGGGCGCGGGCGCCGGCACGATTGTCCTGGGCTACCGGATGGGCATGCTCACGGCGGGCGCCGGCGCCCTGTGGCTGGCCTCGGTCTTCACCTGGAACCAGGTCTACACCATCATGGGTATCGTCGTGGTGGTGGGCATGATCACCGTCCTGCTGGCGCCCGAACCCCGGACCGGCGGATCGGTGCGCAGCGCCGAGGCCGAGGAGGAACGCATCCGTGGGCACCTTGCCTCGGGCATGTCGCCGAAGCTGGCGCGTCTGCTGGCCTGGTTCTACGAGGCCGTGATCGCGCCCTTCCGCGACCTCATGACCCGCTCGGGCTGGGGCGCCATCATCCTGTTCATCATGCTGTACAAGCTGGGCGAGGCCTATCTCGGCGTCATGGCCAATCCGTTTTACGTGGAGATGGGGTTCACCACGGTCGAGATCGCCAACGTCAGCAAGGTGTTCGGCCTCGGCGCCACCATCGCGGGCGGCCTGATCGGCGGCGTCATGGTCAGCCGGCTGGGGATCATGCGAACCCTGCTGATCTGCGGCGTGCTGCAGATCGCCGGCACCCTGGTGTTCGTGCTCCAGGCCCTGGCCGGGCACAGCGTGCCCATGCTGATCGTCACCATCGCCGCGGAAAACGTCACCTCCGGCATGGCCACGTCGGCCTTCGTCGCCTATCTGTCGAGCCTGTGCAGCCAAGCCTACACGGCGACCCAGTATGCGCTGTTGAGCTCCTTCATGGCCTTCGCCCGGGACGTGCTGTCGGCGTCGGCCGGATGGATGGCCGAGCACCTGGGCTGGATCGGCTTTTTCCTGTTCAGTGCCGCGGCCGCGGTGCCGGGTCTTCTCGTGCTGCTGTGGCTGATGCGCCGGTTCCCGCCCGAACCCGCGGCCGCCGGCGGCTAGGACTACCGCACCTGCCCGGCCTATGATGGGGGGCCGGGAGGAACCGACCGTGGGCGAACGGATCACCATCGTCGAGGGCGACATCACCAAACTGGAGGTGGACGCCATCGTCAACGCCGCCAACGAACGCCTGCTCGGCGGCGGCGGGGTGGACGGCGCCATACACCGCGCCGCGGGGCCCGGGTTGGTGGACGAATGCCGGGTGCTGGGCGGCTGCCCTACCGGCGAGGCCAGGATCACCAAGGGATACCGGCTGCCGGCCGGGCACGTGATCCACACCGTCGGGCCCGTGTGGCACGGCGGCGGCCGGGGCGAGGACGCCCTGTTGGCCGGGTGCTACCGCAGCTCCCTGGAACTGGCCGCGGCCCACGCCCTGAAAACCATCGCCTTCCCCGCCATCAGCACCGGCGTCTACCGCTTCCCGCCGCAGCGGGCGGCGCGCATCGCGGTCACCACCGCGGCCGGTTTCCTGGCCGGCGACGCGGTCCTGGAGACGGTGATCTTCTGCTGCTTCGGCCGGGCCTCGGTGGAGGCCCACGAGGCGGCGTTGAAGGAGATCGGGTGACGTCAGGCCTGGCGGATGGCGTCGAGGAGGAAGAACAGCAGAGCGGCCAGCAGCGCCGCCATGGGCACGGTCACCAGCCAGGCGGTGGCGATGGTGGCCAGGTGCGCCCGCCGGACCAGTTTTCGCTTCTGCGGTTTCTCGTAGCCCGGTGTCGCGGCGGCCCCCACCGATTGGGGCAGGGAGTTGCCGCGGCGGTAGTTGGCCAGGAATTCGCGGAAGAAACCGACGCCGAACACGCCGCCGAGGGCGATGTGGGTGGAACTCACCGGCAGGCCCATGGCCGAGGCGATGAGCACCGTGATCGCCGCCGAAAGGGCCACGCAGTAAGCGCGCACGGGGTTGAGGTTGGTGATCTTTTCGCCGACGATGCGAATCAGCCTGGGTCCGAACAGCATCAGTCCGGTGGCGATGCCCAGTGCGCCCACCACCATCACCCACGCGGGGATTTCCACCCGGCCGGCGATGCCGCCGGACGAGGCGGTGCCGACGATGGCGGCGAGCGGTCCGATGGCGTTGGCCACGTCGTTGGCGCCGTGGGCAAAGGACAACAACGCCGCCGAGAAGATCAGGGGGATGATGAAAAGGCTGTTGACCGCGGTGCGGCGGTTTTCCAGGGTCCGGCAGCGCCGCGCCACCGACGCCTTGACGAGAAGGTAGGTGGCGACGAAAACCACCGCCCCGCCGCCGGCCACCAGGGAGGCGGGCGCCGTCCAGAGTCTTTTCAGCCCCTTCGTCGCCAGGTACATGGAGAACGCCGAGGCCATGATCGCCACCAGGACGGGCACCCAGCGTTTGGCGGCGGCGATCTTGTCGTCCTTGTCGAGGATGGCGAACTTGATGAAGGCCAGGAAAAGCGCCGCGACGACGCCGCCGAGCACGGGCGAGATCACCCAACTGGCGGCGATCTTGCCCATGGTGCCCCAGTTCACGGCGGCGGTCCCGGTGGCGGCGATCCCGGCCCCCAGCACGCCGCCGACGATGGCATGGGTGGTCGAAACCGGGGCCCCGAAATAGGTGGCCAGGTTGAGCCACAACGCGGCCGCCAAAAGCGCTCCCGTCATCGCCATGATGAACGTGGCGGTGTCGGGCATCAAGGTGGGATCGATGATCCCCTTGGAGATGGTGTTGACCACGTCGCCGCCGGCCAGGACCGCTCCCGCCGTCTCGAACACGGCGGCGATGACAAGCGCGCCGCCCATGGTCAGGGCCCGCGAGCCGACCGCCGGACCGACGTTGTTGGCCACGTCGTTGGCGCCGATGTTGATCGCCATGTAGCCGCCGATGACGCCCGCGGCGATGACGAAGGCGCTGTGCTCGAGCGCTCCCGCCTGCAGCGAGACGAACGCCCACACGGCGATCAGGAACAGCAGCGCCAAGCCCAGGTGTACGGCGCTGCCGCCGTTTCCCGCGGGGGCCGTTTCCAGGCGGAAGATCTTCTTCAGGTCGATGGGGACTGGGATTTTTTTTGCCAGTGCGTGTTCACTCATCGGCCACGATTCTTTGCCAGGGCGAGCATTTCTCCCAGGGCGCAGATCATGGGGCCTATGAATCAGATTTCCGGCGAAAGCACAATTGTTTTTCCGAGAAAATTGGCTTTTCGGAACGCCGTTTCCCGGCGCCGGCGCCGCTCCTGATGCCGAGGCAGGGCCCGAATGCGCGTCGTCAAGGGCGCTTGAGGGCCGTATCCCCGCCCCGCCGGTGCCGACGGAGGGAACGCCGGGAAACGGGCGGCGGATTACCGGCGGGCGGCCTCGTGGGCGGCCAGGGCGGCCATGTTGACCATGTCCGAGACGGTGGCGCCCATGTGCACGATCTGCGCCGGTTTGGCGAGGCCGATGAGCAGGGGGCCGATGACGGTGACGCCGCCCAGGGTCTGCATCAGGTGCGACGAGATGCTGGCCGCGTTCAGGCTCGGCATGATCAGCACGTTGGCCGGGCCGGTAAGGCGGCAGAACGGATACGCCCGTTTCATGAGGTCGAAATCCAGCGCGATGTCGGCGTTCATTTCACCGTCGAACTCGAAGTCCACCTGCTTTTTCTCCAGCACCTCGACGGCGTCCCGCACCACCTGGGTCTTCTCCGGCAGGGGGCTGCCGAAGTTGGCGAACGACAGCAGGGCCACCCGCGGCTCGTGCCCCAAGCGGCGCGCCGTGGCGGCGGCCTGGACGGCGATGTCGGCGATCTGGTCGGGGCCCGGCATCAGGTGCACGGCGGTGTCGGCGAGAAACACCGTCCTGCCCCGGCTTACCAGCATGGTCATGCCGAAAATGTGGGCGTCGTCCCCGGGGTCGAGGACCCGCGTAATCTCGTCCAATGCCGTGTGGTAGTTGCGGGTCAGTCCGGTGACCATGGCGTCGGCGTGGCCGCAGGCGACCATGCAGGCGGCAAAGACGTTGCGCTCCTGATTGACCATGCGCTGGCAGTCGCGGAACAGGGCACCCGTGCGCTGCAAGCGCTCGTACAGGAACCCGGTGTAGTCCTTGGTGGCGGTGCTCAGCTTGGCGTTGTGGGTCTCCAGGTCGCTGCTCGCCGGCATCCCCAGGGCCTCCAGCGTCTTCCCGATGCGATCCTCGCGTCCGACCAGGATCGGCGTGCCGTAGCCCGCGGTGCGGAAGGCGACGGCGGCGCGGATGCTCTTTTCCTCCTCGCCCTCGGCGAAGACGACCCGTCTCGGGTTGTTGCGGACCTGCTCGAAGATGGCCTGGAGGCTGCCCGCCGTGGGATCGAGGCGGGCCGCCAGTTCGTTGCCGTAGGCCTCCATGTCGATGACCGGCTTGCGCGCCACGCCGGAATCCATGGCCGCCTGGGCGACGGCCTGGGGGATCGCCCTGATCAGGCGGGGGTCGAACGGCGCCGGGATGATGTATTCGGGTCCGTAGCGCAGGTTGCGGCCCCGATACGCCGCGTTCACTTCGTCGGGCACGTCTTCGCGGGCGAGGTCGGCGAGGGCGTGGGCGGCGGCGATCTTCATGGCGTCGTTGATGGTGCTGGCGCGCACGTCCAGGGCCCCGCGGAAGATGTAGGGGAACCCCAGAACATTGTTGATCTGGTTGGGATAATCGGAGCGCCCCGTGGCGACGACGGCGTCCGCGCGGACCGCCTTGACCTCGGCCGGCGTGATCTCCGGTTGCGGATTGGCCATGGCGAAGATGATCGGTTTGTCGGCCATGGATTCCACCATCGCCTGGGTCACCGCGCCCCCGGTGGAAAGGCCCAGGAACACGTCCGCGCCTTCCATGGCCTGGGCCAGGGTGCGGGCCTTGGTGTCGACGGCGTGGGCCGACTTCCACTGGTTCATGCCCTTGGTGCGGCCCTGGTAGATGACCCCCTTGGTATCGCACAGGATCGCGTTCTTCGGTGGCAGGCCCATGCTTTTCAACAGCTCCACGCAGGCGATGGCGGCGGCGCCGGCGCCGCTGACCACCAGGCGCGTCTTTTTCAGGGTGCGGCCGGTGAGGTCTAGGGCGTTGATCAGGCCGGCGATGGTGATGATGGCGGTGCCGTGCTGGTCGTCGTGGAAGACCGGAATGTCCATGAGCTCGCGGATGCGCTGCTCGATGACGAAGCATTCCGGGGCCTTGATGTCTTCCAGGTTGATGCCGCCGAAGGCCGAGCCGATGAACCGCACGCAGTTGACGAACTCGTCCACGTCCTTGGTGTCCACTTCCAGGTCGATTCCGTCGATGTCGGCGAACCGCTTGAACAGGACCGCCTTGCCTTCCATCACCGGCTTGGCCCCCAGCGGGCCGAGGTCGCCCAGGCCGAGCACCGCCGTGCCGTTGGTGATGACGGCGACCAGGTTGCCCTTGGCCGTGTAGTCGTAGACCAGGGACGGGTCCCTGGCGATCTCGAGGCAGGGGGCGGCGACGCCCGGCGTATAGGCCATGGCCAGATCGCGCTGGGTGATCAGCGGCTTGGTCGCCCGGATTTCGTATTTCCCCGGCCGGCCGCTGGAGTGCAACAGCAGCGCCTCGCGGTCGGTGACGTGGTCGGAAAGGTCGTCCATGGTGTTCTGTTCCCGCAAACGAGTGGTTCCCTTTGGACCGCGATTCTCCACCGTCGCGTTGGGGCTTGGCCGCCATTGTGCCCAAGGGCGGGCGCGTTTCATAGCCCGTAGCGCAAGGGGTATGGTATGGTCCGCCGCGTGGCGACACAACCCGAGCGCCGTTTCCGCCGTGCAAAAGGGCAGCCCAGAGAAGATTCCCGAAACCGTCCCCGCCCGCCCGGCGCGCGAGGGCGACGCCGGCGCCACGCCGATGATGGTCCAGTATCTGGCCATCAAGCGCGCCCATCCCGATTGCCTGCTGTTCTACCGCATGGGGGATTTCTACGAGCTGTTTTTCGACGATGCGGTGGCCGCGTCCCGCGCCCTGGACATCACGTTGACCAAAAGGGGCAAGCACCTGGGCGCCGACATTCCCATGTGCGGGGTTCCCGTGCACAGCCACCAGACGTATCTGGTCCGCCTCATCCGCCGGGGGTTCAAGGTGGCGGTGTGCGAACAGGTCGAAGACCCGGCGGAGGCGAAAAAGCGCGGCAACAAGGCATTGGTGCGGCGCGAGGTCGCCCGGGTGGTCACCCGGGGAACGCTCACCGAGGACGCGCTTCTGGATGCGCGCCGCCACAACTATCTTGTCGCCTGCGCCGAGGTCCGGGGCGCCCTGGGGCTGGCCTGGATCGACGTCTCCACCGGGTCTTTCCACACCCAGCCGGTGGCCGCGGCGGGCCTGGGCGCGGCCCTGGCGCGCCTGGAACCAAGCGAGCTCCTGGTGTCCGATACCTTCATCCAGAAGCCGAGCCTGTTCGAGATTCTCGCCGAATGGAAAGACAGCCTCACCCCGCTGCCGGCCAGCCGCCTCGACAGCGAAAACGGGCGTAAGCGCCTGGAGACCCTTTACGGGGTCAAGACGCTGGATGCCTTTGGCGGCTTTTCACGGGCCGAGGTGGCGGCCGGCGGGGCGCTGGTCGACTACGTGGAACTGACCCAGAAGGGGCGCCTGCCGCGCATCGCCCCGCCCCGGCGCCTGGCCGGGGACGCGGTGATGGAGATCGACGCCGCGACGCGGCGCAACCTGGAGCTCACCGAATCGTTTGCCGGCGGACGCAGGGGAAGCCTGCTCGGCGTCATCGACGGGACCGTGACCGGCGCCGGCGCCCGGCTCCTGGCGGCCCGCCTGGGCGCGCCGCTCACCGATCCGGCCGCCATCGACGGCCGGCTGGACATGGTGCAGTTCTTCGTCGAAGGCGAGCCGGTGCGCAAGTCCGTGCGCGGGCTGCTGAAGCGCTGCCCGGACATGGAACGGGCGCTCTCGCGGCTGACCCTGGGGCGCGGCGGTCCCCGGGACCTGGCCGCCGTGCGCGACGGGCTGGCGCTCACCGCCGAAATGCGCGAGGCCCTCGATACCGGCGGCCTGGCCGGCGCCCCGTCCGGCATCGGCGCCTGCATCACGGATCTGGGCCACCATGCGGAGATCGTGGACCGCCTGGCGCGCGCCCTCGGCGCCGAGTTGCCGGTGGCCGCCCGGGACGGCGGATTCATCGCCAAGGGCTATGTTCCCGAGCTCGACGAGTTGCGTGCGCTGCGCGACGAAAGCCGGCGGCTGATCACCAATCTGCAAAAGCGCTACGCCGGAGAAACCCGGATTCCCACCCTCCGGATTCGCCATAACAACGTGCTCGGCTACTTCATCGAGGTGCCGGCGAAACAGGCCGACAAGGTGCCGGCGGGCGTCGACGACCCCTTCATCCACCGCCAGACCATGGCCAACGCGGTGCGCTACACCACCGTGGAACTGGGCGAGCTGGAGGGCCGCATCGCGCGCGCCGGCGACCAGGCCCTGGCCCTGGAACTCAAACTGTTCGAGGACCTGGTGGGCGAGGTCTCCCGGCGCGCCGACGCGGTGTCGGCGGCGGCGTCCGCCCTGGCCGCGCTGGACGTGGCGTCCGCCCTCGCCCAGTTGGCCGCCGACAGGCGCTACTGCCGGCCGGTGGTGGACAATAGTTGCGACTTCGAAATCGAGGCCGGCCGCCACGCGGTCGTCGAGGCGGCGCTGGAGGAAACCCAGGAAGGCGCCTTCGTCGCCAACGATTGTCACCTCACGGACGACGGGCGGCTGTGGCTGCTGACCGGCCCCAACATGGCGGGCAAAAGCACCTTTTTGCGCCAGGCGGCGCTGATCGCCGTGCTCGCCCAGACGGGTGCCTACGTGCCCGCGTCGGCGGCCCGCGTCGGCGTCGTCGACCGTTTGTTCTCCCGGGTCGGCGCCGCCGACGACCTGGCGCGCGGGCGCTCGACCTTCATGGTGGAGATGGTGGAAACCGCCGCCATCCTCAACCAGGCGGGGCCGAGCGCCCTGGTCATCCTGGACGAGATCGGGCGCGGCACCGCCACCTTCGACGGCCTGTCCATCGCCTGGGCGGTGGTCGAGCACCTGCACGACGTGAACCGGTGCCGGGCCCTCTTCGCCACCCATTTCCACGAACTGACGGCGCTGTCGTCGAAGCTGCCGGCCCTGGCGTGCCACACCATGCGGGTCAAGGAATGGCAGGGCGACGTGGTGTTCCTGCACGAAGTGGCGCCCGGCGCCGCCGACCGCTCCTACGGCATCCACGTGGGAAAGTTGGCCGGCCTGCCCGGCAATGTCGTTGCGCGGGCGGAACAGGTTCTGCAAACCCTGGAAAAAAGCGAGCATTCCTCGGGCGTGACGCGGCTGGCGGACGACCTGCCCCTGTTCGCCGCGGTCGCCGACGGGGAGACGGACACCGGGGACGCGGGCGACCCGTCGCCCCTCGAGGACGCCCTTTCCGAGATCCGCCCCGACGAGCTGAGCCCGCGCGAGGCGCTGGAGATGCTCTACCGGCTGAAGCGCATCGAGGACGAATCGGACGGGGAGTCCGGTTAACACGTGCCGGATGTCAGGGTCCGGCGTATTCCACCACCTGCCCTTCGCCGATGAACCGGCGCAAGAGCTTCAGGCCGGCCTCGTGGCAATCGGGGCCGCCGTGGCTGGCGCAGTGGTCGGCCAGCACGACGGGCTCGATGCCGGCCTCGAACAGATCGACGGCGCTCTTGAGCACGCAGTTGTCGGTGGCGATGCCGGCGAGGTGCACGGTGGCGACGCCGTCGCCTTCCAGCGCGGCAAGCAGATCCCCGGTGACGCAGGTGTAGGTGGACTTGTCGACGACGGGCGCGCCGGCCCGCGGCGTGAACGCCAGCCCGGTGTCGTCCGAGCCCGGGGCGAACCGGCCCCAGCCCACGAGCCGGCGGTGGAGCGACCCTTCCGGGTTGAAGAACCGGGTCACCCACAGGCGCTCGAAATCGTCCTGCAGGCGCTCAACCTTTGCCGGGATGTGCCGGGTCCACTCGTTTATGAACCCTTTCTGGACGTCGATGATCAACAGAAATCGGGGCGCCATCCCTTCCTCCCGGCCGGGTCCGGTTCGTGGTGCGGGCCCCGAGAAAGAAGAGGTACGGGGCTAAACCCTTCCCTATAATAAGGACAGAGGAAATCTTCGAAACAGCCATGGTCCACATCAGCAAACGGCGCGACATCATCGACCGCGGAGCCCTGGTCGCCGCGCTCGACGACCTGGTCGGGTGGTCCGGCTACTCGGCGAAGGCCCAGGCCCGGGTCCTGGAGATTTTCAAGGACGCCCTGGGCAAGGGCCGGGCCGAAATCCGCCGCCGCTTCGAAGAAGAGCGCGCGCCCGGCGGGGAGGTCCTGCACGCCAACGCCTACCTCATCGACCAGTTGGTGCGCACGATCCACGATTTTGCCCTCAAGTACGTCTATCCGGCGGCCAACCCGATGCCCGGCGAGCAGCTCTCGGTGGTCGCCACGGGCGGCTACGGCCGCGGCGAGCTGGCGCCCCATTCGGACATCGACCTGATGTTCCTGGTGCCCTACAAGCGCACCCCCCACACCGAGCAGATGGTCGAGTACATGCTCTATATGCTCTGGGACCTGGGGCTGACGGTGGGCCACGCCACCCGCTCCGTGGACGACAGCATCCGCCTGGCGCGCGGCGACCTGACCATCCGCACCAGCCTGCTCGAGGCGCGGTGGGTATGGGGCGACAAGGACCAGTTCGACGCGTTCAAGGCCCGTTTCGCCAAGGACATCGTCAAGGGCAGCGGCGCCGACTTCGTCGACGCCAAGCTGGCCGAGCGCGACGCCCGGCACGAGCGCATGGGCGACTCGCGCTATGTGCTGGAGCCCAACATCAAGGAGGGCAAGGGGGGCCTGCGCGACCTGCAGACCCTGTTCTGGATCGCCAAGTACCTCTACCGCGTGGACGACGTGAAGGAACTGGTGAACCTTGGCGTGTTCACCGCCCGCGACGCCCGGCGTTTCGCCAAGGCCGAGAATTTCCTGTGGACGGTGCGCTGCCACCTCCATTACCTGGCCGGGCGCGCCGAAGAGCGCTTCACCTTCAACGTCCAGACCGCCATCGGCGAGCGCATGGGCTATACCGACCACGCCGGCACCCGCGGGGTCGAGCGGGTGATGAAGCACTACTTCCTGATCGCCAAGGACGTCGGCGACCTGACCCGCGTCCTGTGCGCGGTCCTGGAGGAGCGTCACAAGAAGCGCCGGCAACGGTTCCGCTTCCCCTCGCTGTCGTTTCGCCGGCGCGGCGTCGCAGGGTTCCGCGTCGACGGCAACCGCCTGACGGTCGAGGCCGACGACGCGTTCGTCAAGGACCCCGTCAAGCTCCTTCGCCTGTTCCACGAGGCCCAGCACCACGGGCTCGATATCCATCCCGACGCGCTGCGCCTGGTCACCCAGAGCCTGAAACTGATCGACGGGGGGCTGCGGGCCGATCCCGAAGCCAACCGCCTGTTCATGGAGATCCTGACCTCGGACCAGGATCCCGAAACGGCCCTCAAGCGCCTGAACGAGGCCGGCGTCTTCGGGCGTTTCATCCCCGATTTCGGGCGCGTCGTCGCCCAGATGCAGTACGACATGTACCATGTCTATACGGTGGACGAGCACACCATCCGCGCCATCGGCATCCTGCACCGCATCGAAAATGGCGAGCTGAAAGACGACCACCCGGTGGCCGCCTCGGTGATCGCCGAGGTGCAGTCGCGCCGGGTGCTCTATCTGGCGCTGCTGCTTCACGACATCGCCAAGGGCCGGGGCGGCGACCATTCCGAGATCGGCGGCCGCATCGCCGAAAAGCTTGGCCCGCGGCTGGGCCTCAATGACTGGGAAACGGAAACGGTCTCGTGGCTGGTACGCCACCATCTGCTGATGAGCGCGACGGCGTTCAAGCGCGATATCGACAACCTGAAAACGGTCAGCGACTTCGTCGCCGCGGTCCAGTCCCCGGAACGCCTGCGGCTGTTGTTGATCCTGACCGTGGCCGATATCCGCGCCGTCGGGCCCGGCGTCTGGAACGGCTGGAAGGCGACGCTCTTGCGGGAACTCTACTGGCGCGCCCACGAAGAGATGGCCGGCGACGTCCCCGCCGAGCGCCGCGCCGCCCGCGTGGAAAACGCCAAGGCGGCCCTGCGCGACCGGCTTGCCGGCTGGGACCCTGCGGAAATCGAGGACCACATCGGGCGGGGCTACGCGGATTACTGGTTGAGCTTCGACACCGACACCCATGTCCGCCACGCCGACCTGGTGCGCAAGGCGGAACGCGGCGGACTGGAGCTGCATATCGAAACCCACGTCGATGCGTCCCGCGCGGTCACGGAAATCATCATTTACACCCCCGATCACCCGGGTCTCTTCGCCCGCATCGCCGGGGCCATGGCCCTTGGCGCCGCCTCCATCGTCGATGCCAAGATCCTGACCCTCGCCAACGGCATGGCGCTGGACACCTTCACCATCCAGGACTCCCGGGGCGGCCCGTTCGACAATCCGGAACGCCTGAAAAGGCTTTGGAAGCGCATCGAGGACGCGTTGTCGGGACGGCTGCACCCGGCCCGGGAACTGGAGATCGTGCGCCGCCGCAGCCTGCCGAGCCGCACCGGCGTCTTCAAGGTGGCGCCGCGCGTGCTGGTGGACAACAAGGCCAGCGCCCACCACACGGTGATCGAGGTCAACGGCCGCGACCGCCCGGGGTTCCTCCACGATGTCACCGCGGCGCTGACCGGGCTCGGCCTGCAGATCGCCAGCGCCCACATCTCCACCTACGGCGAGCGCGTGGTAGACGTGTTCTACGTGAAGGACGTGTTCGGGCTGAAGGTGGAGCGCAAGGACAAACTGAGCGTCATCGAAAGCCGCCTCCTGGGAGCCATTGTCCCCGCGGGCGACAAGGACGCCGCCCCCGCCGAGGGTGTGGCGGCGGCGGAGTAAGCGCGCCCCGCCGCGCGCTTCGGGCACCCGCCCGTCGCGCCCCCCCCCGGCGCCGCCTTTTCGCCGCCGTGAAAAACCATTAGACAACCCCCATGGTCCTTCTGCGCTCCATCGCCACCGTCGGCGGCCTGACCATGGTCAGCCGCGTCTTCGGGTTCGCCCGCGACATCCTGATCGCCGCCATCCTCGGCGCCGGGCCGGTGGCCGACGTGTTTTTCGTCGCCTTCAAGTTTCCCAACCTTTTCCGCCGCCTGTTCGCCGAGGGCGCCTTCGCCGCCGCCTTCGTGCCCCTGTTCGCGGGACTCGTGGAGACCGACGGGAAGGACGCGGCGCGCGCCTTCGCCGAACAGGCGCTGAGCGTGTTGTTGTGGACGCTGCTGGTTTTCGTGGCCGTCGTGGAGATGGCCATGCCGGTACTCATGTACGGATTCGCGCCCGGGTTCGTCGGCGATCCGGCCAAGTTCGACCTGGCGGTGCAGCTCACGCGCATCACATTTCCCTACCTTCTGTTTATCTCGCTGGTGTCCCTGATGGCCGGGGTCCTCAATTCCCTGGGCCGCTTCTGGGCGGCGGCGGCGACGCCGATCCTGCTCAACGTCTGCCTGATCGGCGCCGTTCTCGGGCTCAGTCCGATGATGGAGACGCCGGGCCATGCGCTGGCATGGGGCGTCGCCGGCGCCGGCATGGTGCAGTTCGTCTGGCTGCTCTTCCATTGCGCCCGCGCCGGGATGCGGCTGCGCCTGCCGCGCCCGCGCCTGACGCCCAAGGTCCGGCTGCTCGCCCGGCGTATCCTGCCGGTGGCGGTGGGGGCGGGGATTTACCAGATCAACCTCCTCATCGACACGATCATCGCCTCGCTGCTGCCGTCGGGGTCGATCTCGTACCTGTTCTACGCCGACCGGGTGAACCAGTTGCCCTTGGGGATCGTCGGCGTCGCCGTGGGCACGGCGCTGCTGCCCATGCTGAGCCGCCAGTTGCGCGGCGGCCAGGCGGGCGCCGCCATGCACAGCCAGAACCGGGCCCTGGAATTCGCCTTCCTGCTGACACTGCCGGCCGCCGCCGCGCTGATCGTCATGGCCGATCCGGTCATCGCCGTGCTGTTCGAGCGCGGCGCCTTCGGCCCGGCCGAGGTGCGGGCGACGGCGGCGGCGCTGGCCGTCTACGCCGTCGGCCTGCCCGCCTATGTGCTGGTCAAGGCGCTGACGCCCGGGTTCTTCGCCCGCGAGGACACGGCGACGCCGGTCAAGGTGGCCGCCCTCGCACTGGTCACCAACCTGGTGCTGAACCTTCTGTTGATGGGCCCGTTCAAGCACGTGGGCATCGCCATGGCGACGGTGATCTCGTCCTGGCTCAACGCCGGGCTCCTGGCCGTGATCCTGCACAGGCGCGGACACCTGGAGATCGATGCGCGGCTGAAACGCCGGCTGCCCCGGACGGCGTTGGCCAGCGCCGGCATGGCGGCGCTGCTGGCGCTCGCCATGTGGGGGCTGGAGGGGGCGCTGGCCGGGGACACGGTGCAGCGGATCACCGCCCTGGCCGCGTTGGTCGTGGGCGGGCTGGTGGTGTTCGCCGGGTTGGCGCATCTGTCCGGCGCCGCCGCCCTGGGAGACGTGCGAAGCCTGATCCGCGGCGAGGACGCCGCTTGACCGCCACGGCCCGACGGGCCATAACACCGCCGCTTTCCTCGGGGGGCCCGGGGGGCACGGGGGGTGTCCCCCACGGCAACAATTTTCGGGGGACGCTCCCGCGGCCCCCGGCGGGTGTCCTCCACGGCAACGATTTGCGGGGGACGCCGCCGCGGCCCCCGGGGGGTGTAGGGGGGGGCGGACCATGAAGCGCATTTTCTCGGGCGTGCAGCCCACCGGGAACCTGCATCTCGGCAACTACCTGGGCGCCATCCGCAACTGGGTGCGGCTGCAGGACGACTACGACTGCATATTCTGCGTCGTCGACCTGCATGCGATCACGGCCTGGCAGGAGCCTGAGGAGCTGGCCGCCAACACGCGCGAGGTGGCGGCCGCCATGATGGCCTCGGGCATCGCGCCCGAGCGCAACGTCATCTTCGTCCAGAGCCAGGTGCCGGCGCACGCGGAACTGGCCTGGATTTTCAACTGCGTGGCCCGCCTCGGCTGGCTCAACCGCATGACGCAGTTCAAGGAAAAGGCGGGCAAGCACCGGGAAAACGCCTCCGTCGGCCTGTTCGCGTACCCCAACCTCATGGCCGCCGACATCCTGCTGTACAAGGCGACCCATGTGCCCGTCGGCGAGGACCAGAAGCAGCACCTGGAACTCACCCGCGACATCGCCCAGAAGTTCAACAGCGATTTCGGCGTCGATTTCTTTCCCCCGGTGGAGCCGCTGATATTCGGCTCCGGCACCCGCGTCATGTCGCTGCGCGACGGAACCAGGAAAATGAGCAAATCGGACCCTTCGGCGTACTCCCGCATCGAGATGACCGACGGCGCCGACGACATCGCCAGGAAATTCCGCAAGGCCAAGACCGATCCCCATCCCCTGCCGGAAACCCCGGCCGGGTTCGCCGACCGCCCCGAGGCGGCCAACCTGATGGGTATCTACGCGGCGCTGTCGGACATCCCCATCGAGGACGCCTGCGCCCGGTTCGGGGGTGGACAGTTCTCCGCCTTCAAGGATGATCTCGCCGATCTGGCGGTGTCCGTGCTGGTGCCCATTCAAGACGAAATGCGGCGCCTGATGGGCGACGAGGCGTACGTGGACGGGGTGTTGCGCGACGGGAGCCGGCGCGCCCGCGCCCTGGCCGAGCCGATCCTCAAGGAGGTCCAGGCCATCGTCGGTTTCCTGCCCGCCTGAAGGCGCATCCGCGGGCATTATCGTTTCTGTTCCGTAACGAAAATCCACGCCACCGGGACCCTCAACCCGGTCGCCCGGGGTCGCGCCGCGCCCCGGCGGCCGGAAAAACCCCTGGCAATTTAGTTAAAATTTTATTAAAATACGTCCTCAATTTCGGACCCCCAATCCCGCATGAAGAACCCCTGGACGAAGGCTGAGGGGCGTTTGTGGTCGGCGGAATGGGGGGCCTTTTTGTTAACTGGAACAGGCGGCCGTACATGGCGATGAAGTTCGAACATGGGGCGTTGGGCCTGGTCGGGGCCCTGGTGGTCGGTCTTGTTGCGGCCAATGTGATCCGTCCCCCGCTCGGAGAGACATCGGCACCCAGTGCGGTTTCGCGCGTCGCGGCCCCGGTGCCGGTCCGGCCCGGGAAATCCCAGTTGCCGGGGTTGCAGCCGGCGGCCGGGATGGCGGTCCGGCCCACCGTGCGGAAGCTTTCCGACGCCTTCCAGCGCATGGGCTACGATCTGCAAACGGTCCTTTCCGGCGATGGGCGCGTTCCGCGCCTTTTCCTTGCCGGCCTGCCCTCCGATCTGGCCGACGTCCGCGACACCACGGCGCGCAAGGCCATATTTTTTCAGACCATTCTTCCCCTGATCCTGCAGATCAACGAGGAGGTCCTCGCCGACCGCCGGCGGCTGTGGCAACTGCGCCATAACCTGCGGCTGGGTGAGCGCCTGAACGCCACCGACCGGCTGTGGCTCGCCGTCATGGCCGAGCGCTACCGGGTCAAGCGGGGCGACGTGGACGCGCTGTTGCAACGGGTGGATATCGTCCCGCCGTCCCTGGCCCTGGCCCAGTCGGCGGAGGAAAGCGGCTGGGGCACGTCCCGTTTCGGGCGCGAGGGCAACGCCCTGTTCGGCATGTGGACCACGGCGCGGGACGGTGGCCTGACGCCCCTCAGGCGCGACCAGGGCAAGACCCACAAGATCAAGGCCTACGGCAGCCTGCTCGACTCGGTCAGGAGCTACGTCCGCAATCTCAACAGGCATGGCGCCTACCGGCAATTCCGCCGCGCCCGGGCGCTCATGCGGCGCGCCGGCGCCCCCGTCGACGGCACGGTCCTGGCCGGCGAACTGACGGCGTACTCCCAGCGTGGCGAGGACTACGTAAGGGCCATTCGCACCATCATCGAGGCCAACGGCCTGCGCCGATTGGACGACGCCCGTCTCAGCGAGACGGCGGCCAAGCCCTCGATCTAAGCCATTCCGTTCAGGAAAATCGGCCGTGCCCGGTTATCAGGGCACATAATACAGGCGGCCCAGCCAGCGCCAGCGGCCGTCCTTCGCCGGCATGGTGCAGTTGAGGCGGGTGCGTCCCTTGGGAAACGGCTTTTTCACCCGCACCTCGATTCGGGTTGTGCCCAGCCGCTCGACCTTCGCCCGGCCTTCGTGGGAGGCGAAACAGGTCAGCCGTTGCAGGCCTTTGACGTTGCCGACCACGGTGAAACCTATGGCGGGGGGGTTGAGGCCGGTGATCAACGTATCGGCGGGCACCGTGTCGGTGACGGGCAGGGCCAGGGTGTTGGCGACCAGGCGGAAGCGGGCAAGGTCGCCGTACTTCTCGTTCATGGCGAAGCGCGGCAGGTAAAAGAAGTCGTCTGCGCCGCTGATGGCGCCCGAGTGCTGTCCGAAAGCCGCGGTGAATCCGGCTCCGCGGACCAGTTTCTGGACCGCGAGGCCGGCCTCGCCGTACGGGTAGGCGAACAGCTTGGGCCGCATCCCCAGATTTGCCCGGAAACGCGCGTCGGCGCGCGCGATGTCGCGGCTGTTGCGTTCGCCGCTGGCCGTTGGCATGTGCAGGTGAGAGGCGGTTTGATGACCGATGGTGACGCCGGCCCCGGCCATTTCGCGGAGGTTGTCCCAAGTCATTATATCGGGGTGCTTGCGGTCAAGGGGCTCGGTGGCCACGAACAAGGTAAACGGCAATCCGGCCGCTTTCAGGCGGGGCCAGGCCTCGGTGTAGACGGACAGGTAGGCGTCGTCGATGGTGAGGCCCACGGTGCGCTCGGGCAGGGGCGTGCCCAGGCGCAGCGCCTCGATGATCCGGGGCACGGGCAGCACCGTGTAGGCGCCGCTCTTGAGTTCCCTGATGTGCGCCTCGAACTGGGCGATCGTGATGTTGGTGGAAGGATACTTCCCCTCCCCGAAGCGGTGGTACATGAGCACCACGGCGGAGTTTTCCGCCAGGGCCGCCGATGGCGGCGCGGCCGCCCACCCGGCGGCGGCCAGCAGAACGACGGCGAGGCACCGGCGAAGGGTTCCGCCGGAGACGCCGGTGTGTGTTTCGCGAAGACCGCTCATCGGCCGTTCATGGTGTTGCCGAACCCGTGCGTGTGTCTAGTACCCTCCTATTGTGATAGAGGGTACTTGGGGGATTCTTCCCGCTTCCGCCGCCAAGCGCAAGTGTCATGGGATTTCGGTGAAGACGGGCGCCGCCGCCGCGTGGTTGTCATCGGCACGCCGGGCGGCCGGACCGTCGGCCCGGCGCTCACATCATCCCCTCGGGGAGATCGGCGTCGTTGAGCAGGGGATAGCGGGCGCTGTCGAACAGCTGATAGTGCCACCACTCATTGCCGTAGAAGTCCCACCCCGCCGCCGTCATCAGGCCGAGAAGAAGGCAGCGCCTGCCCTGTGCCTGCGGCGGCACGGCGGTGCTGCCGTGATGGGAAAGCGGCGTGAAGGCGTCGAAACGGGTGCCCATCTCCAGCTCCCGCCGGTCTCCGTCGATGAGGGTCAGGTCCACGGCGACGCCCCGCGAGTGGGGCGATCCCCGGCGCGGATCGGCCAGGAACCCGGGATCGGGGGTGTGGTTCCATAGAACCCACTGGGCCTCCGTCGGACGGAAGGCGTCGAAGATCTTCAGGCGAAACCCTTGCGCCGCCGCCAGATCGACGGCCCGGCCGAGCAGCCGTTCGGCGTCGGCGTGCAGGTAGCACGCGGCCCGCCGGTACACCGGCCTGCCCGTGAAGTTGTCCGCCCCGGCGTAGGCGAGGTCAATCTCGACGTCGTGGCTGGACGGGGTGATCTCGACAAGGGCCATACGCGGCTCCCTTACAATCGATGCGCGCCGGGGCCGGGGAAAGGCAGTATAACCGCGGTGCGGGTGAGTACTAGAGAGGGAGAGAGGGACGGCGCCGTGAGGATTCTGGCTCTGGATACCGCCACCTCTGCCTGTTCGGCGGCGCTGTGGCGGGACGGCAGCGTGTGCGCGCGGCGCCTCGCCCGGATGGAGCGCGGGCAGTCCGAGGCCCTGATGCCCATGATCCTGGACGTCCTGGCCGAAGCCGGGTGCGGATTTTCCCAACTCGACCTGCTGGCGGTGACCGTCGGACCGGGCGCGTTCACCGGCCTGCGCATCGGGTTGGCGGCGGCGCGGGGCATGGCCCTCGCGTCCGGCGTCCCGTGCCTCGGCGTCACCACCCTGGAGGCGGTGGCCCATGGCGTCCCCGAGGGCGAACGGGCCGCCGATCCCCTTCTGGTGGCGCTGGACACCAGGCGGGCCGACGTCTACGCCCAGGTCTTCGCGCCCGACCTTGGACCCCTGGGGCCGCCGCAAGCGTTGCCTCCCGGCGCGCTCGGGGGACTGGTCCCGGCGCGCCGCATCCTCGTCGCCGGCGATGCCGCCGCACGCGCCGCCGGGGCGCTGGCGGAGGCGGGCGTGACGGTGACACTCAGCGCCGCCCCCGGCCT
>JACZQZ010000141.1 GCA_022545455.1 Pseudomonadota bacterium
GCGGCTCGTCGGGTAGGAGGAAAGTTGCCGGCGATGCGGTGCATCGTCAAAACTTTTCGACGCCCTCCGACGGGCCGCATACGCGACCGCAACGGCGGCTTACCAAGGCTTTCGGACGGCGTCGCGCGCGCTTCGCGATGCCCCGCATCGCCACGGCGCACGCTTAGGGCCGAAAACCTCGGTAAGCCGGCTCGTCGGGCCATGATCAGCGCTCCTTGGTATAACGCGCGGCCCCGACAGCCGACAACCGGAAACCGTGAAACGCCTTCCACTCGATCGCCGCCCCTATGGCCGACCCGACGCCGGAAGAAATCCAGGAAGGCATGAAGAAGGCGTTCTCCGAGGTTCCGGGCTGGGCACCGGGCATCAGAGGCCGCCGACGAAGTCGACGATGGCGGCGAGGGCTTCATCCAGGTTCTGCCGCTCGGTGCGCCCCGACCGCTTGCGCGGCCTGAAGCCGTGGTCGCCGTCGGCGAGCCAGTGCACGCGGACGGCGGGCGCCAGCCCGTAGCCCGAAACCGCGTCCGGCCCGCCGAACGGATCGCGGCTGCCCTGCAGGATCAGGGCCGGGGTCTTGAGCGCCTTCAGGTGATCGATGCGCGGGGTTTGGGGCCGGCCGGCGGCATGGAACGGATAGCCGAGGGATACCAGGCCGAGAACGGGCGCCCCTTCGTTTTCCAGCTCCGCGGCCACCATGGTGGCCATGCGCCCGCCCAGGGACTTGCCGCCGATGACCAGGTTTTCGGGCCCTAAGCGTTCGATCACCGCGCGCCAGCATTCCATCAGCACCGGCGCCCGGTCGGGGGGGCGTTTGCCGCCCGTGCGCCGCCTGTCGGCCATGTAGGGGAACTCGAAGCGGGCGACGCGCAAGCCCCGTTCCGCCAGCCCGTCGGCGAAGGCGGCCATGAATTCCGAATCCATGGGCGCCCCGGCGCCGTGGGCCAGGGCAACCGTCAGCGCCGCGCCGGGCGGCCCGTCGAACAGGAATTCCGGCGCGCACATCGGATTGCGGCCGCCGGCCCCCGTCACGGGCCCGCCGTCAGACCTCGTCGTGGACGGGCATGGTGGCCTGGAACTCGGCGAAGAAGTCGTTGCCCTTGTCGTCGATGACGATGAAGGCGGGGAAGTCCTCGACCTCGATCTTCCACACGGCCTCCATGCCGAGCTCGGGGAACTCGATGCAGTCGACCTTTTTGATGCAGTCCTGGGCCAGCCGCGCCCCGGGGCCGCCGATGGAGCCCAGGTAAAACCCGCCGTACTTCTTGCAGGCGTCGGTGACCCGGCGCGACCGGTTGCCCTTGGCCAGCATGACCATGGAACCGCCGGCGGCCTGGAACTCGGCGACGTAGCTATCCATGCGCCCGGCCGTGGTCGGGCCGAAGGACCCCGACGCATAGCCCTTGGGCGTCTTCGCCGGGCCGGCGTAATAGACGCAGTGGTCCTTGAGGTAGCGGGGCAGGCCGTCGCCCCCGTCCAGGCGCTCCTTGAGCTTGGCGTGGGCGATGTCGCGGGCGACGACCATGGGCCCGGTGAGCGACAGCCGGGTCTTGACCGGATGGCCCCTCAGGGTGTCCAGCACCTCGTCCATGGGGCGGGTGAGGTCGATCTCCACCACCGCGCTGTCCAGATACGCCTCGGTGACGTCGGGCAGGTACTTGGCGGGGTCGGTCTCCAGCTTCTCGAGGAAGACGCCGTCGGCGGCGATCCTGCCCAGGGCCTGGCGGTCGGCGGAACACGACAGCCCGATGCCCACCGGACACGATGCCCCGTGGCGCGGCAGCCGGATGACGCGCACGTCGTGGCAGAAGTACTTGCCGCCGAACTGGGCGCCGATGCCCATGGCCTGGGTCATCTTGAACACCGCCTCTTCGGTTTCCACGTCGCGGAAGGCTTGGCCGTGCTTGGTGCCGCGGGTGGGCAGGCTGTCCAGGTAATGGGTGCTGGCCAGCTTCACGGTCTTCATGGTCATCTCGGCCGAGGTGCCGCCGATGACGATGACCAGGTGATAGGGCGGGCAGGCCGCGGTGCCGATGGTCCTGATCTGGGCGTCGAGGAAGGCCATCAGCCGGTCCGGGTTCAACAGCGCCTTGGTCTCCTGGTAGAGGAAGGTCTTGTTGGCCGAACCGCCGCCCTTGGCCACGAAGAGGAACCGGTAGGTGTCGCCCGGGGTCGCGTGGAGATCGATCTGGGCGGGCAGGTTGTTGCCGGTGTTGACCTCGTTGAACATGTCCAGCGGCGCCAGTTGGCTGTAGCGCAGGTTGCTCCCGACAAAGGCGTTGACGATGCCCTCGGCCAGCGCCGCTTCGTCGTCGCCGCCGGTCCACACGTTCTGGCCCTTCTTGCCGAGCACGATGGCGGTGCCCGTGTCCTGGCACATGGGCAGGACGCCCCCGGCGGCGATGTTGGCGTTCTTCAACAGCTCCAGCGCCACGAACTTGTCGTTGCCGGAGGCCTCCGGGTCGTCCAGGATCCTGCGCAACTGGGCCAGGTGTTCGGAACGCAGGAAATGCGCCGTGTCGCGCATGGCCTCTTCGGCGAGCAGGGTCAGGGCCCGGGTGTCCACCTTCAACACCGTCTCTCCCTCGAACCGGGTAGTGGCCACGTAGTCCGTGGTCAGGCGGCGGTACGAGGCGGTGTCCTCGGCCAGCGGGAACATCTCGTGGTGGATGAATTCGCTCATTATCATGACCCTCCCCGGGCCGGGGCCCAACCTTGGAACGGTGGCGGAGGCGGCGGCCCCCTCGGCGCCGTGGCCCCTACTTCTTGCGGAAGGCGTCCAGGGTGATGACCTCGCCCATCTTCGCCTCGTCGTCCGGCGAATCGGTGTTGTGCCCGATCAACCGGTCCCCGGCGCCGGGGACCATGGCGCCTGTGCCCGGGGCCGCCTTTTTCGAAACGGCGGGCGCCTTCATGGTCTTCAGCTGAAGCCCGAAATTGACCGACGGGTCGACGAACGCGGTCACGGCGGCAAACGGAATGCGCAGGCGTGCGTCCCTGCCGTTGAACTTGAGCGATACCGAAAACCGGTCCTCGCCGACCTCCAGGTCGCTGAACTGGTTCTGCAGCACGATGGTCATTTCGTCGGGGTGCTGGGCGCGCAGGAAATCCGCCACCTCCACGCCCTCGGCGTGGGTGCGAAACGTGATGTAGAAGTGGTGTTCGCCGGGCAGGCCCTCCGACGCCACGAATGCGAGCGAACGGCGGACGACGCCGCGCATGGCGTCCTCGATCCATTTATCGTAGCTGAGGGAGTCGGTGGTCATCGCACCCGTTCACCAAAGGGCCGGCCGAGTGGGGGGCTTCTGTTGCCAGGTGCCCCCCGAACCCCGCTGCAGCTTATGCGGCTACAGCAAATGCCTCGTTATCATTGGCATTTGTGTGTTTGGCCCGATAACGGCGGTACCATGCCGGGCGAAAGCCATGTCTTTACCACGCGCGTCGATCCTGTATCGCCCCCAGAGAGCCCCGGCTGCAACGCGGGCCGCCGGAGAGGTTTGGTGGAGGCGCCGGGCACTGCCCCCGGGTCCGCAACGCTTATTCCACACCACGTTTATCGCCATAGTCGGTTTCCCGACACCCTCAATATAGGGATTTCCCGACCCCTTGGGAAGAGGG
The DNA here is from genome assembly GCA_022545455.1 of Pseudomonadota bacterium. Taxonomy (GTDB): domain Bacteria; phylum Pseudomonadota; class Alphaproteobacteria; order Rhodospirillales; family 2-02-FULL-58-16; genus JACZQZ01. Next base: position 3,616 of record JACZQZ010000141.1, read on the forward strand.
TGGAGAGGGCGGAGAAAAGGGATGGCGGCCCCGGACGCCCTCCCCCGGCCGGCCGGGCAGGTCCACCACGAGGGGCTTTCCCGCGCCGCCGCCGGTTCCGGGCCGGGCGCAGGGTCGAGGGGACCGACGGGCCTTGCGCCGGCGGCGGGAACGGGTACAGTGCGTCTCGAAAGCGGCGAAGGGAAATTTCCAGATAACGGCCCATGAAACAGTATCTGGATCTTATGCGTCACGTTCGCGAGAACGGTATCTCCAAGGATGATAGAACCGGAACCGGAACGCTGAGCGTGTTCGGGCACCAGATGCGCATCGATCTGAACGCCGGTTTTCCCTTGCTGACGACCAAGAAGCTGCACCTGAAATCCATAATCCACGAATTGCTCTGGTTTCTCAGGGGCGACACGAACGTCAAATATCTTCAGGAAAACGGCGTGCGCATCTGGGACGAATGGGCCGACGAGGCCGGCGACCTGGGGCCCCTTTACGGCGCCCAATGGCGGTCCTGGCCGACGCCCGACGGCGGGCACGTCGATCAGATTTCCCGGCTTATCGGGCAGATTCGGACGAACCCGGATTCCCGCCGGATGGTCGTCAGCGCCTGGAACGTGGCCGACATCGACGCCATGGCGTTGCCGCCATGCCACTGCCTGTTCCAATTTTATGTCGCGCAGGGAAAACTGTCGTGCCAGCTCTATCAGCGCAGCGCCGACATCTTCCTCGGCGTGCCCTTCAACATCGCGTCCTATGCCCTGTTAACGATGATGGTTGCCCACGTCACCGGGTTGGAACCGGGGGATTTCGTTCATACGTTTGGTGACGCCCACCTGTATTCCAACCACTTCGAACAGGCTCAATTACAATTGCAGCGCGACTGCCTGCCGCTGCCGGCGATGAAACTGGATTCCTCCGTGAAAAGCATATTCGATTTTTCCTACGACAGTTTCGAGCTGCAAAATTACCGATTTCATCCGCCCATTCCCGCCCCCATCGCGGTCTAGTATTGAACATTGGATTACGGCCTGCCGAGGGAAAGCCATCATGCGTGTGGCATTAATTGTCGCCATGGCCGAAAATGGGATCATCGGCCGCGGCAACGATCTGCCCTGGCACCTTTCCGGAGATCTTAAGCACTTCAAGTCGGTGACCATGGGCAAACCCGTGATCATGGGGCGGAAGACCTTTGATTCCATCGGCAAACCCCTGCCGGGACGCGCGAACATCGTCGTTACCCGCGATCCGTCCCTTCGGGCCGAGGGGTTGCGGGTGGTCCACGATTTCGATGAGGCCTTGAGGGTGGCGGAGGGCATCGCCCGCGCCGACGGCGCCGAGGAGATTGTCGTGATCGGGGGGGCGCAGATTTATGAACTGGCGCTACCAAAAGCGGACCGCATTTACCTGACCGAGATCCATCAAAGCGTCGACGGCGACGTGCGGTTCCCGGATATCGACCCCGCGGCGTGGACCGAACGTTCCCGCCAACATGTCGCAGCCGAGGAATCCTCCACGCCCGACTACAGTTTTATCATTCTTGAGCGGGCGGCCTGACCGCCGCCGCCGCGCGGCTGGGGGGCAACGGGGACGCCCCCGCGGCCCCCGGGGGGACAAGGGGGGTGTCCCCCCGGCTATGGTGTATGCGGGGGACGCCCCCGCGGCCCCCGGGGGGGGCCGTTTCCGTGCGCGCCGCAAACGGAGACGCCCGGAACGCGGTCCGCCGCCTATTGAATGACGATTTTCGGCATCGATGTCTCGCGGGCGGCAAGGATTTGGCTGACCTTCTCCCAGACCTTGTCGGCGATGGCGCGATAGGTCTTGGCCTGGGCGCTGTCGGGCTGGGAGACGACGATGGGCCGGCCGCTGTCGGAGGTTTCGCGGATGGCGATGTCCAAGGGTATCTCGCCCAGGAAATCGATGCCCAGGCGGTCCGCCTCGCGCCTGGCGCCGCCGTGGCTGAAGATCTCGGAGCGCTCGCCGCAATGGGGACAGGCGAAATAGCTCATGTTCTCGATGAAGCCGAACACCGGCACGTCCACCTGGCGGAACATGTTCAGGCCCTTGCGCGCGTCCAGGAGCGCGATGTCCTGGGGCGTCGACACGATCACGGCGCCGGCCAGGGGCACCTGCTGGGCCATGGTCAACTGGGCGTCGCCGGTGCCCGGCGGCATGTCGACGATCATCACGTCGAGCGCGCCCCAGTTGACGTCGCGCATCATTTGCTGCAGTGCCGACGTGACCATGGGGCCGCGCCAGATGGTGGGCGTTTCCTCGTCCACCAGGAAACCCATGGACATGCATTTGACGCCGAAGTTCTCCATCGGCTCCAGCCGGCGTCCGTCCGTCGACACCGGCTTGCCGGAGATGCCCAGCATGCGCGGCATGGAGGGGCCGTAAATGTCGGCGTCGAGCACGCCGACCGCGTGGCCGCCCGCGGCCAGGCCCAGGGCCAGGTTGACGGCGACGGTGGACTTTCCCACCCCGCCCTTGCCCGAGGCGACGGCAACGATGGCGTTGACGCCGGGCATGAGGGGCGCCGCCGCCTGCGGAGCGGCCTGCGGGCGGGCTAGAGCAGATCCTCCAGACGCTGCAGCGGGTCGGCGTCGCTGCTCGTGGGTACGAGGATGCACTCGTCGGCTCCGAGGTCCGCCAGCGTGCCCAATGCGCTGCGGAGGGCCTCGCGCGACGTCGCGATCATCTTGTGCTGCATGGCACTCGCCACTGCCGGGCCGAAGATGCGGATGTAGCGCTCGATGTATTCGTCCATCTGCTGTCGCGCATTCGGCCCGAGCGCGTACCCGAAGCCGGTCCCCAGATGCGGCCGCGATTGCCCGCTCGCCTGCCAGGCCTGCCGGGCAAGCGCAAAGCTTCGCTCTACCTCCGCGGGGTCCGGGCCCGTGGTCCAGCCGACCCGGCCGTCGGCCCAGCGCGCGACACGGCGAATCGC
>JACZQZ010000036.1 GCA_022545455.1 Pseudomonadota bacterium
GAAAACGCCGCCCGCCCTGGTCGAGTCCGCAGCCACGCCGATGGACGGGGAAGCCGCCGCGTACGGCGGCGGCGAAGAGAAGCCGCCGGCCAGGAAGACCTCCGGGCGGCAACGCGCGGACAAGGGGACCACGGCAGGGCGGCGCGGCGCCAAGGGTACCCGCGGGCGCGCCCGCGCGAAGACGTCCGCCGCCGGCAAGGGCAAGGCCGAACCCGTGGACACCGCCGCCGGGGCACCGTCCGAGGACACCCAGGCTGCGGATAAGCCGGCATCCAGACGCCGGCTCACCCCCAGGGCCGCGGAAAGCGCCGCCACGGAAGCGCCGGCGATGGCGGCGGTGATCGCCACAGACGCCGCGTCCGAGGCCACCCGCAAGACCACGGTCATCAATATCGGCGCCGACGGGGGGTTGCCGGCGGCCCGTCCCCGGCGCAGCGGCTGGTGGCAGCGTCCGGCGAAGTAATACCAAGGAGCGCGGCCCGGTATTTTCTAGAAGCCGTGCCCGGCGTCTCGCGCATCCCATCCTAGTACTTACTTGCAGGCCGGCCGCGGGTCAGCGCCGCCATCGCTTAAGACGGCGGGCGGCGCCGGCCATGTCCTCGGTGGCGCCGGAAAACGAAAAGCGGACGAAGTGATTGCCGCGCCCGGGATCGAAGTCGGTTCCCGGCGTCGTCGCCACCCCGGTCTCGGCGAGCATGCGCTGACAGAAGTCCTGGCTGTCGTTGGTCATGTGGGCGACGTCGGCATAGAGGTAAAAGGCGCCTTCGGCGGCGGCCAGCTTGTCGAATCCGGCCTTGGGCAGTTCCTCGAGCAACAGCGCCCGGTTGCGCGCGTACCGTGCCACGTTGGCATCCAGCTCGGCGCGGCAGTCGAATACGGTGATGGCCGCGTGCTGGGAAAGGGCGGGCGGCGCAATGTACAGGTTCTGGGCCAGGCACTCCACCGGGCGCAACAGGTTTTCCGGAACGACGCACCAGCCGAGCCGCCAGCCGGTCATCGAATAGTACTTGGAAAAGCTGTTGACCACGATGGCGTCGTCGGTGAAGGCGAGGGCCGTCTCGGCACGTGCTCCATAGGTGATCCCGTGGTAGATCTCGTCGGAAATCAGGCGGATACCGCCGGCGGCGCAGTAGTGGACGAGGGCCTCGAGCTGATCGCGGTGGACCATGGTCCCGGTGGGGTTGGACGGGCTGGCGATGATCAGTCCGTCAAGCCGCCCGCCCGCGCGGTCCAGCACCTCGGGTGTCGGCTGGAAGTTGGTATCCGGCCCCACGGCCACGTTGACCGGCTCCACGTCCAGGGCCTTCAGGATGTTGCGGTAGGCGGGATAGCCGGGACTCGCCAGGGCCACCCGGTCGCCGGCCTCGAAGGCGCACAGGAACGCCACCACGAAGGCGCCCGATGAGCCCGTGGTGACCGCCACCCGCCCGGGATCCACGTCGACGCCGTAACAGTCGCGGTAGTGCCTGGCGAGGCGCCGCCTGAGCGCCGGCAGGCCCACGGCCTCGGTGTACCCCAGGGTGTCCGTCTCCAGGGCCGCCTTGGCCGCGTCGAGGACGGGGCCGGGCGCGCCGGTGGCCGGCTGGCCGACCTCCAGGTGCAAAACATCTTCGCCCCGCGCCGCCCTCTCGTTGGCGGCGCGCAACATGTCCATGGCGATGAAAGGCGGGATGGACGCGCGCCGGGCGATTTTGAGAGCCATGATCAGCGCTCCTTGGTATCACTCTTCGACGGCCTTGGCCAAACCGAAGCCGCGCGGATCGGCGCGCACGGCGCAGGTTTGCGGCTCCTGCGGCAATCCACCGGAACAAAATGCCACGTTGACCAGCCCCAGGGCCACGGTGGGGGCAACTTGATGACCGCGCTCGGTCAGGGATTTGAGCACGGTTTCGCTGATCCCCTGCTCGTAATAGGTCAGATCGGGGACGCCGCCGTGATGCAGGCGCTTGGCGGACATGGCGTCGTCCAACCGGCCCCCGAACAGGATCGGGGCCATCACGTTCAACAGGGCGGTGGGGGCCGCCACCCCGCCCGACGCCGCCGCCGCGGCATAGAACTGGTTGTCTTTTTCGCTCATCACCACCATGGGACCCAGGGATATCGGACCGCGTCCCCCCCGCCCCGGCAGCGCCGCCATGAGGATCCCCGTGCCCTTGGCGACCCGGCCGGTGCCGAACAGATTGTTCAGGGTCAGGGCGCAGGCCACCGCCGAGCCGTGGCGGTCCACCACCACGAAGCTGGTGGCGGCCGGATTCTCAGGGCGCGCAACCGGCGCCGGGTCCAGCTCCGCCGCCGGCACGTGGCGGTCGCGCCGGTAACTGGCCATCAGCGACGTGATGCGCGCCTCGGAAACCAGCTTTTCGGGCGCGACGGTGCTCGTCCCGTCGCCGCGCAGCCACCGTGCGCGGTCGGCGAAGGCGCGCAGCGCCGTCTCCACGACCAGGTGGGGCCGTTCCCCGTCCGCCACGTTCTCGTAGCGGTCGTCCTGGACCAACATGGCCCACATCTCGGCCGCCACCGCTCCCGCCGCCGCCGGCGGCGGCGCCAGGTGCATGGTCCCGTCGCCGAACGTGACCTTGATCGTATCCCGCCACACCGGGGCGTAAGCGCGCAGGTCCTCCACACCGAGTGATCCGCCGGCCCGCTCCACCGCCGCCACCAGCCGGCGCGCCATCGGCCCCTGGTAGAAGCTGCCCGGGCCTTGGCTGCTCACCAGCGACAGGGTCGCCGCCAGGTCGCCCTGGACTAAGACGTCCCCTTCCCCGACCAACCCCCGTCCGTCCTTGCGGCCGAATACGCGCCGGGTTTCGGGCTCCATGAGCAGGGCCTTTTCCACCTTCGCCAGATCGCGGGCGAAGGCGCGGGAGACCTGGACGCCGAAACGGGCCATGTTCGCGGCCGGCGCCACCACCTGCGACCAGCGCAGGCGCCCGTACTTGGCGTGCAGGGCGGAAAATCCGCGCACGTTGCCGGGAACGGCGCTGGGCCGGGCCGCCGTCGGCGGCACCGTTCCCGGAGCCACGGCGAGGAAGTGCAGGGCCCTGGTGGTTTCCGTCTCGATGTCTTCGACCACGCAGACGCCGCCGCCGCCAAGGCTGGCCGAGGACGGCTTGGTGACCGCCAGGGCGAAATAGATGGCCGTCGCCGCATCCGCCGCGTGGCCGCCGGCGCGCAGGATTTCGTGTCCGACCAGGGCGGCGCGCGGCTCGTCCGCCGCCACACCGCCGAGGAACGTTCCCGCCACGCCGGCGGGCTGCGGCTCGCCGAGGCCAAGGGCATCGCCCGCCGCGGCACAGCCGCCAAGCAGCAGTGCGCACAGGACCGCCGCAATTTGACGCCGTCCCCGGCCCTCACTAGATTGATCGGTACCCATAAGGTTGAGAATCTTGTTGAAACGCATTGCTTTCCCGGTCGCCGTTTCGGTGTTCGCCGCCGTGTGCCTGTGGGCTCCGGCGGAGGCCGGCGCACAACGGCTCTCGTTTATTCGGGACGCCGAAATCGAAAATACCATCCGCACGTACGCGGCGCCACTTTTCCAGGCCGCCGGCCTGGAGCCATCCGACGTGCGCATCTATCTCGTCAACGACCGGTCCCTGAACGCCTTCGTGGCGGGCGGGCAGAGGTTGTTCATCAACACCGGCCTGATCGTGCGCAGCAAGCACGCCGGCCAGGTGATCGGCGTCATCGCCCATGAAACGGGCCATATCGCCGGCGGCCACCTGTCGCGCCTGCACGCGGCCATCGCGAACAACACCGCCCAGTCCATCCTGGCCCTGGTGATCGGGGCCGCCGCCGCCATCGGCACCGGCCGCGCCGACGTGGGCGGCGCCATCATCGCCGGCGGGCAAAGCATGGGCATTCGCTCGTTCCTCCTTTACAGCCGCACCCAGGAGTCGGCGGCGGACCAGGCGGCGCTCAGGTTCCTCGACGCCACCGGCCAGTCCTCGCGCGGACTGCTGGAGTTCATGGAAGTCCTCGGCGGCCAGGAACTGTTGAGCGCCGACCGCCAGGACCCCTACCTGCGCACCCATCCGCTGACCCGGGAGCGGATCGACGCCGTGCGCGAGCATCTGTCCCGATCGCCCAACAGGGATAAACCGCAGCCCACCCGGATCCGGGAAATGCACCGCCGGATGCTGGCCAAGCTCTACGCGTTCCTGGAGCCCTTCCCGAGAACCCTGCGCCGCTACGCCGAATCCGATACCGGTCTCGACGCCCGCTACGCCAGGGCCGTCGCGTACTACCGCAAACCGGACCTGGGGAAGGCCCTGCCCCTGGTCGACGGCCTCATCGCCGAGCGCCCGGAGGACCCGTATTTCCACGAGTTGAAGGGGCAGATGCTGTTCGAGAACGGACGGGCGGCCGAGGCCCTGAAGCCTTACGAAACGGCCGTGCGGCTGTTGCCCCGCTCGCCTCTTTTGCGCCGCGGACTGGCCCAGGTCCAGCTCGAACTCGGGGACCCGGCCCTGCTCGAGCCGGCAATCCGCAACCTGCGCGCCGCCGTGCGACACGACGCCGAGGCCCCGTTCACCTGGCGCCAGCTCGCCATCGCCTATGGGCGCCGCGGCGATATGGGCATGAGCGCCGTGGCCCTGGCCGAGGAAGCCCTGCTCAAGGGCGATGCGCGCCAGGCCCGCTATCACGCCGGCAAGGCCGATAAACTGTTGCCCCGCGGCTCGATCGGCTGGCTGCAGGCGCAGGATATCCTGCAGGCGGCGAAGAAGAGGAAGGAGTGACGCCCGCCCCTTGACCGCCCGGGCGGGTTTCCCGGCCGCCGCGCCGACGGCCAATCAATTCTGCGTGATGCCCCCGGCCGGCGCCTTGCCCTTGTGCCCCGGCGATGTCCGGCGCATCATGTCCCGGCCCCATGACTCCCAGAAAGGAAGGTTGCGCATGAGACTTGCCGGTATGCTGGGCGCCGTTCTCGCCGTCTTCGTCCTTGGCGCGTCCCCGGCCGCCGCCGCCGAGGATGCCCTGAGCCCCGGGCAGAAGCGCGCCGTCGAGGAAGTGGTGCGCGAGTACCTGCGCCGCAACCCGGAGGTCCTGCTCGAGGCCATCGGGGCGATACGCGCGAAGCGCGAGGCCAAACAGCAGTCGAATGTCCGGAAGAACCTCGTCTCCCTGCGCGGCGAGCTGGAAAACGATCCGACCTCGCCGGTCGGCGGCAATCCCCAGGGCAACGTGACCATCGTCGAGTTCTTCGATTACCAGTGTCCCTACTGCAAGCGGGTTTTACCCGCGGTGCAGACCCTGCTGAAAACCGATGGCAACATCCGTTACGTGTTCAAGGAATTCCCCATCCTCGGCCCGCAATCGGTGGTCGCGGCGCGCGCCGCCCTGGCCGCCTGGAAGCTGGACAGGGACAGGTACGTGCCCTTCCATACCGCCCTTATGCAATCCAGGGGCCGCCTCAGCGAACGAAAGATCCTGGACGTCGCGGCGGAAATCGGCCTCGACGTGGAAAGGCTGCGCGCCGCCATGGCCGATCCCGGGATCGACAAGGTCTTGGCAAGGAACGCCGAACTGGCCAGGGCCCTGGACATCAACGGCACACCGGCCTTCGTCATCGGTGAGAAGGTGGTCCCCGGCGCCGTGGACCTGGAAACGCTGACGGCCCTGGTTTCGCAGGCACGCGGGGGGTAATACCAAACCCGCGCCCGCGGGAGGGCCGGCGTCAGCAGCGCGGCGGCGGGATGATTTCGATCTTTTCCATGGTCATGACCACCGTCAACTGCGGGTAGTCGACCACCACCCGCGGCACCACGCCGTTGTCCAGCTGCAGGACCTCGATCTCGTACTCCGGCGCCGCCGCCCGGCTGTCCAGCGGATAAAACGCCATGCGGATGTTCCAGCCCGGGCGCTGAACCAGCGCCCCCAACCCTTTTTTCCCGTGCCCGCCGGACTCCATGCGCCGTCCGATGAAGGCGATCACCTTGCGCGCACCTTGCCCGTCGGTACCGTCGAACACGATGCGCGGCGCCTGGCGGTCGCCGGCCAGCGCCCGCTCGATCAGCCAGGCCGTGTGACCGGCGGGAAACAGCGTCCCCTCGGGAAGGGCCATGGTCTTGCCGGGCGGCACCTTGAACGTGGCCCGGCCCGGTTTGCCGGCGGCGCCCAACTTGGCCTCGCCCTTGAAGCCCTCCACCTGCCGGCCCATGGTGTTGCGCACGGCGAAGCGGTACGATTTTCCGTCCAGGGATTCCCAGCCGGCGGAACGGATGTCCTGCTTGACCGTCCCGCCCGCCGCGGTGCCCATGTCCATGGACAGTTCCTGGGTCATGATCCAGCCGTCGCAGGTTTTCTCCAGCGCTATTTTCGCCGCGCCGCGGACATCCACGAACCCGGCGTTGGCCCGCACCGATCCCAGCTTGACGGAATAGATGGCGCGGTGGGGCACAAGCCCGGCGGCCGCCGGCGCGGCGGCTACAAGCCCGACGACAAGGGCGGCGGCCAGGGCCAGGGCACGGAGGGGAAGACTAAGGGACACGCGGGCAATCCTTTCCATGACGGCAGCGTACCATAGAGCCTGCTGCGCCCGGCGCAACGCCGTTGTCGCGCCGTGGCCGCGATTTCGCGGGCCGGACGCCCGGCCCCGGGGGATCGGTCCGCGCAGTAGCCGCAGCGCGCGATCGTCGGATCGATGGCAAGGCGCCTGGCAGCTTGCCGCCCGCCGACTATCGCCCGGTATCCCAATTCATCACCTCGAGATACATACAAGGCCGCAAAGGGGCGCGGAGGAAGGAAAAGAACCGGTGCACCGCCGGGCATAAAATGTATGCTGCAAACCAAACCACGCCACATGCTCCAGGATCCCGCAACCCCATGACCGCGACGTTGAGGACCATCAGCCCGGTGGACGGCCGCGTCTACGTGGAGCGGCCCTACGCCACCGAAACCGGGATCGCCGTGGCCCTTGCCCGCGCCGTCCGCGCCCAGGCGGCGTGGAAGGAGGTGGCGGTGGCCGAGCGCGCGGCGCTCTGTTCCGGGGCCGTGGACGCCCTGGTCGCCGACACCACCGCCATCGCCGAGGAGATCACCTGGCAGATGGGCCGGCCCATCCGGTCCGCGCCCGGCGAGGTGCGCGGCCTCGAGGAACGCGCCCGGCACATGATCGCCATCGCGCCGGAGACCCTGGCCGACGTCCGGTGCGCGCCCAGGGACGGATTCACCCGCTTCATCCGCCGCCAGCCCTTAGGCGTGGTGTTCACCATCGCGCCGTGGAACTACCCGTACCTGACCGCGGTCAACTCGGTGGTGCCGGCGATCATGGCCGGCAACGCGGTGATCCTCAAGCATTCGGCGCAGACGCCCCTGTGCGCCGAGCGCTTCGCCAAGGCCTTCGCCGCCGCCGGCCTGCCCGAAGGCGTGTTCCAGTACCTGCACCTGAGCCACGCCGATACCGAACGCATGATCGGTGCGCCCGAGGTGGACTTCGTCGCCTTCACCGGTTCGGTCGCCGGCGGCGACATGGTGGAGACGGCGGCGGCCGGGCGCTTCATCGGCATCGGCCTGGAATTGGGCGGCAAGGACCCGGCCTACGTGCGCGCCGACTGCGATCTGGAGCACGCCGTCGGGGCGCTGGTGGACGGCGCCTTTTTCAACTCCGGGCAGTCGTGCTGCGCCGTCGAGCGCATCTATGTCCACGCCGACGTCTTCGCGCCGTTTACCGAAGGCTTCGCCGGCCTGGTGCGCGGCTACAGGCTCGGCGATCCCGTGGACGGCGGGACCACCCTCGGGCCCATGGTGCGCAACCGCGCGGCGGACCACGTGCGCGGCCAGATCCGGGCGGCGCTGGACGCCGGCGCCAGGGCCCTGATCGACACTTCCGCCTTCCCCGCCGACACCGGGGATTCGCCCTATCTGGCGCCCCAGGTGCTCCTCGACGTGGACCACTCCATGGCGGTGATGCGCGAGGAAAGCTTCGGCCCCGTGGTCGGCATCATGAAGGTTGCCTCCGACGAAGAGGCCATTACGCTGATGAACGACAGCGCATTCGGCCTGACCGCGTCGGTGTGGACCGCCGACGAGGACGCGGCCACGCGCATCGGCGCCGAGGTCGAGACCGGCACCTGGTTCATGAACCGCTGCGACACCCTGGACCCGGCCCTGGCCTGGACCGGGGTCAAGCGGTCGGGGCGCGGGTGCACCCTCTCGGTGATCGGCTACGAGCACCTGACCCGGCCCAAGTCGTTCCACCTGAAGACCGCTGTTTAGCTCGCGGCGTCGGCCCTCGCCGCAACGCGGGCGTCCTTGGAGGAAACAAAAGCATGAGCGAAGACCTCGACCGATTGAGCGCACGTTGGCACTACCCGACGTCGGTGCGTTTCGGCGTCGGGTGCATCGCCGAGCTGGCCCGCGCCTGCAGGGGGCTCGGCATGTCCCGGCCCCTGCTGGTGACCGACCCGGGGCTCGCCGCGCTGCCCATGGTCGGGGACGCCGTCGCCGCCAACGAAAGCGCCGGTGTACCGACCGCGGTGTTCAGCGACGTCAAGGGCAACCCGGTGAAACGGAACGTCGACGACGGCTTGGCGGTCTTCCGCGACGGCGGCCATGACGGCGTCATCGCCTTCGGCGGCGGCAGCGCCCTGGACGCCGGCAAGACCATCGCCCTGATGGCCGGCCAGAAGGGGTCCCTGTGGGACTACGCCGACGTGGACGGCAAGTGGAAAGGGATCGATGCCGGGGCCATGGCGCCGGTGGTGGCGGTGCCGACCACGTCGGGCACCGGCTCCGAGGTCGGGCGCGCCGCGGTCATCATCGACGAGGCCACGCACACCAAGAGGATCCTTTACCACCCCGCCATGATGCCGGGCACGGTCATCGCCGATCCGGCGCTGGTCGCCGGGCTGCCGCCCCACATCACCGCGGCCACCGGCATGGACGCCTTCGCCCACTGCCTGGAGGCCTACTCGGCGGCGCAATACCACCCCATGGCCGACGGCATCGCGCTGGAAGGCATGCGTTTGGTCAAGGAATGGCTGCCGGTGGCGGTGCTGGACGGCGCCAACCTGACGGCGCGCGCCCACATGATGGCCGCCGCCACCATGGGGGCGGTGGCCTTCCAGAAGGGCCTCGGCGCCATCCACGCCCTCAGCCACCCGGTGGGGGCGGTGTACGATACCCACCACGGGCTCACCAACGCGGTGTTCATGCCCTACGTGCTGGCCTTCAACCGCGACGCCATCGCCGGGCGCATGGAGCGCCTGGCCCGCTATCTGAACCTGCCCGACCCCTCGTTCTCCGGCGTCATGGACTGGGTATTGGCCCTGCGCGCCGAGCTGGACATCCCCCACACGGCCAGGGAGCTCGGCGTCGAGGAGGACCGCCTGGACGAATTGTCCGAAATGGCCGCCCGCGACCCGACCGGCGTCGACAACCCGGTCCCGGTGGGCGCGCCGGAATTGAAGCGGATATACGAGGCGGCGTTCGAGGGCCGGGTGGGGTGAGGGTTGGCGGCGTCCCGCCGCCGCCCTACCGCCTCTCCCCCATGGCCGGGAGCACCAGGCGCTGGATCCAGTTGCGCACCTCGAGGCGCCGCACGTCCTCGTTCATCACGTCGTCGTCGATGCCGAGCAGCCAGGCGATGTCGCGGCGCGCCGGGTCCTGGTGCAGGGCCTCGAGGTGGTTCACGTACGCCTCGCCCGCCTGGCGGTCCTTGAAGAACCCCTGTTCGGTTAAAATCTCCAGGCGGCAAAAGACCAGCCGCGCCATCTCGTGCAGGTCGTATTCGGGGTGGTACTGGAGGCCCCAGAAGGTTCCGCCCTGGTAGGTGACCGAGACCGCCTGCACCCGGGTAAACGCGTTCGACGCCAGCACCACCGCGCCGGGAGGCAGGTGCGTGACCTCGTCCACGTGGCTGATGAAGCCGTCGAACACCGAGGCCTTGCCCGCGTACAGGGGGTGGCCGCGTCCCTCCGCCGTCAACGCGATCTTGCGCGCGATGCCCATCTCGCGGCCGTGGGGATTGGCCCCGACCGAGCCGCCGGCGGCGACCACGGCGATCTGGGCCGCCCAGCAACTGCCGAAGCTGGGCACGCCCGACGCGAACGCGGCGCGGGCGAAGTCGATCTGGGCGCGCACCTCGGGCACATCGTCATAGATGGTCAGGCTGCACCCGGTCCAGGCGATGCCGTCGTACCCGGCCAGCGCCGCGCCCTCGGGCAGGGCGGCGCCGGGATCGCACGGAAACAGGACGTCGCACCGCGCGCCGGGCTGGACCTGCCCGATCATGGCCGCATACAGGTCGCCGGCCACGGCGGCCCCGCCGGCCGCCAGTTCGGCGCGGGCGGCGCTGGTATACCCGTCGACGATCAGAAACCGCGGCCCGCCGGTCATCCCGTCTTCCCTGTTCCGCCGCTTCCGCCGTCAACCGGCCAGGGCGTCGATGGCGCCGGGCAGGCTGGCGTGGCTGTCGCAGACGGCGTCGGCCGACGTGCCGTCCTTGTCGGCATCGCGCACGGCGGTGAACAGGACCGCCTTCATGCCCAGCGCCTGCGGGCCCCGGACGTCGTTGTGGTCGCGGTCGCCGACGTGGACCATCTCGGTCACCGCGACCCCCAGTTGGCCGGCCGCGGAACGGAACATGGCGGGGTCGGGCTTGGAACGGCCCACCTCGTCGGAAAAGGCGAAGCCGGCGAAATACCGTTTCAACCCGTGCGCCTCCAAAAGATCGCGCAACCGGGCCCCGGGCGTGAGGATGGTGTCGGAGACGACGCATAGCTTGTAGCGCCCCGAAAGCGCCTCCAGCGCCTCCCGGGCGCCAGCCACGGGTAAGGGCGGGATGTCCACCTCCATGCGCCCGAGCGCCTCGATCAGGCGCTCCTCGTCGTCGCCCGGCAGGGTGCGGCCGAGCCCCCCGAATATCACCGCCAGGCGTTCGGCGATGGTCCAGGTGATGCTGTGTTCCTTCCACAGGGTGTTGAAGGCGGCTTCCGCCACGTCGTAGGCGAGGCGCACGTCGTCGGCGGCGATGGACCGGTGGCGGTCGAGGGCCTCCCAGACCAGATGCCGGCGCTCGTCGGCCTTGGTGCGCAGCCCCTTGGATTTGCGCCTGGGCTCGTCGGAATCGTCGCGGATGAGGGTGTCCCACAGATCGAAGGTGACGGCCCTGATTGCCTTGCTCACGGGGGGGCTCCTGCGTTCCAACGCCATTGCGGGGCGGTGATGCGCGCCGATGGTGGGGCAAGCGCCCGCCTGGGTCAATATGTGGGAAGGGTCGTCCGGCCGGGCCTCATGCCATCAGCGGGTGGGGCGCCAGTTGCCGGCTTGGCGCTCGGCCCGGGCGATCTGGAACCGGTTCATCCTCGCCGCCAGCTCCCGGCGGGCGCGGACGGGATCGAACCTCTGGTCCGCGGCCAGGGCCCCGGCCGCGTTGGGAACGGCCAGGGAATACCATTTGTAGGCTTCCACGTAGTCGCGGTCGACGCCCCCGCCGCCGGCGTAGAGCGCGCCCATCACGTACTGGGCGGCCGGGTGGCCCTGGCGCGCCGCCATCAGATACCAGGTGATCGCCTCGCCCGTGTCGTGGGGCACGCCGAGTCCGCGGTAATAAAGCCGGCCCAGGGCGAACTGGGCGTCCCTGTGGTTGCCGGCGCCGGCGGCCAGGGCATACCACTCCGCGGCCCGGTAGGGGTCCGCTCTCAGCCCTTCGCCGTTTTCATACATCCTGCCAAGGGCGTACTGGGCATCCGCGTTCCCGTTTTTCGCCGCCCGGGTGTGCCAGCGGACCGCCGCCCGCAGGTCCCGGTCGACGCCCCTGCCCTCCCGGTAGCGCACCGCGATGGCGTTCTGGGCATGGGCGTCGCCCTTGGCGGACAACGCGTTGAGGACCCGGAAGCCGCCCATGTCGGCGGCCACCTGAAGATCCTCCAGGTCGTCGTCGCCGCCGACGGCGAACCACATGATCATGGCGCCCAGCAGGACGCCCGCGGCCGTGGCGGCTCCTTTACGGATCATCGGCGTGGTCTTTCAGCCGGCCTTGCGCCGGGATCGGGCACGTGTCCGCGCGCCGCCCGCCGTCAAAGCCTCCGATCATAGTTGTGATGGTTCTCGCCCACTCTCTGGTAGCGGCCGTTGTGCGGGTCGGGCCGGTCGTAGCAGGTGATACTGCCGAGCGTGCGGTAGCAGTAGACCGACGGGCTGGGGTTGAGCTCGTCTTCCTCGCAATAGGAGCGGCCCGTGCCGGCGCGGACGGAGGAGCAGTTCTTGCCGCTGGCGGCGGAAATCACGTGGTCCTCCATGGTCTTGTCGGTGGCCATGAGGAAGGCCCCGTTGACCATGGCGTACTGCGGAAAGGCGCTGCACGCGCCCAACAGAACCACGCCGGCGATGGCGGCCGCAAATCGCATGAAAGACCTCTGCCAAGGCAAGCCCCGGGGCGGCCGGGCCCGCATTTTCCCGTTTCGCCACCATATACTTTTGAGGTTAAGGCTGGGTTAATACCAAGGAGCGTTGATCATGACCCATGGCCGTTGATCGCCGGCCCCTTTGCCGGTATCAAACGGGCTCAGCGGCCGCGCCCGTCCAAGGCGGCGCCCGGCCGCGCCCGAAAGGAGGGAACCCATCATGGTGGCCATGGAACCGCCGATTTGCGATTTCGGCCGCAAGGCCGTCGATTTCAGCCTCGAGGGCATCGACGGCAAGACCTACAGCCTTGCCGACATCCGCGGCCCGAAGGGCACCCTGGTGGCCTTCATCTGCAACCACTGCCCGTACGTCAGGGCCGTGGTCGACCGCCTGGTGCGCGACCTCCAGGACCTCCAGGCCAGGGGCATCGGGTGCATCGCCATCATGGCCAACGATTATGGCCAGTACCCCGAGGATTCGCCGGACAACATGAAGGTCTTCGCCCACACCCACGGCTTCACCTTTCCCTACGTGATCGACGAGACCCAGGAGGTGGCGCGCGCCTATGACGCGGTGTGCACGCCGGATTTCTTCGGTTTCAACGCCGATCTGGAGCTGCAATACCGGGGACGCCTGGATTCGTCGGGCAAGGACCCGGCGCCGGTGGACGCCCGGCGCGAGCTGTTCGAGGCCATGTGCCAGGTGGCCGACACCGGCAAGGGCCCGGAGCGCCAGACCCCCAGCATCGGCTGTTCCATCAAGTGGCATGAAGCGGCATGAAGTGGCATGAACATCGGTAACCCCTTACGCCACCACCGCATTTGCCTTCCGCCCCAGGGAAGGATATTTTAGGCGCCAATGCCTTGGCCGGCGCCGCCCGGGCGGCATGACGTGCGACGTTGGAGGATTCCGTGGCCGACCCCGTACAGGACAGCCTGTTTCGCGAGATCGAAGAGGATCTGCGCCAGGAGCGCTGGACCAAACTGTGGAAGCGATACGGCAACTACGGCGTCGGCGCGGTGATCGCCCTCGTCCTGTCCGTCGCCGGGTACCAGGGCTGGCGCGCCTATGACATCGCGACCCGCCAAAGCGATGGCGAGCGGTTTGCCGAGGCCCTCACCCTGGCCGGCGACAAGCAGACGCAAGCGGCGGCAGAGGCCTTCGCCGGCCTGGCCGCCGACGCCACCGCCGGCTACGCCCTGCTGGCGCGGTTCCAGGAAGCGGCGCTGCTGGCGGAACGCGGCGGGCCGGCGGCGGCGGCCTATGCGGACGTGGCCCAGGACCCGGGGGTGGACGCGGTGTACCGCGACCTGGCCGTGATCCTGGGCGCATTCCATGAAATGAACGGACCCGGCGCCGGCGACCTGAGCGCCCGCCTGGCCCCGTTGACCGCCGACGGCAATCCCTGGCGCCACAGCGCCAAGGAACTCACCGCCGTGCTCGCGGCGCGCGCCGGTGACCGGACGAAGGCGCGCGCGCTGTTCACGGCCCTCGCCGCCGACGCCACGGCACCGCAAGGGATCCGGGCGCGGGCCGGCGAAATGCTGGCCATTCTCGGTCAATAGGGGATGGAGCGCATCATGGCGACGGGCGGCCGGGCGAAGAAGGCAGGACATAAGGGCCTGGTCGGCCGCATGGCGTGCATGGCGTGCGCCCTGGCGCTGCTCAATGCCTGCGAAATGATGGACACCATGTTCCCCGACGAAGAGGAAGTGCGCCTGCCCGGCGAGCGCATATCCGTGCTCATGCACGAGCGGGCGTTAAAGCCCGACCCCAGGGTCGCGGACGCGAAGATCCTGCTGCCCAAACCGTCGGTGAATGCCAGTTGGCCCCAGTCCGGCGGTTACGCCAACCACGCCATGCACCACATTGCGGTGGGCGAGGTGCTCAAGCCCTTTTGGACGGCCGATATCGGCGAGGGCGCCGACGACGACACGCGCATTGTCGGCGCCCCGATCGTTGCTGGCGGACGGGTCTTCGCCATGGACGCGGACACCAAGGTCAGCGCCTTCGACGCCAAGGCGGGAACGCTTCTGTGGGAGGTGGAGTTGACGCCCGACGACGAGGACGACGGGCACATCAGCGGCGGCATCGCCTATGCGGACCGACGGGTTTTCGTCGCCACCGGCTTTGCCCAGGTGATTGCGCTGGACGCCGGGGACGGATCCGAGATCTGGCGCCAGACCGTGGGCAGCCCCGTGCGCTCGGCGCCGACGGTCCGCGGCGGCCGGGTGTTCGTCGTCACCGTGGACAACAAACTGCACGCGCTGGACGCCGTCAACGGCGGTAGCTTATGGACCCACACCGGCATCACCGAGGTCGCCAGCCTGCTTGGCGGCGGCAGCCCGGCGGTGGACGGGGGCGTCGTCGTGGTCCCCTATTCGTCGGGCGAGTTGGTGGCGCTGAAGGTGGAAAACGGACGGCTCCTGTGGGCCGACTCGCTCGCCTTGGCGCGGCGCAGCGCCGCCGTCTCGACGCTGTCGCACATACGCGGCCGCCCCGTGATCGACCGCGGGCGGGTCTTCGCGCTCAGTACCGGGGGCCTCATGGTGGCCATCGACCTGCGCACCGGGCGGCGCATTTGGGACAGGGCGATCGGCGGCCTGGAAAGCCCATGGGTGGCGGGCAACTACCTTTTCGTCCTCAGCAACGACTCGGAGCTCGTCTGCCTGTCGCGCCGGGACGGCCGCATCCACTGGGTACGGGCACTGCCCCGCTACGAGGACGAAGAGGACAAGGAGGACCCCATCGTGTGGAGCGGTCCGATCCTGGCCGGGGATCGCCTCATCCTTGCCGGCTCTCACGGCGCGGTGTTGTCGGTGTCGCCGTACACGGGCAAGATCCTGGGCAGCGAGGAGATGGCCGACGGCATTCCCGTGGCCCCGGTGGCCGCCGACCGCAGCGTCTATTTCCTTACCGACGACGCCGAGTTGCTGGCCTACCGATAGGGGCCTACGGGCCCGGACCATGACCTTCACCGTGGCGATCATCGGCCGCCCCAACGTGGGCAAGTCGACCCTGTTCAACCGCCTCGTCGGCAGGCGTGAGGCCATCGTCGACCGCACGCCGGGGGTCACCCGCGACCGCCGCGAAGGCAAAGGGCGCCTCGGCGATCTCCGCTTCACCGTCGTCGACACCGCCGGTCTGGAGGAGCCCGCCGGCGACGTCCTGTTGACGCGCATGCGGGCCCAGACCGAGACCGCCCTCGAGGACGCCGACGTCGGCCTTTTGCTGATCGACGCCCGCACCGGCCTGATTCCGCTGGACCACCACTTCGCCGACTGGCTGCGCCCGCAAAAGACGCCGGTGATCCTGATCGCCAACAAGTGCGAGGGCCGAGGCGGGGGCGCCGGTTTCCTCGAGGCCTACGCCCTGGGCCTGGGCGATCCCCTTCCCATTTCCGCCGAGCATGGCGAGGGCATGGCGGACCTGTGGGACGCGCTGGCGCCCTACGCCGCGCAGGCGGCCACCGCCGAGGCGCCGGAACCGGCACAGGCGGGCGCCGGGGCCGAAGACGGGCCGCTGCAACTGGCCATCGTCGGCCGGCCGACCGTCGGCAAGTCCACCCTGGTCAACCGCCTGCTCGGCGAGGAGCGCATGGTGACCGGACCGGACGGCGGTGTCACCCGGGACGCCATCTCCGTCTCCTGGACCTTCGAAGGGCGCGCCATCCGGCTCATCGATACCGCCGGGCTGCGCCGCAAGGCGAAGATCACCGAAAAGGTGGAGGGGCTGTCGGTGGGCAATACCCTGCGCGCCATCCGCTTCGCCCACGTGGTCGTGCTGGTGATGGACGTCCAGGCGATCCTGGAGAAGCAGGACCTGAGCATCGCCCGCCTGGTCGCCGAGGAAGGCCGGGCGCTGGTCATCGCCGTCAACAAGTGGGACGTGGCGGACGACCGCAAGGGCGCCCTCAGGCGCCTCGCCGACCGGCTGCAGACGTCGCTGCCCCAGCTGCGCGGTGTCGCCGTGCTCACCTTCTCGGCACTCACCGGGGACGGCGTGGACAGGCTGTTGCCGGCGGTCCTGGGGGCGTTCCAGGTGTGGAACCGGCGCATCGGGACGGCGCCCCTCAACCGCTGGCTGGCCGATGCGGGCGAGCGCCACCCGCCGCCCCTGGCCGGCGGCCGGCGCAACCGCCTGCGCTACATCACCCAGGCCAAGGCGCGCCCGCCCACCTTCGTGCTGTTCGCCAGCCGGCCCGAGGAGCTTCCCGAATCCTACCTGCGCTACCTGGTCAACGGCCTGCGCGACGCCTTCGACCTGCCCGGCGTGCCCGTACGCCTGCACCCGCGCAAGGGCGACAACCCGTACACGGAGGGCCGATAAGGCGGCGCTGAGTACCAGGTCGCGTACCCGTAAACGAGAGTTGGGTCGGCGGCGGGGTGCCGATGTCGGCTTATATGAGGCGTTTGCTGTCAAGGTGGATTTAATCTGCGTCGCATGACCGGGTACCAATCAAAAGCGCGCGCTGGCGAAGCGCCCTGACCCAAACGGGTTTTCCCGACCCCCGGTTGCGCTGCCGTGGTATGACGTATTAAAGTTCCAGGGTTAAGGGAGGACAGGACCGCTGCGAAGACAAAGAATCACAATGCGGCTCTGCTAGGGTTTGGGAGGAACCATGAGAAAATCGTTATTGAAGCGGGGCTCGGCCCTGTTTGCTTTTCTGTGTGGAATCGGGGTGATTTCGTCTGCCGGGACGGTTTCGGCGGAAGAAGTCAAAAAGGCGACTCTCTATGGCAACATGACAGTCGTCACCCAGGACATGTTGAATCGTGCCGGAGGGGATGCGAACAATTTCCTGCACACCAACGGCAACTACAGTCAGACGCGTTATTATCCAGCCAGCCAGATCAACACCGGCAACGTCAAGAACCTACGCCCGGCCTGGATCTTCCAGACCGAGGTCGTGGAATCTCAGGAAACGACGCCCATCGTCGTCAATGGGGTCATGTACATCACCACGTCGTTCAGCCATGTGTACGCACTGGATGCGGCGACGGGCGAACAAATCTGGCATTACAAGCACAAGATGGGCCCGATCACGACCTATTGCTGCGGCCCCAACAACCGCGGCGTCGCGGTTTCCGGCGACAAGGTCTTTCTCGGCACCCTGGACGCCAAGCTGGTCGCCTTGGATGCCAAGTCCGGCAAGGTCGTCTGGGAAAAGCAGATCGCCGACCCGGAAAAAGGTTATTCCGAAACCATGGCGCCGACCGCCGTCAACGGCAAAATCCTGATCGGCACCAACGGCGGCGAATACGGTGTCCGCGGTTTCGTCAAGGCCTACGACGCGGAATCGGGCAAGCTGCTGTGGACGTTCTATACGACGGCCGAGAATTCCGTCGGCGTGTGGGCCACCCACGACGCCACCGGCCGCGACATGCTGCGCGACATCAAGGCGGAAAAAGCGGCGCTCAAGAAACTGGGCGATCCGTACAAGACCCTCGGCGGCGGTGTCTGGCAGAACCCGGCCGTGGACCTGGAAACCAACCGCATCTACTTCGTCGCCGGCAACCCGTCACCGGACCTGGACGGCTCGGTCAGGCCGGGCGACAACCTGTACACCAACTCGCTCATTTCGGTCGATCTGGACACCGGCAAGTACATCTGCCACTTCCAATACATCGCTCACGACGTCTGGGACCTGGACGCGGTCAGCCCGCCGATCATCACCCAG
Source organism: Pseudomonadota bacterium (assembly GCA_022545455.1). Lineage (GTDB taxonomy): Bacteria > Pseudomonadota > Alphaproteobacteria > Rhodospirillales > 2-02-FULL-58-16 > JACZQZ01. The sequence continues at coordinate 18,026 of JACZQZ010000036.1, forward strand.
GTCAAGGACAAAAACGGCAAGATGGTCAAAGGCGTCCTGCATGGCGGCAAGACCGGCCATGTCTATGTCCACAGGGCCGATGACTGCAGCCTGATCCGCTTCTCGGAAGCCATGGTCCCACAGGAAGACATGTGGGTGCTGCCGACCAAGGACGGCCAGCGCATGCTGCCCGGCGCCAACGGCGGCGTCGAGTGGTCGCCGATGACGGTCGATGCCGGGCTTGGCCTCGTCTACGTCATCAACCTGCACCAGCCGATGACCTACCACGTGGAAAGCACGCCTTACCCGGGCGGCAAGTTGTGGCTGGGCGGCGCGTTCAAGGTCATCCCCGGCGAGGAACAGTGGGGCAACGTCTCGGCGGTCGATTACAACACCGGCAAGATCCGCTGGAAGGTCAAAACCCAGCAACCGATGATCGGCGGCATCATGGCCACGGCCGGCGGCCTCGTCTTCACCGGCGAGGGCAACGGCCTGTTCAAGGCCTATGATTCGAAAACCGGCAACCTGCTCTGGAAATTCCAGGCGGGCGCCGGCGTCAACGCCCCACCGGCCTCCTATACGGTGGACGGCAAGCAGTACATCGTGGTCGGGGCCGGCGGCAACGTTCAGCTCAACTACAAGCGCGGCAACAACATCATCGCCTTCACGCTTGCCGACTGACGCCGGCACGGCATACTCCAAAGACGGTCGCCCTTACGGGGGCGGCCGTTTTTTCCGTTGCGGGATAAACGAGGACTGAATGAACGCCAAGATCCCCTTCGTTTTGGGCTTCCTGTTCGCCTTTGTCACGGCCACCGCCAACGCCGATGAATACGCGGCGTTGCGCGAGACAATCGAGGCCTGTGCCGGCTGCCACGGGGAACGCGGTGCTTCCAAGGAAGACGCCTTTCCCATACTGGCCGGTCAGGAGCTTTACTACCTCTATGTCCAGATGAAGGACTTCAAGAGCGGATTACGCAAGAACGAGATCATGCAACCTGTTTTGGCGGACCTGAAGAAACAGGACCTGTTCGCGCTGGCCAAATATTTCTCCGAACAGAAATGGCCCAATATCGGCTTCACGGGTGATCCGGAACGCGTTCTGAACGGGGAACGGGCCGCCAACGCCGGCCAGTGCGTGGCCTGCCATTTGGGCAGTTACACCGGCAACAGCCGCGTCCCCCGGCTCGCCGGGCAATATCCCAACTACCTGGCGAAAACCATGCTCGATATGAAGAGCAAGGCGCGCAACAATGCCACGGCCATATCGGCTCTACTGTCCACGTTCAGCGAGAGCGACATTTCCGACATGGCGGAATACATGGGCAATATGTGACGGCGAATTGCGTGAAACGGGGACGGGCATCGTCAATTCGCTTCGCCAAGCGCCTTCAAAACGGCGTCACTCCCCGCCGCACGGGCCAGGGACGTGGCCGTTATTCCTTGCTTGTCTTTCAATTCGGCGTTGGCGCCGGCCCTGAGCAAAGGACCGATCACTTCCGCGTGCCCCCTTTCGGCGGCGATCATCAGGGCCGTCCGGCCCCGGTTGTCCCTCAAATTCAGTTTGGCGCCCCTCTCGAGCAACAGAGTAACGGTTTTCAGGGCTTCGTCGGGCGGCACGTCATTGCTGTAACCGGCGGCCCACATGAGGGCGGTGAGGTCATTGCCGTAGGCCTTGTTGACGTCGATTCCGCTATCCAGGAGTGTCCGGACGATCCCGGAAAAGCCCTTCCCCGCCGCATAGAGGATGGCCGACTTGCCCGTGTTGTCGGTGATATTCGGGTCGGCCCCGTTTTCCAGCAACAATCGGAACGTGTCCTCGTCGCCGTTGAAGGCGGCTGAAGCCAGGGGCGTCAGGCGTTTCTTATTCAACAGGTTTACGTCGGCGCCGGCCTTCAACAACACCTTGACCGACTTGCCCTTGCCGGCCTTGGCCGCCCGCAAAAGCGCGGTACTGCCGCCAAGGTTTTGGTGATTTACGGCTGAACCGGCATCGAGCAACACCCGCACTGTCTTTGCGCGGCCCGAAAAAGCGGCCAACAAAAGGGCTGTATTTCCGAACCGGTCGCGTGCCTCGATGGAGGCACCGTGTTTGAGGTAGGCGACGACGTCCCGGGTCCGCCCCTTTTGCGCTGCCTCGAACATCTGGAAATTCAACATGCGGGCGTCTTCGGAGGGTGTCCCCGTCAATTGCGCGGCGCCGCCCGACGCCTGAGCGAAGACAAGAACCGCTCCCAATAAAACGTTCCAGCGCATTCATCGTGCTCCGTTTTCCCCGCCCGCGGATTCTAAGGATTTTCACAAGTTGATCCAGTTCGCACCTCGTGGCGGCGCGTATCCAGGTCTATAATCGTCCGCCAAAGGAGCAGACCGTGAACAAATCCGCCCCCGATACCTCTGAAATCGTCGCCCAGGCGGTTTCCGGCCTGGGATTCAGCTACGGCGCCAAGCCGGCCCTGGCTGACGTCAGCTTCAATATCGCCGCCGGGCCGTTCAAGGTTCTGTTGGGGCCGAGTCCGGGGCCGATCACACAGATGTCGATTACCGCCACTTCGGGGAAGGCCGCTGAGATGATGAAGCCTTGGGGGTACGCCTTGTTGGTGGGGATGTTGCTGACTGCCGCCGCCCCCGATGCCGCGACCGCCGGCAGCGGCCAGATCTACGTGACCAACGAGAAAAGCAGCACCATTTCCGTTCTCGATATCGCCACTTCCAAAGTCACGCGCACCTTCAAGACCTGCAGGCGGCCGCGCGGCATTCACTTCAGCAAGGACCGCAAGCAATTCTATGTCGGCTGCGCCGACGACAACGTCATCGTCGTCTACGAGACGGCAACCGGAAAGTTGATCAAGCGCATCCGCGGCATCGAGGAGCCGGAGACCTTCGACCTGTCGCCCGATGGCAAGACCCTTTACGTTTCCAACGAAGAGGACGCGACCGCGACGTTCGTCGACGTGGCCAGCGGCAAGGTCTTCGCCGAGGTCGAGACCGGCGAGGAGCCGGAAGGCGTTCAGGTGACGGCCGACGGTTCCACCGTCTACGTTGCCTCGGAGGCCGCCAACTTGGTCCATGTAATCGATACGGCGACGGCCAAGGTCACGGCCGATATCGTGGTCGGCACACGGCCGCGCCGCTTCGCCCTGACGCCCGACGAGAAAGAGCTTTGGGTGTCCGCCGAGTTGGCCGGCCAGGTCGATATCATCGATACCAGAACCAACCGGACGACCGGCGATATCGTTTTCAAGCCGACCGGCTTTCGCCGCAACGAGGTCACGCCGGTCGATGTGTTGATGACCGCTGACGGCAAGACCGCCTTTGTCGCCCTCGGCCGCGCCAATCGCGTTGCCGTTGTCGATGTCGCCAGCCGGCAAGTCACGGATTACATCCTGGTCGGCAAGCGGCCTTGGGGGTTGGCGCTAAGCCGAGACGACAAGACGCTTTATGTCGCCAACGGGCTGTCGGACGATATCTCGATCATCGACGTGGCCAGCCGGAAGGCCTTGAAGTCCGTGCCCGTCGGCATGGTGCCTTACGGGATCCTGATCGACGATTGAAGCGATGATGCGGACCTTGGCGGCTTTCCTACTCATCGTCGCCGGCGCGGGCGTCCTCGGCGGCGATCGGTCGCATGGGGCGGAAGCGACGCCGTTCCCGATCGGTTATCTGGAAATTACCGACGACCCGCGCTACGGGGAAAAGCGCGCTTACGCCCGTATCCGGGTCAAGCCGCACGACCGGCCCCGGCCCGGCGCCGAATTGGCGGTCCGCGGCAGCCGCATCCTCGGCCGCGCCGTGAAAATGAAATTCAGCCTCGATGTTGCCGAGGGTAGGACGGCGGCCGATCTGATTTCCGAGGTAGAGCGCCGATGGACGGCGGGGATCAGGTTTTTCCTGATCGACGCCGACGCCGCGGTTGTGAACGCCGTCGCCGAGGCGACGAAGGGCCGCGAATTGCTGCTGCTCAACGTCTCGGAACCGGCCGATATCCTGCGCGGGACCGGATGCCGGGCCAATCTGGCGCACGCCATCCCGAGCCACGCCATGCTGACCGACGCCCTGGCCCAGTTTCTGGCCGCTAGGAAATGGCGCGACGTTTTGGTGCTTAAAGGGCCGCTCCCGGTAGACGCCGCCTTCGCCCAGGCTTTTGAGGCCTCGGCCCGGCGGTTCGGCGTCCGGGTCGTCAAAGCCCGGGATTTTGTGCTCGGCAACGACCCCCGCGAGCGCGAGAAGAACAACGTCGCGCTGATGACGGCCGAAGGCGATTACGACGTCGTTTTCCTGGCCGACACCGAGGGCGAATTCGGGCGCTACGTGCCGTATCAAACCATCCTGGCGAGCCCCGTCATCGGCACCGAGGGGCTGATTGCCGAGGCCTGGCACTGGGCCTGGGAGCGGCACGGCGCGCCGCAATTGAACCAGCGCTTCGAAAAGTACGCGAAACGGCGGATGACCGGCACGGATTGGGCTGCCTGGGCGGCCATCAAGGCAATTGTCGAGTCTGCTGTGCGGACCAAGTCGACCGATTTCAAGACCGTTCGCGCCTACTTGTTGGGCGACGAGATGACGCTCGACGGCTACAAGGGGACGCCATCCAGCTTCCGGCCCTGGGACAACCAGCTTCGCCAGCCGGTCCTGCTCCGTACCCACAACGCGGTCATCGAGCGCGCGCCGATCAAGGGGTTCCTGCACCCGACCGAGAACATGGATACGCTGGGGTATGACCGCGGTGATCGGAGATGTCGGCTTGGTCAACGAAAGTGATGAAGCTTTGTGCTGTTTGTCGGCGTACCTGCTTAGGGAGTGCGTTGTCTGTAGACCGTCCGC
>JACZQZ010000142.1 GCA_022545455.1 Pseudomonadota bacterium
GCGTCACGCCCGCCTTCTTCATTTCCTCGTACCAGTGCACCGCCTTGGCGTAGTCCGGTGCGACATTGACCAGCGTGTAAAACGTGACCTCATTGGGCGTCACGCCCGCCTTCTTCATTTCCTCGTACCAGTGCTCCGCGTCCCGGTAGGAGACCGCGTCTCTGATCCGTTTGCTGAAAAAGAAAACGTCTGGTTGCATCCCGAGATCTGTCAGGGAATCGATCAGAGATGTGCGAGGCCCGTCCGCCGGAGTGGCCTCAAGAACACCGCGCAGTCGCCGGATAGCAGCGCGCTGCCGCTCCTCACGCCCAGGGATATCGTCCGCAAACGACCGGACATCCGTCACGTTCTCATGAATCTGCGAAACGATCTCGGCAGATCGCGCCGTGCGACCTGTCCAGTTCAGAAAATGTAAATACGGCCCTGGGTCGTCAGCATCATCGACACTGTCAGTGTGGACGTCACCGACGATCCAAAGCGGGCGTAGCTCCTCGTCTCGCTTCGGCTTACGTTCGGGCGGCAACGCGCTGAAATCAAGCGGTGTCGTAGCAAACTGAAGATGGATGAGATCGTATACATTCTGATCAACGTATAGTTCGCCTTCAGCAGGGCAATTGGAGAACCGAGAGGCCCGACGCGCGCTGTCCCCAATCCAGTCGCGCCCCTTCGTCCCATCCGCCCGGGGGACCAGCACTTCCATATCAAAGCCGGTGCAGATGCATGTCCGCACGCCTGGTATCGATCCCGGCGGGATCGTCATCAAAGCCTGCACATCAGTTTGATACCGCACACACAGCGTCTTCGCCAAAATCACAAGAGCCTGCCAGTCGCGTGTGGTCGGCGAAAAAATGAGCCATCCATCGCCAGTCATCTTTAGCTCAGCCTCGCGCAGCCCCAGCGATGGATAATACTTCATCATGACGTCGATGATCGCCTTTTGGAATTCGAAGCGCTGGTTCTGCCGCATCGCGAGCCCAGTGGAGGTTGATCGAGCTACATCGATGCAGAGGGTGGCGATCACAGCCTTTCGCAATTTCTCACTCATCCGTCACCGTTCCAGATAACACCGATCAGCACAACTATTCGGCGAGTATTTTCACCCGACATACCCCGGTGGATAGCCCGTCTGCCGATTTCCGCGATAATCTAATACGAACTACAATCCTGAGTTTTTGCCGTCGCGGTTCTTGAAACTTTCGAACACCCCACTTGCGTCAGACGCGACCGGCCCCGCAATTCTGCTAGGATCACTTCATTGCAAAGAATATTCCCTTTCATGCAGAGCGGCCCAGCATTTTCGAGCCATGCTGACCTATGCCTGATTTAGGAGCAGAGTTTCCATTCGGTCTTGCCGCGAGCGGCATTTTTGAACCGATATTTCCCGGGTAATCATTATATCCATGATGATGATACCCAATTCTCACCATCGTTGGAAACGGTTCACCTCCGTAGCCGTCCGACAGCCCAAATTTGGTGATTGAATTACAGGGACACCTGGATTAAGGAATTAAAGGGACACCTGGATTAAGGAATTAAGGGGACACTTGGAATTAAGGGGACACCTTACGTAATTAAGGTGTCCCCTTAATTATAAGCCTCCGGTTCCGCGAACGGCTCTCCGGCGGCCGCCTCGTCGAAGCCCAGGAAGCGCCACGTCGCGGCCATGTGGCCGGGGAGCGGCGCGGTCACTTCGAGGACGCCGCCGGCCGGGTGCGGGATGCGGATGGCGCGGGCGTGCAGGTGCAGCTTGCGGCTCACCCCCCCGCCGGCGAGGAAGGCGGCCCGGCCGCCGTACTTGCCGTCGCCCAGGATCGGCGTGCCCAGCGCCGCGCAGTGGGCGCGCAGCTGGTGCGTGCGCCCGGTCAGCGGCTCGAGCACCAGCCAGGCGGTCTTCCGGCCCGCCTTTTCCACGACCCGGTAGCGCGTGACCGCCTTTTTTCCGGCCCCGGCGGCGGGGCCGACCCGTTCGCCGCCCCGTCCCGGTACCTTGGCCAGGGCCAGGTCGATGCGCCCCCGGGAAGGCCTGGGCACCCCGGCGACGGCGGCCCAGTAGACCTTGCGCGCCGCCTTGGCGCGGAAGGCGGCGGCGAGCCCGGCCGCGGCGGCGGCGCTGCGGGCCAGCAAAAGCACCCCCGAGGTGTCCTTGTCCAGCCGGTGCACCAGCCGCGGCCTTTCATCGGAACCGTAGCGCAGCGCGTCGAGCATGGCGTCCAGGTGGTGGCGCGTCCCGGTCCCGCCCTGCACCGCCAGGCCGGGCGGCTTGTCGATGGCGATGACATGGGCGTCCCGGTGGATGACCCGGGCCCTGAGCGCCTCGGCCGCGCCCGCCGGCGGGGCGGGCGGCGGCCCTTTCGCCGGCGGCGCCGTCTCCGCAACCAGCGGTGGCACGCGCACGCTCTGTCCGCTTTCCAGCCGGACGCCGGCCTTGGCCCGCCGGCCGTCGACGCGCACCTGGCCGGTACGCAGCCACTTTTGCAGGCGGGCGTGGGTGACGTCCGGAAAGTGGCGCCTGAACCAGCGGTCCAGGCGCAGGTCCGCCTCGTCGGGGGCGACGGCAATGGTCCTCACGCCGCTCATGGCGGGAGCCGCCGGAGAGGCGTCCGTCGACCGGCGGCGAAAAGGCCGATGGCGGTCAATCCCCGGCTCCGCCTTCGCCTTTGGAGGCGCGCAGCTTGTTCCAGTAGGCCAGTCTCTTGGCGATCTCGCGCTCGAAGCCCCTGTCGCCGGGCACATAGAAGCGGCGGCGCTCCATGCCCTCGGGGAAGTAGTCCTGGCCGGAGAAGCCTTCGTCGGTGGCGTGGTCGTAGACATAGCCGTCGCCGTAGCCCAGGTCCTTCATCAGCCGCGTCGGCGCGTTGAGGATGTGTTTCGGCGGCATCAGCGAGCCGGTCTCCCGGGCCGCCCGCCGGGCCGCGCCGTCCGCCCGGTAGGCGGCGTTGGACTTGGGCGCGGAGCCCAGATAGATGATGCACTGGACCAGGGCCAGCTCGCCCTCGGGAGAGCCCAGGCGCTCGTAGGCCTCCCAGGCGGCGACCGCATGGGGAAGCGCGTCGGGCTCGGCGAGGCCGACGTCCTCGACGGCGAAGCGCACCAGCCGCCGGGCGATGTAGCGGGGATCCTCGCCGCCCGCCATCATGCGGGCGAACCAATAGAGCGCCGCGTCGGTATCGGACCCGCGCAGCGACTTGTGCAGGGCGCTGATCAGGTTGAAGTGGCCGTCCTGGTGCTTGTCGTAGAGCGGCAGGCGCTGTTGCACCGCCTCCATCAGCGCCGCCCGGTCGAGGAGCGGCTTGGGCGGCAACTCCGAGAGGGCCTCGATCATGTTCAGAAGATAGCGCCCGTCGCCGTCGGCCATGGCGCGCAAGGCGGCACGGCCCGAGGTGTCGAGGGGCAGGTCCCTGCCGTCCGCCTGTTCGGCCCGCTTCGCCAGCACCTCCAGCGCCTCGTCGTCGAGACGCTCGAGCACCAGCACCTGGCAACGCGATAGCAGCGGCGAGGTCAGTTCGAAGGACGGGTTCTCGGTGGTGGCGCCGACCAGGATCACCGTGCCGTCCTCCACCGAGGGAAGGAAGCCGTCCTGCTGGAGGCGGTTGAAGCGGTGAATCTCGTCGACGAAGAGAAGGGTGCCGCGGCCCGCCTCGCGCCGCCGGCGCGCCGCGTCGAACACCTTCCTGAGGTCGGCGACGCCGGAGAACACGGCCGACAGGGGCTCGAAGTGAAGGTCCGTGTGCTCGGCCAGAAGCCGCGCGATCGTCGTCTTTCCGGACCCCGGCGGCCCCCACAGGATGATCGACGACAGCCGGCCCGCGTCCACCATGCGCCCGATGGGACCGTCGGCGCCGACAAGGTGGTCCTGGCCGACCACGTCCGCCAGGGTGCGCGGGCGCAGGCGGTCGGCCAATGGCCGCGGCGCCTGGGCCTCGAACAGGGTGCTCACCGGTCGATGACCATGTTGAGCGTCCTGCCGTTGCGCTGCAGGGTGATGCGCCACCGGCTCACCCGCTCCGCGACCAGGGTCTTGAGCCGGCGGACCGAGTCCACGTGTTGGCCGTTGACCGCCCGCACCATGTCGCCGGTGCGGAAGCCCAGCCGGCCGGCGCTGCTGCCGCGGCGCAATCCCATGACGATGACGCCGGCGTCGACGGTTTCCAGGCTCAGCTCGTCGGCCAGCGCCGGCGACATGTTGGCCACCGTGGCGCCGGCAAGGGGGTGCGGACCTTTGAGTTCGGTGAGTTCGCGGGGCGGATCCTCCGGCGGCGCCACCAGGGCGACACGGACTTTCGATCGCCGGCCCCGCCGCCACACGGTCAGTTCCGCGGTGCCGCCCACGGCCAGGGTGGCGATACGGTATTTGAGGGACTCGGGGTCGTCGACCTCGTGGCCGTTGACGGCGAGCAGCACGTCGCCGACCTTGACTCCCGCCCGGCCGGCGGGGCCGGCGGCGTGGACGGCGTTGACCAGCACCCCGGCGGGCCGCGCCAGGCCCAGCGAGGCGGCGATATCGGCGCCCACCCCCTGGCCCCAGGCGCCCAGCCAGGGCCGCACCAGCCGGCCGCCGCCGGTGATGCCGGCGATCACCGTGCGCACCATGTTCGACGGGATGGCGAAGCCGATGCCCAGGGATCCGCCGCTTTTCGAGAAGATGGCGGTGTTGATGCCGACCAGCCTGCCGTCCATGCCGATCAGGGCGCCGCCGGAATTGCCCGGGTTGATGGCGGCATCGGTCTGGATGAAGGACCTGAGGTCCGATATGCCGACCTGGGTGCGCGCCAGGGCCGAGACGATGCCGCTGGTCACCGTCTGGCCGACGCCGAAGGGATTGCCGATGGCGAGCACCAGGTCGCCCACCTCCAGTTCGTCCGAATCGCGCAGCTCCAGGAAGGGAAGCGCCTCGCCGCCGGTGTCCAGGCGCAGAACGGCGAGATCGCTGCGCTTGTCGGTGCCGACGACCTTGGCCTCGAACTCGCGCCGGTCGGCCAGGACCACGGTGATCTCGTCGGCGCCCTCGATGACGTGGTGATTGGTGATGACAAGGCCGTCGGCACCGACGATGACGCCGGAACCGAGGGAATTCTGCACCGGTGCGCGGGGTGTTTCGAAGCCGAACCCCTCGCCGAAGAAGCGGCGGAAGAAGGGGTCGTCGAAAAGCGGCGCCATCGCGCGCCGGCGCACGACCTTGCGGGTGTAGATGTTGACCACCGCCGGGGCCGCCTTTTTCACCAGGGGGGCGAAGGACAGCTGAATCTGATCTTTCGACGCGGGCACTTGCTTCTCGGCCGCGGCCGGCACCACAAGAAGCGCCACCACGGCGAACACGATCGCCGAAATCCAAGGCTTCGTTGCGCTCATGGCCTCCTCGATCCGAGTGATACCGCCACCCCGGCCGATCCGGGAAACGCCAAGTTTATACCAAGGGGCGCTGATCATGACTCATAGAGATCGCGTAGGCGGCTCGTCGGGCAGGAGGAAAGGTGCCGGCGATGCGGTGCATCGTCAAAACTTTCCGACGCCCTCCGACGGGCCGCATACGCGACCGCAACGGCGGCTTACCAAGGCTTTCGGACGGCGTCGCGCACGCTTTGCGATGCCCCGCAACGTCACGGCGCACGCTTAGGGCCGAAAACCTTGGTAAGCCGGCTCGTCGGGTCATGATCAGCGCCCCTTGGTATTAGCATTACGTAAATGCAAAAGGCAGCCGTCGCGGCTGCCTTACGGGACGCCGGGCCCCGCCTGTCTGGATGGCCCGAGCGGGCGGCGGGCGCGCGCCCGTTACTCGGCTTTCGCCTCCTCGGCGGCGGCCTCGGCGGCGGCGCGGGCCTTGTCCTCGGCGCCCTTGGCCTCGGGATTCCGGTCGACGAGCTCGATGACGGCCATGGGCGCGCTGTCGCCATACCGGAAGCCGTCCCTGAGCACCCGGGTGTACCCCCCGTTGCGCTCCTTGTAGCGCTCGGCCAGGGCGCCGAACAGCTTGCCCACCAGTTGGGTATCGCGAAGGGTGGCGAGGGCCCGGCGGCGGGCGTGCAGGTTGCCGCGCTTGCCCAGCGTGATCATCCTGTCGGTCACCCGGCGCAGCTCCTTGGCCTTGGGCAGGGTGGTCCTGATCTGCTCGTGCTTCAAGAGCGCCACCGCCATGTTGGAGAACATGGCCTTGCGGTGGCTGCTCGTACGGTTCAGCTTGCGGCCGCTTCGGCGGTGACGCATCCCAGGATCTCCTTACCGCCCGCTCGCCGCGGCGCCAGGGTGGCGGCGCCAACTGGTCAAAACGGGTCTTCCAGCTTCTTGGCCAGTTCCTCGATATTTTCCGGCGGCCAGTTCGGAATATCCATGCCCAGGTGCAGACCCATCTGGGCAAGCACCTCCTTGATCTCGTTCAGGGACTTGCGGCCGAAGTTGGGCGTGCGCAACATGTCGGCCTCGGTTTTCTGGACCAGATCGCCGATATAGATAATGTTGTCGTTCTTGAGACAATTGGCCGAGCGCACCGACAGTTCCAGCTCGTCCACCTTGCGCAGCAGGTTCTTGTTGAAGGGCAGCTCTTC
>JACZQZ010000143.1 GCA_022545455.1 Pseudomonadota bacterium
CCCCCGGGGGTCGCGGGGGCGCCCCCCGCATACGGTGTCGGGGGGACACCCCCCGGTGGCCCCCCGGGGGTCGCGGGGGCGCCCCCCGCATACGGTGTCGGGGGGACACCCCCCGGTGGCCCCCCGGCGGGCGCGGACCCGCCACGGTGAACTGGGAGGTATGCCGACCATGGGCGCGGACAGCACGAGCGCGGAGCGCCGGAGAACCCTGGTCACCGGGGTGATCGGCTCCGACACCCACATCGTCGGCAACCGGATCCTCGGCATGGCCCTGGAAAAGGCCGGGTACACGGTGGTGGCGCTGGGCGCCCTGACGCCGGCGGACGAGTTCATCAAGGCGGCCGTCGAGACCGCGGCCGACGCCATCATGGTGTCCTCGCTGTATGGCCAGGGGGAACTGGACTGCCGGGATTTCCGCAACCTCTGCATCGAGGCCGGGCTGGAGGACATCCTGCTCTACGTCGGCGGCAACCTTGTCGTGGGCAAGCAGCCCTGGGCCGAGGTGGAGCAGCGCTACCGGGACATGGGGTTCGACCGCGCCTTTCCGCCCGGCACGCGCACCGACGCGGTGATCGCGGCGCTGGAAGACGATTTCCGGGCGCCGGCCGCGGGCGGGCAAAAGGCCGGCCGATGAGCGCCGCCGCCCTGTTGATCGATCTCGGCAGCACCTATACCAAGGTGCGCGCGATCGATCTGGAAAACCCGCGCATCCTCGGCGCCGGCCAGGGGCCGTCCACGGTGACCACCGACGTCACCGTCGGGCTGGCCAAGGCCCTCGCCGATCTCGAGCGCGGGATGGGCGAGCGGCGCGAATTCACCTACCGGCTGGCCTCGAGCAGCGCCGCCGGGGGCCTGCGCATGGTGACCGTGGGTCTGGTCCGGGAACTCACCGCCGCCGCCGCCCGCCAGGCGGCGCTCGGCGCCGGGGCCAGGCTGGTGGGCACCTTCGCCTACAAGCTGACCTCCGCCGACGTGGCGCGGATCGCCGACCTGGCGCCGGACATCGTGCTGCTCGCCGGCGGCACCGACGGCGGCAACGAGGACGTGATCCTGCACAACGCCGCCAGCCTGGCCGCCTGCTCCGTCACTTGCCCGGTGGTACTCGCCGGCAACCGCCAGGCCGCCGACGAGGCCGCCGCCCGCCTGGACGCCGGCGGCAGTCCGGTCACGGTGACGGAGAACGTCATGCCCGAGTTCGGCGTCCTCGACATCGAACCGACGCGCGGCGCCATCCGCCGTATTTTCATCGACCGCATCGTCCACGCCAAGGGCATCGACCGGGCGGCGGAGATGCTGGACCGGGTGCTGATGCCGACCCCGGCCGCCGTCCTCGACGGCGCCCGGCTGCTCGCCGACGGCTGCGGCGGCCGCCCCGGGCTGGGCTCCCTGCTGGTGGTCGACGTGGGCGGCGCCACCACGGACGTCCATTCGGTGGCGAAGGGCGGGCCGACCCGCACCGAGGTGGTTTACCGGGGCCTGCCCGAGCCCTATCTCAAACGGACGGTGGAGGGCGATCTGGGCATGCGGCACAACGCCCGCTCCATCGTCCAGGCGGCGGGGCGCGAGGCCCTGGCCGACGACGCCGGGCTGGCCCCGGAGCGCATCGAGGCCCTGGCCCGGCTGGCGTCCGACGACGTCGGCCGGCTGCCCCGATCGGACGAGGAACGGGCCTTCGACAAGGCGCTGGCGCGGGCCGCCGTCGGGCTGGCGGTCAAGCGCCACGCGGGCACGCTGGACACCGTCCATACGGCGACCGGTCCGGTGACCGTCCAGTACGGCAAGGACCTGAGCGCCGTGGAAACGATCCTCGGCACCGGCGGCGCCCTGGTCCATGGACCGCAACCGGCGGCCATCCTGAAGACCGCGCTGGCCGACGACGGGGACCCTTTCTCGCTCCGGCCCCGGACCCCGCGGATGGTGCTGGACAGGGATTACATCCTGTTCGCCTGCGGCCTGCTGGGGGCGGTCGAGCCGGACGCCGCCTTGACCTTGGGCCTTGCCCACATGCATCCTGTGGCGGATGGACCGGAAAATGGGTGCAGTTCGGCGGCCTGACCCCGGGGAGCCGCCGCTGTCGGCGGCGCGGATCCCCGAAGACGTGTTCGCGGCCATGCGGCGGGACAACCTGGCCCGGTGGCCGACCGGCGCCGAGGTCGACCTGGATGCGGCGGTGGACTTCCACAAAAGCCTGCCCGAGCACAAGCGGCTGCCGTCGGTCATGCGCCGCGCCGTCGCCGAGGGCCGGTGCCTGACCCAGCCGCGGGGCGGGTTCGGCACCCTCGAGCTGCAGATGGAGCTGATGCGGACCCTGGACACCGACGGGTTCGCCGACATCGTTCCCACCACCACCGACAGCTACACCCGCAACGAACACTTCTCCAGGGCCGAAAAGGGCATCGAGGAATCGAAGCGCCTCGGCCGGTCCATGCTGAACGGCTTTCCCATGGTCAACTACGGGGTCGCCGCGGCGCGCACGCTGATCGAGGCCATCGACAAGCCCGGCATCGTGCTGTCCGGCACCGCCATGCCCAAGCTCACGTCCGAGATCGGTTTCGCGGCCGGGTATTCCGGGTACCTGGGATCGGGGATCGCCTATACGGTGTCGTATACCAAGGACATCTCCATCGAAGACGGCATCCGCAACTACCAGTACCTGGACCGGCTGGCCGCGCTCTACCGGGAGCGCGGCGTGGAGCTGCACCGCCGCCAGCCGGGCTTCCTCACCGGCACCAACATCCCGCCGTCCATCGCCATCATCACCGGGGTGCTGGACGCGCTGCTCGCCGCCGGTCAGGGGGTGCGCGACTACGGCCTGGAACTGGGGCAGACCCTGCATCTGGTCCAGGATGCGGCGGCGATCCAGGTGTGCGGCGAGCTGTGCCAGGAATACCTGCGCCAACACGGTTTCGACGACGTGTTCACGCCGGTGACGTCGCTGCACTGGATGGGCGCCTGGCCCCAGGATGCGGCCCAGTCCGCGGCCCTCATCGTCTACGGCGGCACCCTGGCGGCGGTCGGGGGCGCCGTCAGCGTGACCACCAAGAGCACCCACGAAGCCTTCGGCATCCCGACGCCGGAAGCCAACGCCGAGGGCCTGCGCATGACCCGCATGGCGATCTACCTGGCGCGCAACATCCGCCTCGATACCATGCCCGAGTTCCAGCGGGAAAAGGACCTGATCCGCAAGGAGGTCCGCGCCGTCGTCGACAAGGTCCTCGACATGGGCGACGGCGACGCCGCGCTCGGCACCGTCAGGGCCTGCGAGGCGGGCGTCCTGGACATCCCGTGGTCGCCGAACCGGTGCCTCAAGAGCCGGGTGCTGCCGGCCCGCGACGCCGACGGCTACCTGCGCATCCTGGACGCCGGGGACATGCCGTTTCCCAAGGACGTGCTCGGCTTCCACGAGGACCGCCTGCGCGAGCGCGCCGGGCGCGAGGGCGTGCCCTACGACCATGACCTGGCGGTGAGCAGCGTCTACGAGATCTCCGAATCCCTGGACAAGCTTATTCCCGGTATGTCGGCGGCCGGTTGAGGCCCGCCAAGGCCGGCGGCCGCGTCCGGCGCCGGGGGCGGAACGTGCTTGATTCCGGGGGATTTTAGGTATCAAACGGTGATCAGGTGGTTGATATAAGAGAATACGAATATCCGTCGACGCCCCATCGACGGGTATACGCCGGGAGGAGACACCGACTATGCCACCCAAAGGGGGCTTGTGCGTCCTCGGCCTGATCGTGGCCATGGGCTTCGCCGGCCCGGCCGCGGCGGGGGAACTGCCGGACACGATGGAACGGCCGGGCGGCTTTCCGGAGCGTCCGCTCCGCCTGATCGTGCCCTACGGTTCGGGCGGCGGCTCGGCCCAGGTCTCCCGGGCCATGGCGCAGGCGGTGACCGGGCACACCGGCGTCGCCATCGAGCCGGAATACATACCCGGCGGCAGCGGCATGGACGGCCTGAAGGCCTACATGGCGACGCCCGCCGACGGCTACACGGTGCTCGAGCACATCGACGACGCGACCAGCGCCTTCGCCAGCGGAAAGAGCGACGTCCATCCGGGCCGGGACCTGGTGCCCCTGGTGATTGCGCAGATCACCTTCAGCCAGATCTACATCCGCGGCAACGAGACGCGGTTCTCCGACTGGGCGTCGTTCGTCGAGTACGCCAAGGCCAGGGGCCGCAGGGCGACCATGGCCAACGTCTCGCGCCAGGGTTCCATGGAACGCCTCAACATGAACCGCATCGCCCGACACTTCGGGTTCAGGATCCAGCAGATCAGCTTCGACAAACCCGGGCCGCGCTACGAGGCCCTCAGGAGCGCCCGGGTGGACGCCCTGTTCGAGCAGCCGGGCGACGTCAAGGAATTCCTCGACAGCGGCGACTTCAAGCCGATCCTCACCCTCCTGGCCGAGCGTCCACCGGCCTTCGCCGGCGTGCCGTCGATGAAGGACGTGGGCCTCGCCTTCACGCCGTTGATGCGTTTCCGCGGGTTTTACGTGAAGACGGGGGTTCCCGCGGATCGCCTGAAGTGGCTCCAATGGGCCTTCCAGAAGGGCTTCGCACAACCCGGCTTCCAGGCGTTCAACAAGAAGAAGTTCATGGACCTCATCCCCAGCTTCCGCGACACCGAAGGCGCCATCGCGCTGATCGAGGAGACCATGGACGTCTACCGGAAGACCTATAAGGAAATGGGGCTGATCGAATAGGCGCCGGCCGCCGCCGCCGCGCCTGTTGCGCGCCCGGGCGGCGGGCGGAACCCGCCGCGTCGGCCCCGATTGTTGCGAAGGGCCCAATCGCCTATAGTTTCCGGCCGGGCCGAGGGCCCGGGAATTTTCCGCGGGTGAGCCAGGAAACGGGAGGACGCCCATGACCCAGCCGCTGACCGCCGGCCGGCCGGCGCCGGGCGGGGACGACGCTGAAACCGTGGACGGCCTGATCAAGAAGGCGAGGAGCGCCATGGCGGTCTTCGCCAACGCCGATCAGGCGCGCGTCGACGAGGCGGTCACGGCGCTGGCGTGGTCCATCTACCGGCCCGATCACGCCCGCGCCCTGGCCGAAGCGGCGGTGAGCGACACCGGGCTCGGCAACGTCGCCGACAAGACCGCCAAGAACCGGCGCAAGACCTTCGGCACGCTCCGCGACCTGCTCCGCGTCAAGACCGTCGGCGTGATCGAAGAGGATGCACGGCTGGGCATCGTCAAGTACGCCAAGCCGGTGGGCGTGGTCGGCGCCGTCGTCCCCGCCACCAATCCGGCGGCGACGCCGGTCAACAAGGCGATGATGGCGATCAAGGGGCGCAACGCCATCGTCCTGGCGCCGTCGCCGGCGGGGTCCAATACCACGGCGCTGACCGCCGGACACATGCGCGCCGAGCTCGACAAGATCGCACTCCCGGCGGACCTGGTGCAGGTGCTTCCGGCGCCGGTCACCAAGGCCCTCACCCAGGCCCTCATGGAGGCCTGCGACCTGGTCGTGGTGACGGGCTCGCAGAACAACGTCCGCAATGGGTACCGGAGCGGCACGCCGGCCATCGGCGTCGGCGCCGGCAACGTGCCGGTGATCATCGATTCGAGCGCCGATCTGGCCGACGCCGCGGCGAAGATCTGCGCGTCGAAGACCTTCGACAACGCCACCTCGTGCTCGTCGGAGAACTCGGTGACCATCGTCGACGACGTGTACGACGCCGCCGTCGGTGCCCTCGAGGACGCCGGCGGGTACCTGGCGACGCCCCAAGAAAAGCGCCTGATCGAGGACACCCTGTGGGTGGACGGCAGGCTCAACCGCACGCTCATCGCCAAGGGCGCGGACGTCTTCGCCCGCGACGTCGGCCTTTCGCAAAAGGCCGGGAAGGCCAGGTTCTTCATGGTCGAAGACGACGGCGCCGGTCCGGACCACCCGTTCTCGGGCGAGAAGCTCTCCCTGGTCCTCACCGTCTACCGGGCCGCCGGTTTCGACGCCGCCGTGGCGCGGGTGCGCGACATCCTCGGCTACCAGGGCATCGGCCATTCGGTGGGCATTCATACCGCCGACATGGACCACGCCCGCCGCCTCGCCGAGGAGCTCGACGTGGTCCGCGTGCTGGTCAACCAGGCCCACGCGTTCGGCAACGGCGGCAGCTTCGACAACGGGCTCGACTTCACCCTGAGCATGGGCTGCGGCACCTGGGCCGGCAACTCCATCAGCGAGAACCTGAACTACCGGCACTTCATCAACGTCACCCACCTGGTGACCGTGATCCCCGAGGACAAGCCCACCGAGGAAGAGCTGTTCGGCGCCTACTGGGCGCGCTACGGCAAGTGAGCAGTACTCCCCTGCACGATTTCGCGTACCATACGATCGCGTTTCCCGTTCCCTCGGCAGGAGGGGACGCGCCGGCGATGCGGACCCATCGGCAAGCGTTCCCGACGCCCCGGGGGGGCCCGGGGGGTGTCCCCCCGACACCGTATGCGGGGGGCGCCCCCGCGACCCCCGAGGG
>JACZQZ010000144.1 GCA_022545455.1 Pseudomonadota bacterium
TGCATCAGCAGCACGCCGCGCCGGCCACCGAGCCAGGCGCCGGCCAACACCGCGATACCCTCTTCTTCCGTGGTCAGGGGCACCATGGTCATGGCCGGCTCGGCCCCGCACAGCTCGAGCAGGCGGGCATGCCCCGCATCGGGCACATAGGCCACCTGCCGGATATCCATATCGCGCAGGGCGCGGAATATGTCCTCCGGCCACTCAGGTTGGGTTTTTGCCATCCGCCGCTCCGGGATCAGGGCTGGACCATGCGAACGCCCTCCACGGGCGCTGGATTAGCACGAAAACGGCCCTTGGGCCATCGCGGCCGGGCGGTGTTCAGGGCACGGAGCGATCCCGGCCCGGCAGCCGGTGAAAATTAGATAAAATTTTAGACAAAGTATAATAAAATAATAGTATAATAAAAATTATTGCTTGTTATACATAGGTATTGTATTGATTTTATGTTGCTCTTTCCCTGAGAAGAATTAAGGGAGCGACTCTTGCTCCCTGTTCATCTTTTTCATGGGATCGAGCCGGTAATGGGGCGGACGCGGTGAAGGCAGTGTCTCGAAACGGGACATCTGCACGCCGCGAAACCGCCTGCAGAAGGTGAGGCGTAATGGCTGACATCAACCTCAGTCTTGCGACGCGCACGACCCTGCTCCAGGTGCAGAGGGCGAGGGCGCTCATCGACGCGACCGCGCAGCGCATGTCCACGGGCGTACGGGTCAGCGTGATCACCAACGCCACCGCGTTCTTCGACGCCAGAAGCCTGACCGACCGCGCCGGCGACCTGTTGGGCATCAAGGACAAGATCTCCGAGGCCGCGAGCACGGTGGGCGCGGCGGTCGCCGCCATCGACAGCATCATCTCGCTGGTCAATCAGATGCGGGGCCTGGCCGTTTCGGTGAAGGGCGGGGCGGTCTCCGGGGCCGTGGCCACCACCGTGACCGGCAACGTGGTTACCGACGCTTCGAAAAAGGTCACCTCGGAAATAGCCGGCGCCGAGAACAACGACAGCTTCGATATCACCTACAACGGGACGACGACGACGATCGTCAACCAGAACGGCGACACGTTCGACGACATACGCGACAAGATCGAAGCCATCAGCGGCCTGACGGCGACCGTTTCCGACGGCAACCCGTTGGTCATCACCGCCGCCGACGGCCAGGACATCGTCATCACCAACAACGTCAACGACCTGGCCACGGACCTGGGTCTGGCCACGTCGACGAACGGCAGCCTGGCGACCAACACGCTGCGGGCGGCCGCCGAGACCCAATTCGATTCGCTCAGGACCCAGATCGACAACCTGGTCAACGACACCACCTTCCTCGGCGTAAACCTGTTGAAGGCGTCGCCCGACAGCCTGACCGTGACATTCAACGAAGACGGCACCGCCAAACTGACGGTGTCGGGGATAGCGTCGGATTCGACCGCGCTGGCTATCAGCGCCGTCGACTCCGCCGACAGCTTCGCCACCGACGCCGGCATCGACACGATCGTCGCCCAGCTCGACGCGGCGCTGACCACGTTGCGCACCACCCAGAGCACGCTCGGCGGCAACAACGCCCTGATCAACATCCGCCTCACCTTCACCGAGAACCTGATCACCACGTTGGAAAACGGGGCGGCCAAACTGATCAACGCCGATTTGAACGAGGAAGCGGCCAACCTGCTTGCCCTGCAGACCCGCCACGACCTGGCGCTCGCCGCGTTGGGCCTTTCGTTCGACAACGGAACGGCGATTTTCGCCCTGTTGCAACTGGGTTGATCCCGCCCAAAAAATGGCGATGACCATGAACAGAGCCGAACGGCGACGGCAGGAAAGGATCGGAAGGCGATCCGCGAACGCCCCGCCGGTGCCCGACGCCGACGGGGCGTTCGCCGAGGCCGTCAACCATCAGCGGGCCGGGCACCTACGGCCCGCAAAGCGTATTTATGAGCGGATCCTGCGCGCCCAGCCCAAGCACGCGGACGCCCTGCATCTGCTCGGCGTTCTCGAATCCCAGGCCGGGAGGCACGGGGCGGCCGCCGGCCTCATAAACAAGGCCATTCGCATCAACCCACATTACGCCGAATCCCACTACAACCTCGGCAATACCCTGACCGCACGGGGCGACGTGGACGAAGCGGTCGCCAGCTACCGGCGCGCCATCGACATCACCCCGACCTATGCGAAGGCCCATTACAACCTTGGCAACGCGCTCCACGAACGCGGCCGGCCCGACGAGGCGATAGCCAGCTACGAGCGCGCCATCGAGATCGACCCGAACCATGCGAAGGCGCACTTCAACCTCGCCAAGGCGTTGGCCGGGCAGGGACGGCCGGACGAGGCGATCGCCGGTTACCGGCGCGCCATCGCGGTTGACCCCGGCTCCGAGAAAGCGCACCGAAACCTCGGCGCCTTGCTGATGGACCAGGGCCGGCCGGACGACGCCCTCGGCAACTACCAACGCGCCCTTGCGATCAACCCGGACAGCCAGTCCACACGGCATCTCATCGCCGCCCTGACGGGCGCCACCCCCGACACCGCGCCCGCGGAGTACGTGAAAGGGGTGTTCGACGAATACGCCGAAGGCTTCGATGCCCACCTGGTCAATGACCTGAGCTATCAGGCGCCCAAAGAATTGCGCGCCATGCTCACCGGCTTCCTTCCCTCCCGCGCCCTGTGCACGCACGCGATCGACCTCGGTTGCGGCACCGGCCTGGCCGGGGCCAAGTTTCGCGACCTCACGGAAGAGTTGTGGGGTGTGGACGTCTCTCCGCAAATGATCGCGCGGG
Organism: Pseudomonadota bacterium; assembly: GCA_022545455.1. Lineage (GTDB taxonomy): Bacteria > Pseudomonadota > Alphaproteobacteria > Rhodospirillales > 2-02-FULL-58-16 > JACZQZ01. The sequence goes on from JACZQZ010000144.1 coordinate 2,773, forward strand.
CAGCGAAGAAAAACATATATGACCGTTTGGAAAGGTCCGAGATCGTTAACTATTTGAAGACCTCAAATTCTATTTTCGATGTATTCGTCGCCGCCGATGTTTTTATCTATATCGGAGATTTGCGTGAACTTTTCAGCCAGGTTTACCGCACTGCCGGCGGCGGCGCGTTCTTCGTGTTCTCCACGGAACTGCACGACGGCGACGGCTTCGTTCTGAGGGAAACCGCGCGCTATGCCCATGCGCACGCGTATGTCGAGAACGTTCTCCGGCAAAACGGTTTTTCCATCGTCGACCACAAAACCGCGCCAATCAGGAAAGAGCACGGTAGTCCTGTCTCCGGATGTTATTATATCGCGAAAGTTGAACAAAAATAACAGAAGACCAGGGGAATACTTTTGTCTGGTCTTTGTCAGACAAATACACCGCGCAAAACCATGTAACAGGCGCCAAATTTAAGGAATTGTCCGATGTCCACGAAAAAGGTCGCCACCTACGAGCAGGTCATACTCTCCGCCCTGTCCCAGCGGGAGATCGACGGCATGGCCTTCGCCAAGGCGGTGTTCAGGCTTGAGGAAGCGAGCAAGGCCGTAGAAGATTACGATGCTTATTCTTCGGCGCTGAAGTTCCACCAGATGCTGTGGACCTTCATCCAGGCGGACGTGGCCGCGGACGGCAACGGACTGCCCGACGATCTCAAGACCAACATCCTCAGCCTCAGCATCTTCGTCGACAGCCAGACGATCATGGCCTTGGCTGAGCCGAGTGCCGAACACCTGCACTCCCTGATCGCCATCGACAAAAGCATCGCCAGCGGCCTGCTCACCACCAAGCCAATGGACGATTCGCCCCAGAGGATGCTGGCTCGGGCATCCTAACCGTCACCGGCAAACGGGGTCACGCCTTGGGACCCCGCAACGATGCCGGCAGGTTCTCCCATGCCTCCCCCGCCGCCATCATGCAGCTGGTGCCGTCGGGCATGGTGATGATCATGGTCCAGGTGGAGCCATCGCTGGTCGAGAACACCTCGACGACGCCGCCGTTGCGCGAGAGTCCGATGGCAACCGGGGCTTCGGAGTACCGGCTGTCAAGCTGTTTCGTCACCTGCGCACGGGTCGTGCACAAGGACTGGGCGGAGGCCGTCGCCCGGAAACCGACCACCAGCGCCACGGCCAATGCGACGGCACCGAGGCCCCCGAGCACGGCGGTGTTGAAGATCTTGCCAGTCATGATCGTGTCCTTCATGGCTCACTCCTTCCGTTTGCGGCCAACGCGACGGTTTCCTTGAGACGCCACGCCCGGCCGCGTTGTTTAACCGGGCGCGCCAAGTGGAGCCCATTGTGGAGGAGCGGCCGACCAATGCGCGTGACGTGCGTCACACTTCACGGTTACTTGACCATTTGTGAACGTACGTGCACGCCGTTTTTTCCCGTTCATGTGATTTTTTCTTAAAATGATGCCCTTGTCTTGATCTTCCGTTCCCGCCCGACGGCGGATGGACCTGTGCCCGCCAGGGCCGCCTTGACCGCCACCCGCAACACGGTTAAGCGGGTGTAGTCCACGCGGCCGGACAGGGCATGGACCGCCCGGGAACCGGCGCCGGAGGACAGCCTGCGCATAGGGGGATATGGAACCATGGCACCCAAAACGCCTTTTCGGTGGGACGATCCCTTCTTCCTGGAAGACCAGTTGAGCGAGGACGAGCGCCTAGTCCGCGACACGGCGCGCAACTACGCCCAGGAAAAGCTGATGCCCCGCGTGCTCGAGGCCAACCGGAACGAACACTTCGACCGCGCCATCGTCAACGAGATGGGCGCGTTGGGCCTGCTCGGCTCGACCCTGCCCGAGGAGTACGGCGGGGCCGGGGTCAACCACGTCTGCTATGGCCTGGCGGCGCGCGAGGTGGAGCGCGTGGACTCCGCGTACCGCTCGCTCATGAGCGTGCAGTCGTCGCTGGTCATGCACCCCATCCACGCCTACGGCACCGAGGATCAGCGCCGCAAATACCTGCCCAGGCTGGCCACCGGCGAATGGGTGGGCTGTTTCGGCCTCACCGAGCCCGACCACGGCTCGGACCCGGGCGCCATGAAAACCCGGGCCGTCAAGGCGGACGGCGGATACCGCCTCAGCGGCGCCAAGACGTGGATCACCAACGCGGCGCTCGCCGACGTCTTCATCATCTGGGCCAAACTGGACGGGGTCATCCGCGGCTTCATCCTGGAAAACGGCATGCAGGGCCTGAGCACGTCCAAGATCGAGGGCAAGTTCTCCATGCGCATCTCGTCCACCGGCGAGGTCGTCATGGACGAGGTCCTCGTCCCCGAAGAGAACATGTTCCCCGACGTCCAGGGCCTTGCCGGCCCCTTCGGCTGCCTGAACAAGGCGCGCTACGGCATCGCCTGGGGGGCGCTGGGCGCGGCCGAGTTCTGCTGGCACGCGGCACGCCGGTACACCCTGGACCGCGAGCAGTTCGGCCGCCCGCTGGCCGCCAACCAGCTCATCCAGAAGAAGCTCGCCGACATGCAGACCGAGATTTCCATCGGCCTGCAGGCGTGCCTGAGGGTGGGCAGGCTGCTCGACGAGGACCGCTGCCCGCCCGAGAATATCTCATTGATCAAGCGCAATTCCGCGGGCAAGGCCCTGGACATCGCCCGCATGGCCCGCGACATGCACGGGGCCAACGGCATCGCCGACGAGTTCCACGTCATCCGCCACATGATGAACCTGGAAACCGTCAACACCTACGAGGGCACCCACGACATCCATGCCCTGATCCTGGGCCGCGCCCAGACCGGAATCCAGGCATTTACGGGTTGAGGGCCAAAAGGCCCGCGCCCGCCGCCGGTGTCCCGGTTACGGCGTCGACGCCGTGCTCGGACGGGTCCTGGACGATACCGGGGGCGCCGCCGGCTGTATACCGCCGGGGCCCTGGCGGTACTGGATGATGGGCCGCCCGGTTTCCGCGTCGATGACCAAGGTGTTGACCTGGAACGCCTCGTCGAAGGCGCCGCCGGGGTTCATGATGGTGACGGCGTAGGCGCTCCGGCCCTGTTCCGTCACCGGCTTTATGCGCAGCACCGTGACGCCGTATCGCATCTCCACCTGCCGCTTGACCTGATCGGCGGACAGCGCCGCCTCGGCCGGCGAGGCCCCCAATGCAAGCGCGGCGCCGAACAAGGCCGCCGCGGCGATGCCTCTCAGTCCGAGGATCGCGGCACGGGGCGTTAGGCCATTGGCGTCCTTGGCCATGATACACGTCCCCCCAATTTGTAATGACGATGCCGAGCGCCGCGACCTTAGCACAACCACACCCCCGCCGCCAGCGGACGGCGGCGGGCTAATACCAAGGAGCGCTGATCATGGCTCATAGAGATCGCGTAGGCGGCTCGTCGGGCAGGAGGAAAGGTGCAGGCGATGCGGCGCATGGTCAAAACTTTTCGACGCC
>JACZQZ010000037.1 GCA_022545455.1 Pseudomonadota bacterium
GTTTCCTGAGCAACGATATATTGGTTTCACCGCGGATCTGAAAAAGCGCATCAAAGGGCACAACGTCGGCGGTTCCGTGCCCTACGTCCAAATACAAACCTTGGAAGGTGATCTGCGATCATGCCTTCTCTGACAAACGGAGAGCGCAGGAATTCGAATATTACCTCGAATCCGGCTCAGGTAAGGCGTTCGCGAAAAGACGTTTTTGGTAGTTTGAATTCAGGGATCGGGTCGCTCCGACCCCCCCGGAACGGAAGAACCCGGTTCGCCGGCAAGGCCGGCCCTACGGGTGTCCCTCATGCGGTTGACGGGATCGGGCTCCCGTCAGGTGAAGAACACTCCGATGACGATCAGGGTGGCGAAGGCGCTGATGAGCCAGACCAAAACGGGGACTTTCTTCAATCTTTCCATGAAAACCTCTTGTTACAACCGTGGTCGGCGGTCACCCGGCGCGAACCCTTGCCACCACTTCATGAACCGGTACGTACGGCTTAATCACACTCAAACCCCCGCCAGCCTGCCGAGGGCTGACGAGGGTTGCCGGTGGTCTTATACGGTGTGGCCGGTGCCGGTCAAGCGGGGATTTCGATCCGCGTGCCGTCATCGGGAGCGGGAATCACGGTGCCATCCGCGTCCTTGGCGGCCGCCACGCCGTGGGGAACACTTCGCGGTTTCGCCGCCTCCATAGCGGCATGTGCTGCCTGACGCGGCCTCTAGTGGCCTCGGGATCGCCAGGGATTGGCGGCCGTTTGCACGGATCGCCGACCGTCTCGGGGCCGTCCCCGGGGTATTACCGGTTGCCCGGCGGGGAGGGAGTCGGATAAAAGATTCGATGGCGGAATGAAACAGGCGCGACATGGCCATTGATTTGCGGGAGATGCAGGCCCTGGACCTGTGGCGGCGCACCGTCGTCACCACGGTCGCCGGCGATGCGCCGGACCTGTCCGGGCGCCAGATGGCCGTGCTGCTGACCGTGTTTCTGACGGCGCCGCCGCACACCGTCAGGGGATTGGCGCAGATCCTGAAGGTCTCCAAGCCCGCCATCACCCGGGCCCTGGACCGCCTGGGCGCGCTCGACCTGGTGCGCCGCAGGACCGACGAAGCGGACCGGCGCAGCGTCCTCGTCCAGCGCACGGTGCGGGGATCGGTCTTCCTGCACGAGTTCGGCGAAACCATCACCGCCGCGGCGCGCGCCGTGGACCGGGGCTGACGGAAACGCCGGCCCCGTCCCGGCACCGGCCGCCCGGCGGAGAGGCGGGGTACGTCCCGCCTCTCCGCAATGCGCCAGTCCGGGTCAAAACAGGAAGCCGAAACCGACGCCGAGCACCCAGGGGGCCGAATCCTCCTCACGCCCGGCGACGTCCCTGCCCGGCCGCGTGGTTGCGCCGTCGGGGAACACCTTTCGGGCGTCGATGGCGACATTCCACGATTCGCTGATCTTCACGTCCATGCCGGCGCCAGGGGCGTCGCCTGAAACGGTTTCATCATGGGCGGGGTCCGGGGTGTTCCCCTGGTCGAAGACGGAGGCGCCGATGGCGGCCCCGGCGTACGGGCTGAACCGCCACTGGGACAGGACGTGGTATCGGAAACGCAGTTGGGTCGACGGGATCGAGACCCGGCCGAGCGCCACCTCGCCGCCGGTCGAGCGGCGGACGGTGACCGTGTGCGGGGTCATCGCCAGGACCGGATCGGCGGCCACGGTCCGGCCGACCAGGGAGGACAGGTCCCATTCGGCGCCGGGGCCTCCGTCCGCACCGGCGGGCCGTGCGGGAACCCCCTCCTCGTTCCCGTGGGAGAGGACTCCGAACCCTCCGGGGCGCACCGGAATGTCGTTGGCCTTGCCCCCGTAGACGGCGTCCGTCGCCACCGTCAGCAGCCCGATCGCGAGCGCCGCCGCGGACAGGGGGGCCGCAATCGGGCCGGCGGCCCCGCCGCGTCCGCCGCGGGCAAATAAAAACGAAGGTTTTCGGTCGCGGGTAGCGCCCATGGCACCGGATCCGACGGGCATTGTGTCTTCCCCGCCCCGTACGCGAGGGGAGGGAACAACGCCGGCAAAGCGTCGCCGATGGTAGCGGAGAGCGGACCGCGCCGGAATTATGCAGAGGGATAGAGGACCCATACGTCCGGGTGGGTGGCGGTCCCGCGCGCCTTCGGTTCCAAGGCCAACGGCCCAAAAAAAACGGGGCCGAGGAAGCCTGCCTGTCCCCCGGTTCCCCGTCGCCGGTGCGGCCCCACCCGGTGCCACCGACGGGCCTATGCAACCAGATTCTAGGCCGGGCGCAGGTTCCTCCTGCCGGGACGGCGAAAGCGGCGCAGATAGGTGGGCAGGATCGTCTCCGCCGCGGCGGGCTCGATCCCCAGGTCCTCGAACGTGCGCGCCTCGCCGCCCACCACGTTGTCCCGCTCGAGGAGGCGCACCTGGTCCCGGGTGAGCAGCGGCTGGGGCAATTTCTCCAGGAACCAGGCTTCCATGCGCGCAATGGCGAAGGGCACCGGCAGCAAAATACGCTTGCGTCCGATCTCGGCCAGCATCAGCTCCATGAGTTCCTTGAAGCTGTAAACCGTCGGCCCGCCCAGTTCGAAGACCTGCCCGCGGGTTTGGGGATCGGCGAGGATTTTCATGATTCCCTCGGCCACGTCGCCGACGTAGACCGGCTGGAACTTCGTGCCCCCGTCGCCGAACAGGTCCACCCGGAGCGCGGCGCCGCCCGAGAACAAGGTTACCTTCGGCGGAAACGGACAGCCGAATACGGGCAGCGCCGGGGACAGCCGCGCCAGCCCGGCGAACAGGTTGAAGAACTTGTCCTCGGGGCCGAACACCACGCTGGGGCGCACGATGGTGGCCTCGGGGAAGGCCTCCAGGACCGCGGCTTCACCCGCCGCCTTGGTCCGGGCGTAGGCCGACGGGGAATCGCCGGAGGCGCCGATGGCCGAGACGTGGACGAGGCGCCCGACGCCGGCCGCAGCCGCGGCGCGCGCCACGTTGGCGGCGCCTTCGGCATGGACGCGCTCAAACGTGCGCCGTCCCCGTTCCCACAGGATGCCGACCAGGTTGACCACGGCGTCGGCTTCCGCGGCGGCGGCGGCGGCCAGCGGCGGGTCGGTGATGTCGACGGCCACGGGCACGATCTGCCCGACGTCGCCCGAGATTTTGAGGAACTGGGCGGCCTCGGTGTCGCGCACGGCGACGCGCACGATGGCGCCATCGGCCGCCAGGCGCCGGACCAGATGGCGTCCGAGAAACCCCGAACCACCGAAAACGGTAACCACGCGACGTTTCATGTTCCGCTCCTCGCCGTCCCGGCGCGGACCCGGTATCCCACGCCAAGCCGCAACACCGATTACAATGTCCCCGGGAAGGGCGTCAACCTTGGTGCGTGAAAGCCGGTTGACATCGGATCACTGGGGCGCTAACGACGGGTCCGACCGTCAAACCTTGGCGGACCGTTTTTCCTTTTTGCCCAGGTGGCGGAATTGGTAGACGCGCAGGTTTCAGGTACCTGTGGCCGCAAGGTCGTGGAAGTTCGAGTCTTCTCCTGGGCACCATTGCCCCTTTTCGGGGTGCATCGCGAAGGCCGTTGCCGGTGAAAGTCAAGGGCGCAACCGTCGAACTGCACAGGGAAGACCTGCCACCGGGCCTGGATTTCGGCGACAGCGTCGCCGTCGACACCGAAACCATGGGGCTCAATACCGAGCGCGACAGGCTGTGTCTGGCGCAATTGTCGTCCGGCGACGGCACCTGCCACATGGTGCAATTCTCCGGCCGCGGATACGACGCCCCCAATCTTAAGGCGCTTCTCGGCGATCCGTCCATCACCAAGCTGTTCCATTTCGCCCGCTTCGACCTCAGAATCATCCGCCGCTACCTGGATGTGACCTGCGCCCCGGTCTATTGCACCAAGATCGCTTCCCGGCTTGGCCGCACATACACGGACCGCCACGGGCTCAAGGATTTGTGCCGGGACCTGCTGGGGGTGGACCTGTCCAAGGAACAGCAGTCGTCGGACTGGGGCGCGGAGACCCTGACCCCGGAGCAGACCCGCTATGCCGCCGCCGACGTCCTCCATCTGCACGCTCTGCGGGTAAAACTTGATATTATGCTTGACCGGGAGGGCCGCGCCGATCTGGCCGGGGCCTGCTTCGGGTTCTTGGGCCACCGCGTGGAATTGGATCTGCGCGGCTGGGCCGATGCGGATATATTCTCGTATTAGTTGTAAATCTCATGAATCCGCTGTGCGCTTCGGTGCCCCGGAAGGCGGGGCTTGGCCCGGGCGCCGCCGCGCCGGCTTTCCAGGGCGCCATGGACGCCACGCCCGGCGCGGTGTTCGCCCCATGCCAAAGGCCTCTCCCGCCCCCGGGCGCGGCCCCGGGGGGACAAGGGGGGTGTCCCCCCGGCGACGATATGCGGGGGACGCCCCCGCGGCCCCCGGAGGGCGCCCAAAACCGGCTGGTTTTGTTGACGATTCAGCGGTCCGGGCGCATACTCGCCCATCGCCGGGGACGGCTATTTCATGCATCCTTTGCCAACGGGGACGGGCTTGACCGGGACAGGTCATCGCACCCCGGCCCGGCCCACAACACGGACAGGAAACGGGTGACGGTTTGAAATGAGCTCATCCAAGGCCATCCCCCGTCAGGACGCCGCCCACGTCAACGCCGATCTCGCGTGCGCCCAGCGCGTCCTGCGCCTGGAGGCCGAGGGGCTGGAGGCACTGGCGCGGAGCCTGGACGAGGCGTTCACCGAGGCTCTGGACCTGCTCGACGGGAGGACCGGGCGGGTGGTGGTGACCGGCATCGGCAAGAGCGGCCACGTGGCGCGCAAGATCGCCGCGACCCTGGCCTCCACCGGCACGCCGGCCCTGTTCGTGCACCCGGCGGAGGCGTCCCACGGGGACCTGGGCATGATCGGGCCCGAGGGGGACGCCGTGATCGCCCTTTCCAATTCGGGCGAGACCACGGAGCTGGCCGACCTGGTGGCCTATGCGAAGCGGTTCCACATTCCCCTGATCGCCATCACCGGGCGCGCCGACAGCGCCCTGGCACAGGCGGCGGACGTGGCGTTGGTCCTGCCGGCCAGCGACGAGGCCAGCCCCATGGGCCTGGCGCCGACAACATCGACCACGGTGATGCTGGCGCTCGGCGACGCCATCGCCATCGCCCTGCTCGAGCGCAAGGGTTTCTCGCCCGACCGGTTCCACGCGTTGCACCCCGGCGGGAGGCTGGGAAGGACGTTGCTCAAGGTGGCCGACCTCATGCACCGGGGCGAGGAAGTGCCGCTGACGGGTGGCGACACGGCCATGGCCGACGCCCTTCTGGTGATGACCAACAAGCGCTTCGGCTGCGTCGCCATCGTCGATGGCGACGGCGTTCTCCAGGGCGTCATCACCGACGGCGACCTGCGCCGGCACATGAGCCCGGGTTTCCTTGATCTGAGGGCCGCCGAGGTGATGACCCGGGCGCCCAAGACCATCGGCGCGGATGCCCTGGCCAGCGAGGCGGTGGGCCTGATGAACGAGAACGCCATCACCAACCTGTTCGTCGTCGAGGACGGCCGCCCCGTCGGCATCCTGCACATCCACGACTGCCTGCGCGCCGGCGTGGCGTGAGGCGGGGGGGAGGCGCCGTGCCGACCACCGAAAATGCCCGGCGCGCCGCGAAGGCCACGGCCCGGATGCGGGCCCGTCCGGCGGAGGCTCTGGGCGCGCGCCCGGTCCTCGATGACGCCAAACGGCTCGCCGCGCGGCGCCGGTATACCCACGGGTACAGCCGCTTCGTCCAGATGATGAAGTATCTGCTGCCGGCCGTGGCGATGGTGCTGGTGGCCCTGGTGGCGGTGTGGCCCCACCTTAAGACGAAGGACAACAGCTTTCGCATCGGGTTTGCCGCGTTGAAGGCGCGGGAGACGGGAGACCCCAGCATGGTCAATGCCCGCTACGTGGGCAGCGACAAAAACGATCAGCTCTTTTCCATCACCGCCGACCTGGTCAGGAACGCGATGAAGGACGCCGCCACGGTGGAACTGGTGATGCCCAAGGCCGACATCACGTTGGAAGACGGATCCTGGCTTGTCCTGACGGCGGAGACCGGGGTCTTCAACCGCGCCGCCAAGACGCTGGAACTGGCCGGCGCGGTCAACCTGTTCCACGACTCGGGCTACGAGTTCCGCACCGAAAGAATCACCATCGACCTGGATAACGGAAGCGCGGTGGGCACGGAGCCGGTGGAAGGGCAGGGGCCGTTCGGCGATCTCAGCGGCGAGGGGTTCGTCCTGCGCGAAAAGGGCAAGACCATCATCTTCACCGGCAAGGCCAGACTGTTCATCTATCCGGGTATCGGAAGGCCGGGGCAATGACCGCCGGCCCGCCCGTGACCGGCCGGCGCGCCGCCCTGGGCGCCGCCGTTGTGGCGGTGGGCCTGGGGCTGGGTTCCCTGCCCATTGCCGGCCCGGTCCTCGCCCAGAGCCTCAGTGTGATCGGCGGCGACGCAAACACACCCATCGAGATTTATGCCGAAGACGGCATCGAATGGCAGCAGGAGAAGCAACTCTTCCTGGCCCGCGGCAACGCCCGTGCGGTGCGCGGCGAGGTGGAGGTGCGTGCCAACGTGCTCACCGCGTACTACCGGGAAACACCGAATGGCGGCACGGACATCTGGCGCCTTCACGCCGACGGCGAGGTGCGGATTTCCTCGCCCGGTGAAAAGGCCTACGGCGAAAAAGGGGTTTACGACGTCGACAACGGCATCCTCGTGCTCAGCGGCGGGCGCGTCCGGCTGGTCACCGACGAGGATGAGATCACCGCCGACAGGCAACTGGAATACTGGGAGAAAAAACAGATGGCGGTGGCCCGGGGCAACGCCTCCGCGGTACGCGGTGACAAACGGTTGCGCGCCGACGTGCTGGCGGCCTATTTCCGCAAGGACAAGAACGGCAGATCCGCCATCTACCGCGTCGAGGCCTTCGACAACGTCCGCATCAAGACCGCCAAGGACGACGCCAGGGCCGACCGGGCGGTCTACAACGTGCAAAGCGGTATCGTCACGCTCGCCGGATCGGTTAAGATCATCCGGGGAAGAAATCAGCTCCGCGGTTGCCGTGCGGAAATAAACCTGAATACGGGGATCAGCAAGCTCTTCGGCTGCGGTCCACCGGGTTCCGGCGGCGAACCGGTGCGGGGCGTGATCCAGCCCGTAAAGAAAAAATAAACCTCTGAGTGCGTAGGGTCCAAGCTGGCCTCATGAAGAAACAGAAGAACCATTCGAATCCTACCGCGGATGGACGCGAAGGCGCGGACGACGCCGGCGCCGGCCCGCGCCTGGTGGCCGCCAACCACGGGCTTATCGCCAAATCCATGGGCAAAAGCTTCAAGAAGCGCCCCGTGGTGCGCGGCGTCAGCCTGTCCATCCAGCGCGGCGAAGTCGTGGGTCTCCTGGGGCCGAACGGCGCCGGCAAGACAACGTGTTTCTACATTATCATGGGGCTTCTGCCGCCCGACTACGGGACCATACACCTGGACGGCGAAGATATCACCGAACTGCCCATGTATCGCCGGGCACGGCTGGGCATCGGATACCTTCCCCAGGAAGCGTCCATCTTCCGCGGCCTGTCCGTGGAGAACAACATCCGCGCCGTGCTCGAGGTGGTGGAGAAATCGCGCGACCGGCGGGAGGCGATTCTGGAGGCGCTGCTGGCGGAATTCTCCATTACCCACTTGCGCCGCACCCCGGCGCTGGCCCTCTCCGGCGGCGAACGCCGCCGGGTGGAGATCGCCAGGGCGCTCGCCTCCAATCCCCATTTCATCCTGCTGGACGAGCCCTTCGCGGGGATCGACCCCATCGCCGTCGGCGACATCCGCGACCTGGTCGTGCATCTCAAGGACCGCGGAATCGGGGTGTTGATCACCGATCATAACGTCAGGGAGACGCTGGATGTCATCGATCGTGCCTACATTATCCACGAAGGCATGATGTTGATGGAAGGCGCGCCATCGGACATCGTCGGCAACGAGGATGTCAGGCGTGTTTACCTGGGTGATCGTTTCAGTCTTTAGCATGGGGCCGGGACCGGCGTTTGGTCTTCTCCGAAACGGCGTGAGCAAAAGGAGTCCCGAACGGCCTCCATGGGTCGATGCCGGGCGCCGGCGGCGCCTTGGCTTGGCGGGTACGGGACGGAACCCGAGATGGCGTTGATCCCCCGGCTTGAACTGCGGCAGAGCCAGGCCCTCGTCATGACGCCGCAGCTCCAGCAGGCGATCAAGCTGCTGCAGTTCTCCAACCTGGAACTGGTCGCCTACGTAGAGCAGGAGCTGGCCGAGAACCCACTTCTGGAACCGGACGACGAAGGCGGCGACGACCTCGACGGGGCGCAATCGGAGGCGGCGCCCGAGGCAAGCCAGGACGACGGCGTCGACGACGAAACCGATCCCCTCGAGCCCATCAACTTCGCGGCCGCGGACGACCCGCGCTTTCCCGACGACGCCGACCTGGACGTGGATTACGACAACCTGTGGAACGCCGACAGTCCCCTTGACGCCGTCGCGGACGGACCCCAGCCCACGGCCTTTGCCGACTGGGGATCCGGAGGAGGGGGCGGCTTCGACGGCGCCGGTCCCAGCCTGGAGCAGACGCTCTCGGACAAGGTGTCCCTGCGCCAGCACCTGACCAGCCAGCTGTCCTTGACCCTCGACGACCCGGTGGACCGGCTGATCGGCGTGCACCTGATCGACATGGTCGACGAAGCCGGGTACCTCGTCGACGATCTTGCTCCGGTGGCCGCCCTGCTGGATTGCGGCGTCGAGCGGGTGGAGGCGGCCCTGGCCAAGCTCCAGCAATTCGACCCCGCCGGAATCTTCGCCCGCTCCCTGGCCGAATGCCTGGCCCTCCAGCTACGCGACCGGGACCGCCTGGACCCGGCCATGCAGACCCTGCTCGACAACCTGGACCTGGTGGCCAAGCGGGACCTCGGCGGGTTGATGGCGGCGTGCGGCGTGGATGCGGACGACATCGCCGACATGATGGCCGAGATCCGGGCGTTGAACCCGAAGCCGGCGCTCGAGTTTGACCAGGTCGCGGCCGAGCCGATCACGCCCGACGTCCTCATCCGCCCCCGGCGCGGCGGCGGCTGGATCATCGAACTCAACAGCGACACCCTGCCCAGGGTCCTGGTCAACAATCACTACTACACGCAAATCCGCCGCGCCGCCCGCTCCAGAGAGGACAAGCAGTACATCAGCGAATGCTTCCAGTCGGCCAACTGGCTGGTGAAATCCCTTCATCAGCGTGCGACCACCATCCTCAAGGTGGCCACCGAGATCGTGCGCCAACAGGACGGTTTTTTTGCCAAAGGCGTGCAGTACCTGCGTCCTTTGGTGCTGCGTGACATCGCCGAGGCCATCGAAATGCACGAAAGCACGGTCAGCCGCGTGACCTCGAACAAGTACATGGCCACGCCCAGGGGCATCTATGAGCTGAAGTATTTCTTTACCCCGGCGATCAGCAGTTCCGCCGGCGGCGAGGCCCATTCCTCGGTGTCGGTTCGCCACCGCGTCAAGGCCCTGATCGACGCCGAATCCCCGGGCCAGCCGTTGTCCGACGACAAGATCGTCGCCCTCCTCGGCAAGGAGGGAATCGGCATCGCCCGGCGTACCGTGGCCAAATACCGGGAAGCCATGCGCATACCGTCGTCTGTGCAACGCCGCCGCGCCAAGGCATCGCTGTAAGGGGTCGGTCATTGGCATAAATCCGTACTCGGCGCCTATTGACTCTGGTGGGAGTGGCCACTAACTTCCGGCCTTCGCACGCCACTGCCGCGGATTTGACGGTGTGATGAGTGCGCCGCTTCCGGTACTGATCGGCAGAAAACGTGCCTCTCCCGACAGCTGTGAGGCTTTACGGGCCAAGTCGGCTTTCTTATGGAAATATCGGTCAAAGGAAAGCACCTAGACGTCGGCGTCGCCCTGCGCGGCTATGTCGAGGATCAGTTACAAAACACCGTCGCGAAATATTTCAACCGGGCCGTTGATGGGACGGTGATCATCTCACGCGAAGGCCGCATGTTTCGCGTCGACATCTCGGTGCACGCGGGCCGCGGCATGGTCATGCAGGGGGGAAGCGCGGCCGATGAAGCGTACGCCGCCTTCGACGGAGCGCTGGGACGCATCGCCAAGCGGCTGCGGCGCTACAAGCGGCGGCTCTGCAACCACCACAAGGTGCGTGGCCCCGAGGAGACCTTGGCGGCCCAGCAATACATCATCGCCGTGGAAAGCGACGACGAAGAAGTGCCCGAGGATGCCCAGCCCGTAATCATCGCCGAGATGGCGCACGAGATCGCCACGCTGACCGTGGGCGAAGCGGTCATGCGCATGGACCTGGCCGATGTGCCGGTGATGATGTTCCGCAACCGGGGCCACGGCGGCCTCAACGTGGTCTACCGGCGTGACGACGGAAATGTCGGGTGGATCGATCCGAGCGATTCCAAACAGGTGTAAGGCTAAGAAATGGTCATGGAAATCAACGAGCTCATCAGTGCCGAGTCCGTTATCCCGGATTTGCGCGCCTCCAGCAAGAAACAGGCCCTGCAGGACCTCGCCCGGCGGGCGGCCGATATCACCGGGCTGCACGAGCGGGCCATCTTCGACGTCCTTATGGAACGCGAGCGGCTGGGCACCACCGGCGTCGGCAACGGCATCGCCATTCCGCACGGCAAGATGGCCAACCTGGACCGCCTTTACGGCCTGTTCGCGCGCCTCGAGCACTCGGTCGATTTCCAGTCCATCGACGAGCAGCCGGTGGATTTGATCTTTTTGCTGCTGGCTCCGGAATCCGCCGGTGCCGATCACCTCAAGGCGCTGGCGCGGGTTTCCCGGTTGCTGCGCGACGGCAGCGTCTGCGAGAAACTCCGCGGAACCAACGACGCGGAGGCGCTCTTCGCCCTTCTCACCGGATCCATGGAAAACCGCGCCGCCTGAGCGGACGCCCCGGGGGGCACCGGGGGGTGTCACCCCGACAACCCATACGGGGGGCGCCCCCGCGATCCCCGGGGGGGCCACCGGGGGGTGTCCCCCCGACACCGCATGCGGGGGGCGCCCCCGCGACCCCCGCGCGATTACTTTTCCGCCTCGACGTCGATGGTCTTCGGGCCGCGGGGTCCGCTTTTGCCCCCGGGCGGGGCGCATTCGATCTTGATGGTGCGCACCTCGGGTTCCAGGGTCTTGCGCTCCAGGTCGATGTGCAGAAGACCGTTATCGAGCACCGCGCCGGTGATCTCGATCCCCTCGGCGAGCACGAAACTGCGCTGGAACTGGCGCGCGGCGATGCCCCGGTGCAGGAACGCCCGGCCGGTTTCGTCGTCGCTGTTGCGGCCGCGGATGACCAGCTGGTTGTCCTCCACCGAGACGTTCAGGTCGTCCGTGGAAAACCCCGCCACGGCCAGGGTGATGCGCAGGCCGTTGTCGCCGATCTGCTCGATGTTGTAGGGCGGGTATCCCTCGCCCGACGTCTTGGCGACGCGGTCGAGGATCCGCTCGAAGTGTTCAAAACCCAGCAACAGGGGATTGTCGAAGCCGGCAAACCGAGACATGGGAGCGTTCTCCTCTGTAATCGAGCGAGCACCGCTTGGTAAGGGCCCTGACGAAGGCGCCCCGTCGGCGGCCATGATCAGGCATCGCCGACATCGTCCCTTAATATCGTCCCTTAATATCGTTACGGCCCCGCTGCCCGTCAAGGGACGAGGGACGGGGCCCGGTCACCATGCAAGCCCCGAATCCCGCCCGCCGAGGCCCGTCTACTGCTCGCGGCCGGCGCGGGCGAAGCTGCGCGTGATCGGCTCCAGGAGGTAGTCCAACGCCGTGCGTTCCGCCGTCACCAGGAAGACCTCGGCCTGCATGCCCGGCTTCAGGGTCGAGACATCGAAACCCTGCGTCCCGGCCGCCGGCACGACCCGGGCCGTGAAGTACGATTGACCGGTCACCGGATCGGTCATGCGGTCCGCCGACACCGACGTCACCGACCCCTCCAGCAGCGGCGTGGTGCGCGCGTTGAATGCGGTGAGCCGCACCCTGGCGGGCATGCCCTCGTAGACCGTGTCGATGTCCTGGGGGTCGACGCGCACATCGATGATCAACCGGTCCTGGTCGGGGACGATGTCGAGCAGCGTCTCCCCCGGCTGCACGACGCCGCCGGCGGTGTGCACCTGAAGATCGACCACGGTGCCGGACTGGGGCGCCCTCACGCTGGTGCGCCGCAGCACATCCTCGGCGGCGTAGATTTTCTCCTTGAGGTCGGCGATGTCCCCCTGGACATCCTGCAACGCATTGGCGACCTCGTTGCGGTGATCCGTCTTGGGGATGGTGAGCTGGAGCTTGACCTCCATGATGCTCCTCTCGGCCCGCGAGACCCGCGCCCGGTTGTCCCCGATCTCGCCGGCCATATCGGCGGCCTGGCGTTTCAGCGCCAGCAGGAGGGATTTGCTGGCGACGCCCTTCTCGAGCATGGTTTCCACCGTCGCGATCTCGTCTTCCAGCAACCGGAGGTGCTCTTTCCCGGCGACGACCTGGGCCCTGAGGCCGGTGATTTCCCGCCGGTGCTTCTCGATCCGCTCCCTGAGGATGGATTCTTCGTTGGCGATCTTGATCCGCCGCGCCTGGAAGAGGTCCTTCTGGCCGGCGATCATCTCGCCGATCGTGGTGTCGTCGGCCCGGCCCAGCAGTTCGTCGGGAAAGGCGATGTCCTCGCGGCCCTCCCGTTCCGCCAGCAGCCGCGCCTGCTGCGCCAGGGCCGCGGCATACCGCCCCTTCAACAGGTCCAACCGGGCGCGGGCGTAGGTGTCGTCGAACTGCACCAGGATCTGCCCGGCCTTGATCACGCCCCCTTCGGCGGCCAGGATCTCCTTGATGATGCCGCCTTCCAGGTGCTGGATGGTCTTACGGCTGCTTTCCACGCCAACCACGCCATGGGCGATGGCGGCGCTGTCGAGCCGCGCGTTCGCCGCCCACACCAGGGAACCGCCGATGAAGATGATGATGACGGCCCATCCCCCCCGCCGCCACCGGCCGAGCACGCTGTCGAGGGTATCGTCGGGCATGGCCAGGGGCGTGTTTTCGCGTTGCCCCGCCTCACCGGGGCGGTCCTGCCGCCCGGTTTCCGGAACCGGGGGGGTCCTCTTGCCGAACGAGGTCTTGGGCATGGCGCTCACGCCACCGAGCGGGCCGCGTCACCCGCGCCCGGTTTGCCGGCGGGCTTGTCGGCGCCGGAGAACACCCGCAGATTGGTGCGCGCGCCCTTCTTGACGATCTTTCCGCAGCCGTCCTGAAGCAGCAGCACGCGCTCGGCGTGGGCCAGGATGCTCGGCCGGTGGGCGACGATGATGGTGGTGGCGCCCCGTGCCTTGAGGCCGTGGATCGCTCCGATCAGGGCGGCGACCCCGTCCGCGTCCAGGTTCGAGTAGGGCTCGTCCAGAATCACCAGGGTCGGGTCTCCGAACAGGGCCCGGGCCAGCGCCACGCGCTGGCGCGTGCCCACCGAAAGGATGTCGCCGGGCCCGCCGACAACGGTGTCGTAGCCTTCGGGAAATCTTAGGATGAGCTCGTGGATGCCGGCCCGTTTGGCCGCCTCGACGACCTTTTCGGGCGGCGCTTCCGTGAACCTGGCAATGTTGTCGCGGATGGTCCCCGGCAGGAGCTCGACCACCTGGGGGACGTAACCGACGTGGCGGCCGAGATCATCCGCGTTCCAGGCAAACACGTCCGCGCCGTCCAGGCGCACGGTGCCCCGGGCCGCCTTGGCCACGCCGAGCAGCAGGCGCACCAGGGTCGATTTCCCCGCCCCGGTGGGCCCGGTGATGCCCAACAGCTCACCCGGTTTCACCTGGAAGGACAGGCCGCTGAACACCGGCTCGTCCACGCCTTCGGGGATGAACGCGAGTTTGCTCACCACAAGCTTGCCCGCCGGCTTGGGCAGGAGCATTTGGCCGCTTTCCGCCGCCGCCCTGAGCAGGGTGTCCTTGACCCGGCGAAAGGCCATGCGCGCGGTCACCAGGCTCCGCCACACGCCGATGGACTGCTCCACCGGCGCCAGGGCCCTGCTCAATATGATGGAGGCGGCGATCATCGCCCCGACCGAGAGCTCCTGGCGGACCACGAACAGGGCCGCCAGGCCGAGGATGAGCACCTGGAGCACCAGGCGCACGAACTTGCTCAGCGCCATGACCAACCCGGCGCGGTCGCTGGCCACCGCCTGGAAGCGCAAGGCGCGCGCGTTCTCGGCGCTCCACCACTGGGAAAGAGCCTTCCCCATGCCCATCCCTTCGGCCGTCTCCGCCTGGCGCACCATGGATTCGGCGGCGGTCATGCCGCGGAACGCGGCCGCGTTGGCATCGCCGAGCGGGCCGCGGGTCAGGACCTCGTTGAGCAAGGCAAGCCCCATCATGAGGCCGCCACCGACCACGGCGGCCAGTCCCAGCAGCGGGTGCAGGATGAAGATGAGACCGATGAACAGGGGCACCCAGGGGGCGTCCATAAGCGTGAGCACCCCGGCGCCGGTGAGGAAGGTGCGGACCTGGGAAAGGTCCCGCAGGCACCGGGTCGAGCGTCCGGCCCCCGCCGCCGGGGCCAGGGTGGCAACGAACAGGGCCGGGCTCAGCTTGCCGTCGAGCCACAGGCCGATGCGCACCAGCATGCGCGAGCGAATGAGATCGAGGGCGGCCATCACGGCAAAGGCCGCGACCGCGGCAAGGGTCAAGACGAGAAGGGTGTCCTCGCTGCGGCTGGTCATGACCCGGTCAAAAAGCTGCACCATGTAGATGGGTACGGTGAGGACCAGGAGATTGATGCAGAAGCTGAACGCCCCCACCGTGACGAAGGCGGACCGGCAGGCCCTGGTTACGGTATGCAGCAGCGACGGGTCCGCCGCCACCTGTTTTGTTTTGCCGCTTCGGCTCATCGGCCTCGGCTCCCGCGCCTTGGTGGAAGATTGAGAAGATCAAAGTCGCCGGCGACGGGGCCGCTTGTGCCGACGCCGACCGGCGCCGCCCCGTCGCGTAATCACGCACCGCGTGGGGTTAAAAATACACGCTCTGACGTTTATTTGCAAATGCGAATTTTTCACTTAACAGCTTGGAAGTGTTACATATATTATTTAGCGTTATAGTTTACTATATTTTACGTAAAATTTTCTTTGTTTCTGAGGAGTGCCGGCCGCCGGAGAATGGTCGGCGGCCACGGCCGGGCGGTGCCCCGGCGCCGGTAGCGGTCCGGGCGGCGGGGTCTGGCGGTGCGGAGGGGGTGACGGGGGGAGTGACGGGGGGGGAGCGACGGGCGACGGTTTGCCGGCGTCGCGCTCAACCGGCGCAGTCGGGTCGCAGGTCGACGAAGCCCCATCCAAAGATGTCGTCCCGGCCCGGGGCGCCCAGGTCGATGGTGTGCTTGCGCAGGAACCGGCGCAGGGTGTACGAGCTGCGGCCTGGACGGCGCACGATCTCGAGGGCCATCAGGATGGTGATGTAGGGCGTGGCGAACGATGTGCCGCTCTGGAAGCGTCCGCCGCCCGGCACCGCCGTCCACACGCGCACGCCGGGCGCCGCGAAGTCGATATAGGGCCCGCTGTTGGCCTTGAAGTAGATGACCCACTGTTTTCCGAACGCGGTCACCGCGATCACGTGTTTGTAGGCGGCGGGGTAGGCGGGCCTGTCGGCGCTGCCCCAGTTCCCGGCCGCGGCGACCATGACCAGGTTTTTCTTTTGCGCCCGCTTGAAGGCGATGCGCATGACCTTGTTGTCGGCGCCGGCGACGCTCAGGTTGATGACGTGGACGCGCTCCTTGGCCAGCCAGTTGATGGCCTTCAGCAGGCCCACGGCGTTGCCCACCACCTCCCCGGTCTCGTTGACCTCGAAGATGTTGCCGGCCCTGAGCTCCGCCCCGGGCAGCAGCCCGCCCCAGCTCGGCTTGCCGACCAACATCGCGGCGATGGCCGTGCCGTGATCGGCGGGGCCGGGTTTGCGCTTGGCTTTATGGAAGGAGCGGAAGCGGATGCGCTGACCGGCCAGCGCCGGGTGCCGCACGTCGACGGGGGCGTCGATCATCCCCAGCCGCACCCCCTTGCCGCAGTCGGCCGTCGCCTTGGCCCAGCCAATGAGCCCGCGCGCGTCACTGGTGGCGAAATTCGCCCCCTGCTGGGGTTGATAGATGTGATTGGCGTCGATGACCGAGCCGGGAAACCGCCGGCGCAACAGCGTGATCGCCTGGGGCACGCTCAGCCCCTCCGGCGTGCGCAGGCGGAACACCTCCAGCGACAACTGGGGCAGCTGCACCGTTTCGATGACGGTGAAGCCAAGCCGCCGGGCCGGCCCCTGGAAGCGGGGCGGCGGGTTGACGACGAGAAGCTCCCCGTCTTCGTAGCGGTTCTCCGGCAGCACGAGAACGTCGGCGCCGGGCGCCTTTTCCCCGTCCTCGACCCGGAAGCTGCGGACGACCGTGGGGCGGCCGTCCTTGTCGTATTCGAGGATGCGCACGTCGGCCCTGGGCGACGGGTCCGCGGGAACCAGGGCGGCCAACAAGACGAGGGATATGGCACAGAAGGCGGCGGCCACGCGCATGGGTCAAGCGTCCCCTTTCGGTGGCGGATTCGGCGTCCCGAATTCCCGGGAACGACGACGCCGGTCCGGTCCACCCGTGGCCCCATGGTAGCGATGGCAAGTTACCAATGTATGAATGGGGCGCCTGGGCGGGGTGGTGCGAACCGATCTCCGTCCGCCGAAGCCTTGGCGACGGCGGACACGCGTACGCCTAAACGCCTTCCGGTGTCAGTCCACTTCTCACTACGCTACTTCGTAGCTACGTGAGACAGGTCGTGGCCTGCCCCCCGAAGCCGGAGGCGTAGGGTGGTGGAGCCGAGGGGAATCGAACCCATGACCTCTTGAATGCCATTCAAAAACCAATAGATAACTTGTTCCGCCAGTGTCCGTCAAACCTACGCAAAAACAACATCTTATATAGACACTTGCCGCCACGCCCCGCCAGTAGTACCCTGAAATGTGGTTGCTAATTGGTTGCTACACGGTTGTTAGCAGCCAGGAAAGGCCGGAGGCGGAAATGAGCAGGAAGCGGATCACCAAGCGAATCGTTGACGCCCTGAAGCCGGGCGAAGTTGTGTGGGATGACGGGGTGGCGGGTTTCGGCTGCCGCTGCCAGAAAGCGACCAAGGTGTTCATCCTGAAAACCCGCGTCGGCGGGCGCCAACGTTGGTTGACCATCGGCCGGTACGGAAGCCCCTGGACGGTGGACACCGCCCGCGCCGAAGCCAAGCGGCTGCTGGGCGAGGTTGCGGCCAAGAAAGACCCCGCCGCCGCCCGTGACGCCGGAAAGCGGAACCCCACCGTCAATGACGTGGCAGACATGTTCCTGGCGGAACACGTCA
This sequence comes from Pseudomonadota bacterium, assembly GCA_022545455.1. Lineage (GTDB taxonomy): Bacteria > Pseudomonadota > Alphaproteobacteria > Rhodospirillales > 2-02-FULL-58-16 > JACZQZ01. The sequence goes on from JACZQZ010000037.1 coordinate 17,407, forward strand.
AGACCAAGCGCAAGGCCAGCACCTTCACTGCGTACCGGGATTATTTCGCGCGTCTCATCCTGCCCGAGCTCGGGCGGTTGCGGGTTACCGACGTGACGCATTCGGACGTGGCGCGGTTTCACCACGGGCTGTGCGCCACGCCGTACCAAGGCAACCGGGCAGTGGCCATCCTGTCCGCGATGTTCACCTGGGCGGAACGGCGGGGCTACCGCGACGACGGCACCAACCCCTGCCGGCACATCGACAAGTTCAAGGAGTACCAGCGCGAGCGGTTCCTTTCCGAGGCGGAGCTTGCCCGCCTTGGCGACGTGCTGGCGGAGGTGGCCCACGAGGGCAGCGAAACCCCGTGGGTAGTCGCGGCCTTGCGGTTGCTCATTTTCACCGGCGCGAGGCGAAACGAAATTCTGGAGCTCGAATGGCAGCACGTGGACTTTGGCCGCGCCATGCTGTTCCTGCGCGACAGCAAGACCGGCCCGAAGCCCATCTACCTGAACGCCCCGGCGCTGCAGGTGCTCGCGGACGTACCGCGCATGGAGGGCAACCCATTCGTCATATGCGGCGAAAAGCCCGGGACACGACTCGTCAACCTTCGGAAGCCGTGGCTGCGCATCCGCGGGCGGGCTGGGCTGGACGGCGTGAGATTGCACGATTTACGGCATTCGTTCGGCGCTATGGCGGCGTCGGGCGGCGTGTCGTTGCAGATGACCGGCCGACTTTTAGGGCACACGAAGACCGTGACGACGGAAAGATACAGCCACCTCAGCGCCGACCCGGTACGGGCCGCCAACGAGGCCATCGGCCAGCGCATCGCGGCCGCCATGCGGGGCGAGCGCGAGGGCGGAGCCGAGGTTGTCGATTTGCCGACGCGGAGAGCGTAGCATCGATTTGGCGCGGCTACCTCGACGGAGGGAAAACCCGGAACCGCACCGGGCCGCCGCGCCTTCCATTTGTAGGGACAACGACAGGCGTCATTGACCATGACGGATCGAAAAAAACAGCCCCGGCTCGTGAATGAAAAGCCAGAGCTGTACGGGGACACATTGCTCGATCACGAAAAATTTGACGGGAACTTAGACGCTTTTTTGCACCGAATGAATAGGTTGTCCGAGCTTTTGGAGGAGAGGGGTAGTTTCAGCAGGGATGAAGCTAGCAACGTCCTTGTATCGATCTCGACCGACCAGATCAACAAGGCCTTCGAGTTGACGGAAAGGGCGGCAGAATGGCTTCGCATAGAACTAAAAAACTTACGGGACGGAGAGAAGGTAGAGGGTAAAGCACCCGTACTAACAGGGCAGTCTCTGTCACGGCTTCTCATTGCTGACGTGGCCATGACCATGGTGGAAGGTTTGCAGGAGCAACCTGGTCCAGAATTGATTGCTCTGTTGATGGAACTCCTAAACGTAGACCGTCATCGCCGCTCTTTAGGGGCAGCCCACAGTGAAGAGAAAGACCGTGCTGTACAGCTTGAAGCGCAAGTCCCCAACGTTGGGGTTCGGGAACTGGCCAAGCATGTGGGCGTCGCTCCGAGCACAATTACTGCTTGGAGGCGTGACCCCGATTATGAGAAGCATGTCAAACTGATTAGACGCCTTCGGAACGGATGGAACCCGTTCTCCAAATTCCGCGAAAAACAGAAAAGAAAATAGTTCGTCTGTTTCGTACAGTTCCATTCGCAAAACACCAGATACCCCCCGTAGCTTGCCTCCAGACGCCACGCCCCCGCAGGGCACGACCTGGAGGTTAAGAAATGGACACCAATACTTACCTGACTCAATCCGAGGCGGCGGAACTTTTGCGCTTGTCGCCTCGCACCCTTGAACGGCACCGCGTGGCTGGAACCGGCCCGCGCTTCACTAAGGCCGGCCGCCGGGTGCTTTACAAAATCACGGAACTCGAAACCTGGACCACCGAGCGGACCTACACGTCAACCGCCGAGGCGGACGAGGCCCGCGCCGCTGCCCCGGAAGCCGCCTGATGGGCCAGAGAATCGACTTCGCGGCCGTCAACCGGGCGGCGTTGGCGGCTCTGCCCGCATTGCTCCGGCGCTGGCTGCCGGACGGCCGGCAAGTCGGGCGCGAGTACCTAGCCCGAAACCCGCTCCGTGCCGACCGGCGGTCGGGCTCATTCAAGATCAACGTGCGGACCGGGCGCTGGGCCGATTTCGCCACCGGCGACGCCGGCGGTGACGTGATTTCCCTGTGCGCCTACCTCGCCGGCATAGGGCAGGCGGAGGCGGCGCGGTCTCTCGCCGATATGCTGCGGGTGCGGTCATGACCGGCGCCATGTTCGAACCGCTGACGGACGATGAACGGGCCAGCGCACCCGAAACCGATACGGCGCGGGAGCCCGACAACTGGCGGCCCATTCTGCCAGTGCCCGAGGATGTGCCGCGCCAATGGCCATCGCATAAGCTCGGCAAGCCGTCCGCCTCGTGGCCGTACCGGGACGCCGCGGGCCGCCTGCTGGGCTTGGCAGTGCGGTTCGACCTGCCGGACGATGACAAGGACGTGTTGCCGCTGACTTTTTGCGAGGGGCCGGACGGCCGGCGTGAGTGGAGGTGGAAGGCTTTCCCGGTGCCGCGTCTGTTGTACGGCCTGGACCGGTTGGCGGCTCGGCCTGACGCGCCCGTGCTCGTTGTCGAGGGCGAGAAGGCGGCCGACGCCGCGGCGGCCCTGTTCCCCGATCACGTGGCCGTCACTTCGCCGAGCGGTTCCAAGGCCGCCCACATGGCCGACTGGACGCCGCTACAGGGCCGACACGTGGCCGTGTGGCCTGATCACGACGCCCAGGGCGTCGGGTATGCCGAGGACGCGGCAAAGCTCGCCCACGAGGCCAGAGCGGCGGCCGTGGCGATGGTTGACGTGCCGGCCGCCTTCCCGGCGAAATGGGACTTGGCCGACGTGCCACCGGACGGCTGGGACGCGAATCGGCTGCGGGAACTTTTGGAGGCGGCGGTGCCGTGGGCGCCGTCCCACGAGAAGTGCCTTCGGGCGGTGACCATCGCCGACTTTCTTTCGATGGATATTCCGCCGCGGGAGATGGTCCTCGCGCCTGTGCTGCCATCTCAGGGCCTTGTAATGCTGCACGCCATGCGGGGCGTCGGAAAGACATACATGGCCCTCGGGATGGCGTATGCCGTCGCCACGGGTGGTCCGTTCCTCAAGTGGAAGGCCCCCACGCCTCGCCGGGTTCTCTACCTTGATGGTGAGATGCCGGCACACGCCATGCAGACCCGATTTGCCGATATGGTGGAAGGTTCGACCGCCGAACCCCCCACTCCTGACCACCTCAGAATCATTACGCCCGACCTACAGACGGGCAACATTCCCGACTTGTCCACGCCAGAGGGACAGGCGGCCGTGGAGGAACACCTGGACGGTGTGTCCCTCGTGGTCTTGGACAACCTGTCCACCCTCTGCCGGTTCGGTCGGGAGAACGACGCCGAATCCTGGGAGCCGATGCAGGAATGGCTGCTGAGCCTGCGCCGGCGCGGGATGTCGGTTCTCCTCATTCACCACTCCGGAAAAGGCGGGCTTCAACGTGGAACATCCAAGCGGGAGGACGCGCTCGATACCGTCATCTACCTGAAGCGTCCGGCCGATTATCGTTTGGAGGAGGGCGCACGGTTCGAGATTCTCCTCGAAAAGGCACGCGGACTGGTCGGAGACGAAGCCAAGCCGTTCGAGGCGCGGTTGGAGATTCGCGACAACGCCGCCTTTTGGACCACACGCGATATCGAGGACCGCGAGTTGGAACTGGTGAAACAACTGACCGCTGACGGCCTGACCGTCCGCGAAATCGCGGAGGAGACAGAAATTTCCAGGTCGAAGGTGCACCGCCTCCAGAAGCGGGCACGTGAGGAAGGAGCCGCCAATGCTTGACAGGCCGCCGCCTGTCCCAGTGTCCCATTCCCTAGGGGGTGGGACAGTGGGACAAGTCAGTCTCAAAGCCTTGGCAGCCAAGGTTTTGCGCTGTCCCACGGCGGTTGATCAACCGGGACAACTCCAAGACCCCTGCACCGAGACTGTCCCACTGTCCCGGACTTCTGGACGGGGGACAGCGGGACAGGCCCTAGAATGGGACGCGGATGACTGGCGCGGGTTTTTCGAGGAACGAGCCGCTATCGCCGAGCATGACGGCGGATTGTCGCGCACCGAGGCGGAGGCCCGTGCCTTCGACTGCTGCGTTGCGCAGTGGATGGCCTATAACCCGCCGGCGGCGAACGGGCCGGACCGTTGCGCGCACTGCGGCGGGGCGATGGCCGATAACGAAGCCTTGCCGTTCCTGAACGGGGCCGGCGGGCACGTGTGGATGCACGGCCGCTGCCATGCCGGATGGATGGCACGACGGAAAGCGGATGCGATTCGAGCGCTTTCCAACTGCGGGCTGCGGCCGCCGGCTTTGGTGGAGATTCGATGAATGGCAACGCCGACGAAAACGCACACGGCCGAAGACGCGCTGCGACTCCGGGAAGGCCCGATCCGGCCTCCGCTACATGGAGGCTCCAGCCGTATCGGCCCTTCCCTCCATCGGTGTCCGGTCTAACTTAAAAAGTGGTATCGTTCGTGGGGGCAGGTCAACTTGTCCCTCCTGA
>JACZQZ010000145.1 GCA_022545455.1 Pseudomonadota bacterium
CCTCGAAGAACTTGATCGGGTCGTCGATGGCGCTGGCCACCGCCAGTCCCGTGGCCAGCCGGCCCTGGGTGCGGTTGATCAGTACCGTGGTGTTCTGCAGTGACAGAAGGCTGCTGCGCACGGCAGCAGAAAGGGTAATTTCAGCCATCGCTGTACCTCGTTTCTAGAGTGGCCTCAAATGGAGCAATCCTTGCTCCTGGAGGGTTTCTCCCTCCGCGGCGGGTGGGTGAAGGCCGAACCGGCGCTTCGGGAACGGGGGCCGTGACCACGCGTCGTCCCCACGGGTGCTCGGCCCCTATCGGTGGAGACGGTCATGAAGGGAAACGTAAGCGCTGGGCGGTCGGTGCGTAAATTATCCTCACGCATAGGACCGCCGCGGCGCAGCCGCCGGCCGGGAAAAGGAGGGCGCGATGCCCTCCTTTCCCGCCTAAGGCGATACGATCCTACCGGAAGAGGGCGAGGATCCCCTGTTCCGCCTGGCCGGCGAACGACAGGGCCTGGATGCCCAACTGCTGGCGGGTCTGCAGGGCCAGCAGGTTGGCGCCTTCCTCGTTGAGGTCGGCCAGGGTCAGCTTGTCGGCGCCGGTCTGCAGGGTGTTGACGTAGTTGTCGGTGAAGTCGAGCCGGGTCTGCAGCAGCGCGACGTTGGAACCGAGCGTCTTGGTCTTGGTGCGCAAGGTGTCCAGGGCCGTTTGAAGGTCGGTCACCAGGCTGTTGATCTGGGTGGTGAACGCGGCGTCGACGATGTACACCCCGGTTACGGCGGCCAGGGCGACGCTGGCGGTTCCGGAGCCGGCGCCATCGATGGAGACCCGGAGGTCGGTGAGCCCGCCGGTCACCACAAAGCCGTCGGTGCCGACCGCTTGCGAGCTGATGTTGAAGGTGATGGCGGAATTGACCGTCAGCGTCGACGTGGTGGTGAAGGTGCCGGTCTCGGAGCCGGCGCTGGCGACCACGAAGGCGATGGTGACCGAGCCGTACGTGAAGGAGTAAATGCCCGTCGTGTCGAAAGAAAACGCGCTCTCGCCGGCATAGGTGACGGTGATGGTGTCGGCGGTCCCGAGGGTGCCCGCCGTGGCGAAGTCGAAGGAGAAGTTGACGAAGGTGTCGCCGGTGGAAATAGCGTTCGCGGTCACCGCCGTGCGGATGGCGAGCCCATCCTTTCCCTCGGTCACGTCCACCGAATCCACGACCAGGGTGGACGAGGTGTCGGTGCTGAATTCGACGGTCAGCTTCTCGCCGGTGCCGTTGATCAGGTTGAGACCCTGAAAATCGGTGTCCCTGGTCAGATTGGCGATCTGGGTGCGCAGGTCGTTGAACTGGCTGACCAGCTCGCCGATGGTGCTCGCCGTCGCCGACTTGGCGGACACCGCGAGACCCTTCATCTGGCGGACGATGGCATCGATCGCCTCGGTGCCGTCCAGGGCCGCGGTCAGGCTGCTGATGCCCTGGTCGATGCCCGCCTTCTTGTCGTCGAAGTCGGTGGCCCGGTCCGAAAGCGTCTTCGCCTCGAAGAACTTGATCGGGTCGTCGATGGCGCTGGCCACCGCCAGTCCCGTGGCCAGCCGGCCCTGGGTGCGGTTGATCAGTACCGTGGTGTTCTGCAGTGACAGAAGGCTGCTGCGCACGGCAGCCGAGAGGGTAATTTCAGCCATCGCTGTACCTCGTTTCTAGAGTGGCCTCAAATGGAGCAATCCTTGCTCCTGGAGGGTTTCTCCCTCCGCGGCGGGTGGGTGAAGGCCGAACCGGCACTTCGGGAACGGGGGCCGTGACCAAGCGTCGTCCCCACGGGTGCTCGGCCCCTATCGGTGGAGACGGTCATGACGGGAAACGTAAGCGCTGGTCGGTCGGTGCGTAAATTATCCTCACGCATAGGCCGGCGCCGCACACCGTCCCCGGTGCCTGCGGCGACCGCCGTCAACGCCCCGGTTGCGGGACGCACGCCCGACGGAAAAGCCCCGATGGTTGCCTTCCCGCGCGGCGGTCGGCCCGCCGTTCCTGAGGTGCCGGCGTCAACCGGCAAATTCAATGAACTTTCTTATAAAATTACCGATAAGTTATAGCTAAATAAAATAAAAGTAAAATGTATTGCATGTTTATGAATTAACAGTATCTTATAGTTTAAGCACCAGTTTATCTGGAAGTCCGTTGGAATCTACATTGGGTGCATCCAAGAATTCACCGTGCCCATGACGGGCGAGCGCCGTCGTTTCGGCTCGCGGTCTTCGGCGAAGGCCCGGCGGCCGGGACAAACAAGAACACTGGTTCCAGGGCGGGATGAAGCGTTTTTCGCGGCACTCGCGCGGCCGGCCACTGATCGCCGTGTCCGGCGCGGGGTGCGACAAACCGGCCGTCCTGTGACGGGAGATGAGGTCTATGCGTAATTCGAGGTTGGGTGATTTTCCGTTGGTCCTCGCCGTGCTCGGCATGACCCTGGCAGGGTGTGCGGGCGTGGAGACGGGCCGCGACGTGGCCATGGCGCCAACGGCGTCCAGTGACACCGGCGTCCCGGACACGGGCACGCTGGACGCGCTGGATTTCAGCATGACTGAAACGCCGGAGCTTCCCGGCCTGACACCGGCCGGGGAAACGGCACCGGCCGGACATCCGGCCGCGGAAGCCGTCCGCAGAATGGCCCAGGAGGCCATGGCCGTGCTGTCGGATTCCTCCCTGTCGGCGGAGCAGCGCGCGCAAGGCATACGCCGCCTGATGGCCCGGGCCATCGACATCCCGCCCATCGCCCGGTTCGTGCTCGGCCGCTACTGGCGGGCCGCCAGCGAACGGCAGCGCGAGGCTTACGTGGAAGCCTATTCGGACTACATCCTGGCCGCCTACACGGCCAAGATCGGCGGCGGCGCGACGGCGGTCGAGCGCTTCGATGTGGTCAAGACCCGGGCCCACGGGACCAAGGATTTCCTGGTCTATTGCATCGTCGCCCGGGCCGGCGGCGAGCCGACCCGGGCCATCTGGCGGCTGCGCCAGCGGGACGGCCGGTACCGCATCATCGACCTGATGGTCGAAGGCATCAGTATGGTGCAGACCCAACGCCAGGAATTCGTCTCCATGATGCGGGCATACGATGGCGACATGGATAAGCTGATCGCAACCCTCAAGGAAAAAACAAGCTGAACCCGACCTGGCCGGCTCGACGGCGCCCGGGCTCCGGCGCGGCGCATGTGAGCCGGACGAGATGCCGCGTACGGCCGCGGCGACGCCCGCGCCGGAACGACGGCACGAAGATGAAGGAAATGGAGAAAGCTGCCATGCAGAAAGGTATTCGCGCCCTCGCCTGTTGCCTGATCGCCGGCATGTCTCTTTCGGGGTGCACCCTCCTTGGCGTCGACTATGACTCCACGTCGACCGAGCAGGTGACGGCGTCGGGGTTTGAAGGCCGGGTCGAGGCCATGGAATCCCGACTGGACCGCCTGGAAAACAAAATAGACACCCTGGAAGACCGCACCCGCTGACGGCACGGCCGGGCGGCGACGGGTGACCGTGGCGCCTCTGTCCCGCCGCCGGGCCGAACTCCTGTCCGAAGAAGGCCCGCCAGGGCCCGCCGGCGTCGCGCCGGCGTGGCGCGCCCGTGCAGGCTGGGCGGGATCGGCGTACACCCGTCCCTATAGGTCGTCGACGGCGTCCACCCACCCCTCGAGAGGGTCCTTCGCGGCGCGCCGTTTCCCGGCCCGCGGAGCGCCCGGCACGGCGACCCGGGGCGGCTTCGGCGCATGCGGGCAGTCGACGATCCTTTTCAGGACGTAGTGGTCCTCGACAATCTCGCCGAGGAAGCGCCCCGAGTTCAGCCAGACTTGGCCGTCCTCGATCCATCCCAGATAGGTCCCGTCCGCCGCGTACAACCGGTCGTCGGCGAGGAATCCGAAATATTCGCCGTTCCACCTGTAGATTGCGGTCATGGGTCTTCCACTCCCTGCAATGCCCGGCATCCGGCCACTGGCCGCAGGTATTCCGCCCTATAATACCCCCATCGAATTTGCGGCCTAGTCCATTTTTGCCGGCCCCCCGGATGCGATGGGGCGGCGGATGGGACGCAAAAAATTCCCGCAATAAAAGAGCGGAATTCCACGCCTCTCCGATGCCACGCCGGACGGTTTCCGCACCCCCCGACGGCACCATCGGTCAGTTTCCGAGCGCTCGGGCCGGGGGCGATGAAAAGCCGGGCGCGGTGTCGTCGGCGGAAGCGCGCCACGCGGGCGCCGGGGGAAGGTCGTGGGGAGGGCCGGCGAACGGGTTAGGCGGCCTCCTGTCTACCCCGCCGCCGGCCACCGGAACCCCGGTTTGCCGCCGAAGGGACGGGGCTCTCCTTGGCCTGCGAGCCGGCGCGCAAATCGGCGCCGTTTGTGACCGCCGTCACTTTGCGCTGATCCCTCTCGTTGCTAGGTTTTGGACGTTTCAGCGGCCCCAGCAGAAGGGTGGGTAATTCATGAGGCGGCGTACCGTTCGCATCACGATCGGGATGATCCTTTGGGCTGCGTTCTTTTTCGGCCTGGCGATGACCGCCCACGGCGCGGCCGCGGGGATGGTTTAGCCGCCTACCGGGGCGCCGGGCGGGCCCGGGCCCACAGCCGGGAAAGCCCCGGAATACGTGGATTTCCCGGATGATCAACCCCTTGGGAGAGGGATGGGGTGGCTGAGGGGAATTGAACCCCCGACCCCCAGATCCACAATCTGTGTCCAAAGGTTTTGACGCACTTTCACCCGTTGCGTCCTACGTAGGCAACTCATTGCGTTTCAATACATTCCTGGTCATCCCCTTGCACCATTGCTTGCGCTAGGTTATGATGCTTGTTGCTTACCCCATGCTTACCCGGCCAAAGGAACATCGGGAGACCTAGCTCATTAGGGGAGCAACCACCATGACGAAACTTACGAATCGCACCGTCGCGGCGACGCGCCCGAGGGACCGTGACGTGTTTGTATGGGACGATGAATTACCGGGCTTCGGGCTGCGGGTAAAGCCGTCCGGGGTCAAATCCTACGTGATCCAATACCGCAACCGGCACAACGATTCCCGCCGCATCACCATCGGGCGCCATGGCGTCATAGGCCCCGAGAAGGCCCGCCGGAAGGCGAAGAAGATGCTAGCAGACGTGCAGGACGGTGCAGACCCGGCGACGGAAAGGAAGGATGACCGAGAGGCCCCGACGGTTGCTGAGTTGGCCGAAAAATACCTCCGTGAACACGCGGCCCCGCACAAGAAGCCACGGTCGGTGGAAGAGGATCAGCGCCTCCTGCGCTTGCACGTTCTCCCAGCTCTGGGCCGAAAGAAGGTCGCCGGGATCACACGCGCTGACATCACGGGTCTGCATCACGCCATGCGGGACACGCCCGGTGCGGCAAACCGAACCCTGGCCCTACTTTCCAAGATGATGAACCTTGCCGAAAAATGGGGTCTGCGCCCGGACGGCTCGAATCCATGCCGCCACGTTGACAAATACCCAGAGCGTAAGATGGAGCGGTTCTTGTCGGTTGACGAACTCGGGAGCCTAGGTGCCGTGCTGGCCGAGGCCGAACGGACGGCGACGGAACTCCCAAGTGTCATTGCAGCCGTCAGGCTCCTTATGTTCACGGGAGCCCGCCTCGGGGAAATCTTGAATCTCGAATGGTCGCATGTGGACTTTGAACGGTCCTGCCTACGGCTCCCCGAGAGCAAGACCGGCGCCAAGGTGATCCACCTGAACGCCCCCGCCCTGGAAGTCCTGAACGGCATCGAACGGGACGGCTCGCCCTGGGTAATCGCCGGCCGCGACCCCGACAAGCCGCTGGTCAACCTCCGCAAGCCCTGGCACCGTATTCGCAAGGCCGCCGGCCTGGATAACGTCCGGCTTCATGACCTCCGTCATTCCTTCGCCAGCGTCGGCGCCGCCGGGGGGCTGTCCCTGCCCATGATCGGGGCGCTACTCGGGCATACCCAGGCGGCCACGACACAGCGCTACGCGCACCTTGCCGCCGACCCCTTGAAGCAGGCGGCCGATATGATCGGTGAACGCATCCGCGCCGCCATCAATGGCAAGAGCGGAGAGGTTGTCCCTCTGGACCGCCCCAAGGATAATGTGAGCTAGGCGCGGCTAGCTTTGCCCGGTGAAAAGCCGGCCCCCTACCACAGCCCGCTACGCTCACCTGGACGATGACGCCTTGCGTAAGGCCACGGACGG
>JACZQZ010000004.1 GCA_022545455.1 Pseudomonadota bacterium
GACCGCTCGAACATCCGCGGCGGGCCTACCGTCGGGGACAACCGCGTTGGCCAGGTGCAGTTGGAGAGCGTGCCTGAAGCAGAGCGTCTCGATGCGAGGCGCATGATCATCACCGACGGACCAGTGTGTGGTCCAGACTTCACCTGGTGGGAGGTGCGGTCCGACTTCTATTCAATCGATCAGGGCTGGGTCGTCGAACTGGACGGCGATGGCAACGTCAACCTCAGTCCGGAGCCGTAGACGGAGCAGGAGGCAGGAACGCCCGATGCGCGCGCCTCATGCCGTTCAGAGCCGTCGAGCTCCTGCATGAAGTTTCGGGCGAAGCCAGACTCCGCCCGTGAGGTCACGCAATGGCACAGATGAGACGTCTGCGCCAGCGAGTGGAGTCCGGCGGCTTCCCGCTGAAGCGCATCGGGGCCGGCGCGGGGCTGGTCGTCCTCGCCGTCGTGCTGCTGGTCGGCGCCGGCGACGCGGACGCCCGGGCCGCGGCCGTGAGCCTGGACGACACGAGCGATCAGGGTGTCGGCGGGGTGCGATCGACACCGTCCTGACGATCGGCGGCGCGGGCACGTTCTCGATCACGTTCCAGGACGTGACCCTGAGCGATCCGACGCCAGGCGTAGCAGGCCTGACGGTGGCGGAGCTATTGGCGCTCGGCATCGACGTCGGCTCCTGACCAACCCCCGGGGGGGAGGGGAAATCCCTCCCCCTCCGGCAACCAAAACCCCCCGGCCGCGGGCGCGCCCGACAAACCATCTCCGACCTCGCCTCTGTACCAATTTTCTGTACCACTGGCGAGGATCGAAACCCGCAGATTAGCTACATTTCCCGGACGATCATGCCCTTGGGAGAGGGTTGGGGTGGCTGAGGGGAATTGAACCCCCGACCCCCAGATCCACAATCTGGTGCTCTAACCAACTGAGCTACAGCCACCATCGCGGGGTCCCTGATGTAGACCCGTGCCTTCGGCCCGTCAAGCGCCCGCCGGGGCCGGTTATTTGGCCCGGAAACCGTCGCGCACCCAGCGGTAGGTCCGGTAGCAGACGAACGCCGCGATGACGACGACGATACCGATCACGGCCATGCCCGCCTGGCCGCGTTCGTGCCGCCACCGGTATTCGGCCACCACCCTTTCGCGGCACAGATAGGCGAACACGACGAACCCTTCATCGCATTCCCGCGCGATCTCCGCTTTGATGAACCGCCCCTGCTCGGTGGAGTCGGGCGGTGGGTCATAGGGAACCGCCACGAAGCGGATGAAGCCGAAAGCCACGGCGATGACGACGAACGCCACGATGCCGAGGCGTTCGAATCCTTCCTTGTAGCGTCTGATCGGCATTCTAGTGGCCTGTATCAGCTAAATTGTACCCATACGACGGCGTTGCGAGGTTTCCGGCTAGGAGCGCGTCGCGCCATGGTGTGCATACACCACAAGCGGCGCGCGACGACGTCCGGAAGCCTCGCAACGCCGCCCTTCGGGTCGCTTTTCCCGTCCCCTCGGGGGTCGCGGGGGCGCCCCCCGCATACGGTGTCGGGGGGACACCCCCCGGTGGCCCCCCGGGGCGTCGGCAAGGCTTGCCGATGGGCCGCCATCGCCTGCGCCTCCCCTCCTACCGAGGAAACGGGAAAAGCGATCATATGGGTGCACTTTAGCTGATACAGGCCACTACCCTGTGTCATTGGATTTCGGGCGTGGTGGCCAGGCGCAGCCGGGCGCGGATGGCCCGCGACAGGCCGTCGACGGCGATATTGAGAAGCGCCGTGATGACGATCAGGAACATCGCCCGGTCGAGGCGGATCTCGGAGATCGCGCTGTCGACGTAGAATCCGAGGGTCTGGATACCGAGAATTCCGAGGATCGCCGTTTCCCGCAAGATCACCTCCCACCGGTAGAACAGGAAGGCGAGGAACTGCCCGTACACCCGGGGCACGACCTCGTAGGCGTACAGGTTGAGGCCGCGGGGGTGGTCCGGCCTGAGCGCCAGCTCGTCGCTGAAGCGCCCCACCAGGTGCCCGATGATGGCCCCGTTGTGGAGCGACAGGGCGACGATGGCCGGCAACATGGACGGCCCCCAGAACTGAAGGAGGACGTAGGCCAGGATGTATTCAGGCGTCGAGCGGACGACGACCAGGAAGGCGTGGCCGGCGGTGCGCCCCACCGGGCCCAGGAACCGGCGCGAGACCAGGGGGAAAAAAACCAGGGTCAGCACGCCCGAGCCGACGAGCGCGATCTGCGTCAGCACAAGGGTGGCGACGATCCCCGGCAGGGCCTGGTCGGCCAGCAGCTCCCACGTCCACGTCCCGAAGGCGGTCCACGCTGATATATCCAGGACCTCCGCGCTTCTCAGGGGGTAGGGAACGATGTCGTGGGTGAAGAAGCGGGCGATGTTGTCGAGCGAGATCTCGGCCCCGCCGGCGAGGACGAAGGGCGCGATCAGCAGGTACACCGGCACCAGGCGCGGGCGCATCCACAGCCGCAGGGTGGCGATGATCACGTAGAACAGAAAGAGCAGCGCCGACACCTCGGAGTAATGCCCCTGCTTGAACGCCGATTCCAGATAGAACCCCAGGGTCGGAAGGCCGACGAACCCGAGCACAGCGCTGGAACGCAGCCCGCATTCCACCCGGTAGAACGTGTAGCTCTTGAGGTGGACGAAGGCGTCGGGCAGGCGGGCGAAAAAAAAGGCGGACACGGTGCCGCTGCCGGCCGGAAGGGTGTTCGCGGCCCGGGGGCCGGCTTCTTCGAGAATCTCCGAATAGACCTTGGCGAATATGCCGGCATAGGGAAGGGCGATGGCGAGGATTCCCGTCAGCGCCGTCAGCCCGAGCATCTGCAGGAACAGAAGGGCCCAGAAAAGCTCGTGGATGGCGCGCACGAAGGCACAGCCCCAGCGCACCACCCGGACATGGAAGACCAGGGCGAGGCCGAACCCGGCGACCACGGCAAGCGCCACCCCGACGAGGGCGAAGGCAAGGGTCTGCAAAAGCGCCTCGCCCAGACGGTCGACGGCCAGGAAGTCCGGGGTGACAAGGCCCCGGGCCATGCGCGCCATCTCCTGCCAGGGATCGAGGGTGGACACGGAAAGGTCGGCGAAGACGAGACAGAACAGGCCGACGCCGAGAAATCCGAAACTGGTGGAAACCCTTTGCGAACGCCGCATGGTCAGCGTTCGTAAAGGGAGTCCAGATCGCCGCGGGTCAGGCCGGCGGACGGCTCGTCCATGACCACGCGGCCGCCGTTGAGGCCGACGATGCGGTCCGTATAGGCGAGGGCAAGCTCGACATCGTGCATGGCCAGGACCACGGTCTCGTGGGCCTCGGCAATGGCGTCGAGCACGAGCCGGGCCTGGTGCCCGTCCACCGCCGAAACGGGCTCGTCACCGAGCACCACGTCGCCCTGCTGATACAGCGCGCGGCCCACCGCCGTGCGCTGCCGCTGGCCGCCGGAAAGCTCGCCGGCGGGCGTAAACATCTCGTCCTCCAGCCCGAGGCGGGCGACGATGGGCTCGATCTTTTCGATCTCCCCGCGCATGGGCCGGGCGAGATTGAGCAAGTTGTACCAGGCCCCGTTCATGTGCAGGCGGCCCATGAAAATGTTGTGGAACACGGAAAGGGTCCTGACCAGCCCCGGATCCTGCGGGATCAGCGCCGACCCCCGGCGCCGCTGGCTGTACAGCAGCGCCAGCAGGGTGGACTTGCCGGCGCCGCTGCGCCCGACCAGGGCAACGCGCTCGCCCTTTTCGATGCGCAGGGAGACATTGCTCAGCACGGCGCGGCCGTTATAGCCGGCGTTGGCGTCCTTGAGGTCGAATATCGGCATCAATCGATCAGCTTGATGGACCTGGCCACATCCAGGATTGGTTTGTAGTCGGAATTTTTCGCCGGCACAAAGCTCTTGCGCGGAAACGACGCCAGAAGATCCGTATCGGTCATGTCCAGCAGGGCCCGTGTGACGCGGGCCTTGAAGCCCCTTCCCCACACCGTGTCCACGTCACCGCGGATCGTCCACTGGTAGTCCGGGTACGGCGGCGTCTTCCAGATGACCGACACCTTGGCCGGATCGATATGTCCCGCCTTCATCTCGTTCGCCCAGACCTTGTAGTTCACCGCGCCCACCGCGTACGCGCCCGATTGGACGAGGGCGATGGTGCGCGAGTGATCGCCGCTGAAACCGACCCGGGCGAAGGCCTTGGCCGGCGCCTGCTTCAGGTGCTTGCGGATGTAGAACTCGGGCATCAGGCGCCCCGAGGTGGAGCCCTTGGAGCCGAAGGTGAAGGTCCTGCCCGCGATGCCCGCCGGAAAACCGTCCGCCGGCCGCAGGCCGGTGCTGGCGTGGGCGATGAAATAGGTGATGAAAAACCGGTCCTCGTACCCCTGGGCGATGGCCTCGGACCCCGGCACAAGCAGCCGCGCGCGAACGCCGGAAAGGCCGCCGAACCAGGCCAGGTGCACGTGGTTGTTGCGAAAGGCGGCGACCGCCGCGGCATAGGACTTGACCGGAATGTAGCGCACCTTCACCCCGAGCTCCCTGGTCAGATAGACGGCGACCTTGTCGAAGCGCTGGCGCAGCCGCGTTTCGTCCTCGTCGGGAATGGCCGTGAAGACGAAGTCCCCGGCCAGCGCGGCGGTAACGAAAGACACCGACACGATGGCCGGGAGCGCGATATTCCGGATGAAATTCCCCAACGGTTTCCACCCTTGACCCACGTCCGCGCCTCGCCGGTGAACGAAAAAATCTCCCGGGGCGGCTGCGGGGCGCTCCGCGCCTGACCGGTGGCTTTAACCTTGAACCCCCCGGACTTTTCGCTTTCGGTCTCCCCTGGGCACAATCGCACCTGCCCGGCGCTACTGCCTTATATGATACCGGGCCGTTTACAATCAATCCAATGTCGGCGGCGAACGGCGCCGCGTTCCGCCGGCCGCGGCCCGCTCAGGCGACGATGACGGTGCCCGATTTCGCCAGCCCGTCGATCTCGTCGTCCGAGTACCCGCACCCGCCCAGGACCTCGCGCGTGTGTTCGCCGAGCACCGGCGCGCCCAGCCGGACCCCGGCCGGGGTGGCGGAAAACTTGACCGGCGTGCCCAGGGTCTTGACCGCGCCCAGGCGGCTGTGGGGCGCTTCGACGATCATGTCACGGGCAAGGGTTTGCGCGTCCGCGTGCATCTCGCCGATGCTCAACACCGGCCCGGCGGGGACGCCCGCCGATTCCAGGCGTTGCAACCAATCGGCGGTGGTGCGGCCGGCGAACACCTTGCCCAGCGCTTCGGCCAACGCCGGCAGGTTTTCCATGCGTTTGGCGTTGTCGGCGAAGCGCGGGTCCCCGGCGATGCCGGGCGCCTCCAGGACGTCCAAAATCTTGAGCCAGGTGGCCTGGTTGGCGGCGCCCACGGTGATCCAGCCGTCGGCGGTTCGAAAGGCCTGGTAAGGCGCGTTCAGGGGGTGCGCCGATCCCATGGGGCCGGGGGATTCGCCGGTCGCCAGGCAGATCGCCGACTGCCAGTAGCTGTGCACGATGCCGGCTTCGAACAGCGAGGTATCGACGCGCTGCCCTTGCCCTGTCTTGAGGCGGTGCAGATAGGCCGCGAGCACGCCCATGGCGCCGAGGATGCCGGCGGTGATGTCGGTGACCGGAGCGCCCACCTTGACCGGCTCCCTGCCCGGGCCTTCGCCGGTGATGCTCATGAGCCCGCTCATGCCCTGGGCGATGAGGTCGAAGCCGCCGCGGTCGCGATAGGGGCCGGTACGGCCGAAGCCCGAAATTTCGCAATAGATGAGGCCGGGATTGTCCTCTTTCAAGGTCTCGTACCCCAGGCCGAGGCGTTCCATGGTGCCGCGGCGGTAGTTCTCGATGACCACGTCGGCCGTCGCCAGCAGCCGCCTAAGCACGGCCTTGCCGTCCTCGTGCTTGAGGTTGACCGCGATGCCCCGCTTGTTGCGGTTCAGCATCATGAAGGCGGCGGATTCGCCGTCGATGTCGGGAGGCAGGAAGCGCCGCGAATCCTCCCCGCCGGGGACCTTCTCCACCTTGATGACGTCGGCGCCCATGTCGGCCAGCATCAGGCCGCACACCGGTCCGGCCATGATGTGGGCCAGCTCGATGACCGTGATCCCTTCCAGGGGTGGTTCGGATGCCATGCCTAGTACCCTCTAGCGTCCCTTGAATACCGGCGTCTTTTTTTCCAGGAACGCGCGGGTGCCGATCCGGTAGTCCTCGGTTTCGAAGCAGGCGATGCCTTCGTCGACCTCCTTCTCGGTCAAAGGCCGGGGATCGAGGAGCCGCCGCGCGAACCGCTTGTGCCAGCGCGCGACCAGCGGCGCCCCGGCGGCGATTCGCCCGGCCGTCGCGTAGACCTCGTCCTCCACGTCCGCGTCCGGCACCACGCGGTTCACCAGCCCCTTCTCCTTCGCCTCGGCGGCCCCGAATACGCGCCCCTCGAGAAGGATCTCCAGGGCCTGGGCCCGCCCGACCAGGTCCAGCAGCATCTTCAATTCGGCATGGGCCATGACCAGCCCGAGCCGGTTGACCGGGATGCCGAAACGGCTGGAGTCGCCGCAGATGCGCAGGTCACAGCAACAGGCGATCTCCAGCCCTCCGCCGACGCAGGCGCCCTTGATCAGGGCGATGGTGGGATGACGGCATTCGGCGACCGTGTTCATGGTCCTGGCCACCATGCGGCTGTAGGCCTTGCAGCTTTCGGGGTCGCTGCGCTCGGTCTCGAACTCGCCGATATCGGCACCCGCGGCGAAGGCCCGGTCGCCGGCCCCGCGCACGACGATGCAGCGCAGGTCGTCCTCGGCCGACAGCCCGGCCATCACGTCCGCCAGGCGCTCCCAGGTTCCCCTGCTGAGCGCGTTGAGCTTTTCCGGCGCGTTGAGGATGACCGTCGCGATGTCATCGGCGCGCTCGACGAGAACGGTTTGGGACATGGGCTCCTCCCCACCCCTTATATTCAACAGAACGCTGCCGTGGACAGGGTTCCGTCAGACGCCGCCCACCCGGGAAAGCGGGCGTTGCCGGTCACGCCGAGGCGCGTGCGGGCGAGGCGTCTTCCATCGCCCCGCCCTCGGGATCGGCGAGATAGCGCAGCGCCGCGTCGACGCCGCCTTTCTTGTGCGGTACGCCGGCCACGCCAAGGCCCATCTCGACGCCGCAGAGCGTCCCGGCCAGCATGAGTTCGTTGAAATCGCCCAGGTGCCCGATGCGGAACACCTTTCCCTTGACCCTGCCCAGGCCGGTGCCGAGCGACAAATCGAAGCGCTCCAGGATCACCTTGCGCAGGGCGTCCGCGTCGTGGCCTTCGGGCATCACGATGGCGGTAAGGGCACTCGAGTACTCTTCCGCGTTCAGGCACAGGATCTCCAGCCCCCAGGCCCGGACCGCGCGGCGCGTCGCCTCGGCCAGCCGGTCGTGCCGGGCGAACACGTTGTCCAGACCTTCTTCACCGAGCATCGCCAGCGCCTCGGCGAGGCCGTATAGCAGGTTGGTCGGGGGCGTATAGGGGAAGAACCCGCGCGCGTTGTTGTCCAGCATCGGCCCCCAGTCCCAGTAGGCCTTGGGCAGCGTCGCCGACCCGGCGGCGGCCAGCGCCTTGTCGCTGACGGCGTTGAAACCCAGGCCCGGGGGCAGCATCAGCCCCTTCTGCGAGCAGCCGACGGTGACGTCCACCCCCCATTCGTCATGGCGGTAGTCGATGGACGCCAGCGAGGAAACCGTGTCCACCAGCAGCAGGGCCGGATGCCCGGCCCGGTCCATGGCGGCGCGCACCTCGGCGACGCGGCTGGTCACCCCGGTGGCGGTCTCGTTGTGGACGACGCAGACGGCCTTGATCGAATGCGCGGTGTCCTCGGCGAGCTTCTCCTCCACCTGGGCCGGATCGACGCCGTGGCGCCAGTCGCCGGGAACGAGCTCCGCCTCGAGGCCCAGACGTTCGGCCACGGCGTGCCACAGGGCGGCGAACTGGCCGGTTTCGAACATCAGCACGCGGTCGCCCGGCGACAGGGTGTTGACCAGCGCCCCTTCCCAGGCGCCGGTGCCCGAAGCGGGGTAGATGACGACCGGACCGGAGGTCTTGAAGACGTCCTTGAGGCCTTCGAAGATGCCCCGCGCCATGTCGGCGAATTCCGGACCCCGGTGGTCGATGGTCGGCCGCCCCATGGCGCGCAGGATGCGCTCGGGAACGTTCGTCGGCCCCGGTATCTGGAGGAAATGCCGGCCCGACCGGCTGGGCGTGTTCTTCAGCATGGACGTCGGAGTCCTTCCCTTGAGAGGAGCCGCATTATGCATCTAAAGCGCCCGCCGACAAGTGCGCTCGCGCCGCCCAACCGGCCCTGGCGCAAGGGTTTGGCGGTCCGCCCCGCCGCCGCGCCCGCCCCCGGGCCGCCCTTGCATTCCTTTGGCCCGATGGTGGATACTCAGGCCCGCACTTCACGCTATTTCGCCGGGCCCATGCACCGAACCGCCCCCGACAAGGCCACGCCGCGCGTCGGCGACAGCGCCCTCGCCCAGCGGTTGCGCCGCGCCCTGGAGGGAGAGGTGCTGTTCGACGCGTTCACCCGCGGCCGCTACAGCACCGACGCCTCGATCTACCAGATCGAGCCCATCGGCGTCGTCGTGCCGCGCACCGACGAAGACATCGTGCGCGTCATCGAGATCGCGGCCGAGGAAGGAACGCCGGTGCTGGCGCGCGGCGGCGGGACGTCCCAGTCCGGGCAGACCGTGGCCGAGGCCCTGGTCGTCGACACGTCCAAGTACCTGAACGCCGTGCTCGACTTCGATGCCGGGGCGCGCACCGTGCGCGTGCAGCCGGGCGTGGTTCTCGACCAGTTGAACCGGTTTCTCAAGCCCCATGGGCTGTTCTTTCCCATCGACCCGTCGACCGCCAGCCGCGCCACCATCGGCGGCATGGCCGGCAACAACAGCTGCGGGGCGCGGTCCATCCGTTACGGCAACATGGTCCACAACGTACGCACCATCGACGCCGTGATGGCGAACGGCCAGGCGTGGCATTTCGGCGAGGTCCCCGGCGCCGTCGAATCCGTGGACGGCACTGGGGCGTATCGGGACCTGGTCGCCCGCCTTCGCGCCATCGCGGCGCGCGAGGCCGATCAGATCGACGCCCATTGGCCGAAGCTGCTGCGCCGGGTCGGCGGCTACAACATCGACACCATCGCGCCCGGCGGCCATAACATGGCGCGCCTTCTCGTCGGCTCCGAGGGCACCCTGGCGTTCTTCACCGCCATCGAACTCGATTTACAGCCGATCCCGGCCCATACGGTCCTCGGCATCTGCCGGTTCTCCACCTTCTCCGAGGCCATGGAGGCGACCCGTCACATCGTCGGGCTCGAGCCGGCGGCGGTGGAGGTGGTGGACCGCACCATGATCGACCTGGCGCGCGATATTCCGGCCTTCCGGGCGACCATAGAGCGGCTGGTCGACGACGCATGCGAAGCGCTTCTCCTGGTCGAGTTCGCCGGCGACGAGGAATCCGAGCAGAAGCGCCGCCTGGAGTCGCTGGCCGACCTCATGTCCACCCTCGGCTTCCCCGACGCCATGATGGCGGTCACCGACGGCGCCTTCCGGCACGCCGTTTGGGAGGTCCGCAAGGCCGGCCTCAACATCATGATGTCCATGAAGGGGGACGGCAAACCGGTGTCCTTCATCGAGGACTGTGCCGTGCCGCTCGAGCACCTGGGCGAATACACCGAGCGCCTCAACCGGGTCTTCGAGAAGCACGGCACCAGGGGCACGTGGTACGCGCACGCCTCCGTCGGCTGCCTGCACGTGCGCCCGGTGCTCAATATGAAGGCCGGCGGCGACGTGCGCAAAATGCGCGCCATCGCGGAAGAGGCCTTCGCCATGGTGCGCGCCTACAAGGGCTCCCATTCCGGCGAACACGGCGACGGCATCGTGCGCTCGGAATTCCACGAGTTCATGTTCGGGTCCCGCATCGTGCGCGCCCTCGAAGACATCAAGGACGCCTTCGACCCGCAAGGACTGTTCAACCCGGGCCGCATCGTCCGGCCGCCGCAGATGGATGACCGGAGCCTGTTCCGCTACAAGCCCGGCTATGCGCCCCGGCCCATCGAGACCGTGCTCGACTGGTCCGAATGGGGCGGCTTCGCCGGCGCCGTCGAGATGTGCAACAACAACGGCGCCTGCCGGAAATCCGACGCCGACGTCATGTGCCCGTCCTTCCGCGTCACCAGGGACGAGACCCACGTGACCCGCGGGCGGGCCAACACGCTCCGCCTCGCCATCACCGGCCAGCTTGGACCGGACGCCCTGGTCTCCGACGCCATGGCGGAAACCATGGACCTGTGCATCTCGTGCAAGGGCTGCAAGCGCGAGTGTCCGACCGGCGTCGATATGGCGCGGATGAAAATCGAGTTCCTGCACCACTACCACAGGCGCCACGGGCTTAGTCTGCGCGAGCGCGTGGTCGCCAATCTGCCCCGCTATGCGCCATGGGCGGCGCGCCTGGCGTTCGCCCTCAACCTGAGGGACCGGGTTCCGGGCCTCCCGGCCTTGAGCGAGCGCCTGCTCGGCCTGAGCGCCCGGCGCCCCCTGCCGCGCTGGCGGCGCGACGTTTTCCGCGGCGGCCACGCCCCGGCGGGGGCGGACGGGGGGCGCGAGGTGGTGCTGTTCGTGGACACCTTCAACACCTATTTCGAACCGGAAAACGCCCGCGCCGCGGTCGCCGTGCTGGAAGCCGGCGGCTGCCGGGTGCACCTGCCGGGCGGCGGCGGCCGGCCGCTCTGCTGCGGGCGCACCTTCCTGTCGGCGGGCATGGTGGCCGAGGCGCGCCGCGAAGCCGGGCGGATGATCGCGGCGTTGCGCCCCTATGTGGAGAGGGGGATTCCGGTGATCGGCCTGGAGCCCTCGTGCCTGTTCACCCTGCGCGATGAATTCAAGGCCATGCTGCCCGGCCCCGACACCGAGGCGCTGGCGGCCCGGGCGCTCATGTTCGAGGACTTCCTGGCGGCGGAAAGCGACGGCGGGCGCCTGGCGCTGCCGCTGAAGCCCGTGGCCTGGCGCCGGGCCCTTCTACACGGACACTGCCACCAGAAGGCGTTCGCCGCCATGGGCGCGGTGGAACGGACGCTCGGCCTCATCCCGGACCTGGAGGTCGACGTGGTGGAGTCCGGCTGCTGCGGCATGGCCGGCGCCTTCGGCTACGAGGCCGAACACTACGAGATGTCCATGAAGATGGGGGAGCTGGGCGTGCTTCCGGCCGTTCGCGCCGTCGGCGACGATGTGGTTATCGTCGCCGATGGGACCAGCTGCCGCCAGCAGATCCGCGACGGGACCGGGCGCCGGGCGATGCACGTGGCGCGCGTCCTCGAGTCCGCCCTGGCAGATACCGATGGTCAATAATATTGGTAATACGTAAGGAATTCGCCGAACGGCGGTCAGCCGTCGGAGTCGTCGCTCCCGGAGTCGCCCTCGACGTGGCTGGGGCCGGGGCTGATATCCCGCCAGAGGAATAAGACGCCGACGCAGAGGATTATTATGGTGATGATCCAGAGGTCGGGTTCCATCACGAAAACCGTCACCACGCCCATGAACGCGATGACCCCCAGCATCCCGATAGCGGCGAATATCTTGTCCAGCATGTTATCCCTCGAAGCCCGGCCACGGATTGCCGACACGGCTGCCCATGGCTCAGTTCCCGCCGCCATCGGCGACCCGGCCGGCGAGCCAGCGCGCCGTCCTCAGCAGCCTGGCGTCGTCGCCGCGGGGCCCGATCAGTTGCACGCCGACGGGCAGGCCATTGGGGCCTTCCATCAGGGGCAACGTCACCGCCGGCGTACCGCAGTAGGTCCACAGCGCGCAGAACGCCGGATTGCCCGTCGAGTCGAGTCCGGCCGGCGCCTCGCCCGTGGTCGCCGGGGTTATGATGGCGTCGTAGCGCTCGAAGAGCTGATCGAGGCCCGAATTCAGCACCTCGCGCCAGTCCACGGCCCGGTTGTAGTCGACGGCCAGGGTCTTCTGGCCTTCCTCTATCTTCTCGCGCAGCACCTCGCTCAACTGGTCCTTTCCGCGTTCGTAATATGCGGCGAGAGTCTTCGCCAGATCCGCGTGCATGATGGTGCGGTGCCAGTCGGTAGCGTGTTCGAACGGTCCGGGCAGGGTGAACTCGTCGCAATCGTCGCCCAGGAATTCGGCTAATTCGGTAAACGCCGCCTGGGTTTCCTTCCCGGCCTCGTCCCAGACCGGAGATTTGACGAAGGCGATCCTCGGCGTCAGGGGCGGGTCCCCGGCGGCGGTCTCGGCAAGATGCGGACGGGCCCTGGGCGACGTGTCCGGGTCGCCGGGATCGTAGGCGGCAAGCACCTCCGCAATCAACGCCACGTCTTCGACGCTACGCGCGAAAACGCCAACGGTGTCCAGCGGGCGGGACAGCAGCAAAACACCGTGCCGCGAAATGAGGCCATGGGTGGGCTTGAACCCGTAGACACCGCAATAGGACGCCGGCCGGATGACCGAGCCGTTCGTCTGCGTGCCGACGGCCAGGGGCACCATGTGCGCCGCGACGGCGGCCGCCGAACCGCTGGACGAGCCCCCGGGCGTGTGGTCCGGGTTGTGGGGATTCCTGGTCTTGCCGGGCGCGTAGACGGCAAGCTCGGTGGTCACGGTCTTGCCCATGATGACGGCGCCCGCCTCCCGGAGCAGAGCGACGACCTTGCAGTCCGTCACGGGCTGGCGCCCGGAATCAAGGACGGTGCCGTTTTCCGTCGGCAGTCCTACGGTGTCGAAGATGTCCTTGACGCCGACGGGAAGGCCATTCAACGGGCCGCAGGAAAGACCCGACTGGCGGGCCGTGTCGCGCTCGCGGGCCTGCGCGAGCGCGAATTCCGGGTCCAGATGCGCCCACGCCTGGACATCGCCGTCGACCTCGTCGATGCGTTCGAGACAAGCCGTGACCAGGGCTTCGGACGTGATATCACCGTCGCGCAGTTGGCGGACCGCCTCGGTGGCGGAGAGCTCTGTCGGCGTCATGGTGTCGTCTCTGGGCATGAGGGCGGGAATTCCGTGGCACTCGCCGCCGTCACCCGCCGTAGACGATCTTCGGCAGCCAAAGGGCGATCTGCGGGAAGTTGTAGAGGATGGCCATGGCCAGAAATACCATCGACAGGAACGGCAGGCAGCCCTTGAAGATCTGGATGAGCTGGACGTGCGGCGGCGCCACGCCTTTCAGATAATAGGCCGCCATGGCCATGGGTGGCGTCAGGAACGACGTCTGCAGGTTGAGCGCCACCAGGATCCCGAAGAACAACGGATCGATGCCAAAGAACGGCAACATCGGCAGGAAGATGGGAACGAAGATGATGATGATCTCGGACCACTCCAACGGCCAGCCCAGGAAGAAGATGATGACCTGTGCCAGGAGCAGGAAAACGACCGGAGAGAGGTCCATGGCCAGGACGAACTCCTCGATAAGACCCTGGCCACCGAGATAGGCGAACACGGACGAGAACGTCCATGAACCGACGAACAGCCAGCACACCATGGCCGTGGTGCGGACCGTGAGGTACACGGACTCCTTCAGGGCCACCTGGTCGATGCCCCGCCAACCCATATAGGCCAGGGTCGCCACAAAGAAGCCGATGTCGAACGCCCACGGGCTGTACTCATGTTCGGCGAAGGCTTCGCCCAGGCCGAAGACCGCGAACATGATCAGGTAAACGGCGCCGAAACCCAGGCCGACGAGTGCGGCCCACCCGCCGAAGGCGAAAAACGGCCGGAGGGCGGGTACCTTCGGCTGTATGAAGGCGAGCACGGGCCACCGGTCCCCGGTGTAGCGTATTGCCGCGGCGATGGCGAAGGCGATCACGACGCTGACGCCAGGCGCGAAGGGAAGGGTGCGTTCCGCCGCCAACGGCACATCGAAGATCTCGCGGGCCAGCAACCGCAAGGCGAAATAGGCCACGTAGAGCACGAAGGTCGTGACCGCACCGACGCCGATGGCGTAGTGCCACGGATTGTAAGGCGGGTGGAGATTGTGACCGACCATCCAATCCGGCGTGATCTGTCCGGCCCGGATCGAGCCGATGCGGTAGCTGGCGGCGAGGACGATGCCGCCCGCGGCGCCCATGGAGGCCGCCTCCGTCGGCGTCGCCAGGCCGAAAAGAATGGCGCCGAGAACCGACAGGATCAGAAACGCCAGCGGGAAGAACGACGTCAACATCATGATGATGATGTTCTTGTCCCCCCTCGCCTCATCGATATCCTCCTGCCGCGGTGGGGGGGCGAGCTTCGGGTTGAGCGCCGCGCGGCCGATGACATAAACGACATAAAGGCCGGCCAGCATGAATCCCGGGATGATGGCGGCGGCGTAGAGCCGCACCACCGACATGCTCGCCGCCGCCGCATAGACGATCAGCATGATCGAGGGGGGGATCAGGATCCCGAGGCAGCCGCCGGCGCAGATGACGCCGGCCGAGAAGCTGGTGTCGTAGCGTGCCTTCAACATGGCCGGGAAGGCCAGCAGTCCCATCAGCGTCACCACGGCGCCGATAATGCCGGACGCCGTCGCGAACAGCGTACAGGTGGCAAGCGCCGCGACGGCCATGGAACCCGGAATATGGCGGGCCGCGATCTGGAGCGTGAAGAACAGCCGATCGACCAGGTTCGCGCGTTCGACGATGTAGCCCATGAACAGGAACAGCGGCACCGCCACCAGCACGTCGTTGGCCATCACCGAATATGTCTGGTTGACCAGAAGGTCGAAAATCCGGTTGTCGAAGATGCTCTGCATCCGCTCCGGATCGTAGTAGGCGTAGTAGCCGAAGAAGATTCCCATGGCCATCAGGGTGAAGCAGATGGGGAAGCCGAGCATGATCGTGAGGATGAAGATGCCCAGCATGGACACGGCGATCGCGGGATCGGACATCAGGCGCCTCCCTGGCCCGCGGCTGCGCCCGCGGCCGCGGCCCGGCGCCGCTCTTCTTCCTCACGCTCCTGGTGCTCCTTGGTGAGGACCTTCTCCAATTCCTCTACGTCCTCGAGGTGCTCCGGCCATACACCGGTCTTCAGGCAGACGATGCACCGGCAGACCTGGGCGAGCCCCTGCAGGAACAGAAGCCCGGCGGCGACCGGCAGGACCGTCTTGAATTGCGAGATCGGCACGTTGGCCGGGCTATTGATGCTCACTTCCCCGGTACCGTAGTTGTAGGACCAGGACTCGGCGGCGTAATCGGTGCCGGCAAGGATGAACGCGATGATTCCCGGGAAAAAGAATAAGAAATATAGAGTGAGCTCTATGGCCGCCTGGACCTTGGGCTTCCACAACCGGAAAATGACGTCGCCGCGCACGTGGCCGTCGCGGGACAGGGTGTAGGCCCCCGCCATCATGAACAGGGACCCGTACATCATGTAGCTCAGGTCGAACGCCCACGACGTCGGGTCGCGCAGCGCATAGCGGACGAAGACCTCGTAGGCGACTCCGGCGGTCAGGAGAAGGATGCACCAGGCGAAGGCCTTGCCGACCCAGGCGGTAAAGCTGTCGACGATTAAGATGAACCGTTCCATGAAGACCCTCCGGAACCAACGATTCCGCTCTTTAACGCGGGCGGGGCGGCGCGCGACGGCGCCGCCCCTGTATTCCCGACGGAAAGCGTGGATCCCGCCAATCGGCCGTCCTTAGAACGGCAGCGCGCCCGGGAAGTAGTGCTCGTAGGCGAGCTTGTAGTCCGCCGCGTTGACGATGTCGTAGAACGCAACGCGCTGCGACCAAGCCTTCTGGCTGTCGACCACCTTCTTGAAGAACGGATCCTTGTTGAGTTTCTTGAGGACCCTGTCCCAGGAGGCGAGCTCGGCTTTCAAGATATCCTCTCCGGTGCGCCAGACGTTGACGTTTTGCGGCGGCTTCATGAGCCACTGGAGGTCCTTGGAGTACTGGTCCATGGCCCATCCGTAGTTGGCCGTGTTGGCCGCCTCGGCGCCATACTCGAGGATTGCCTGATGCTCTTTCGGCAGGCCGTTGAACTTCGTCTTGTTGAGAATGATCTCGAAGAATTCGGCCGCCTGGTGATAGCTGCCCATGTGATAGTCCTTGGACACGTCCTGGGCACCGAAGCGGCTGTCGGCGGTCGGGTTGTTGAACTCGAACGCCTCGATGACGCCCTTTTCCAGGGCCGGCATGATCTCGCCGCCGGGAAGCTGGGTCACCTTGAGGCCCATGCCCTGCATGATGTCCGTGGCCAGGCCGACCGTCCGGTACTTGAGGCCCTTCAGCTGCTCGAGGCTGGTGACGTGGAACTTGAACCAGCCCAGGGGCTGCGTCGGCATCGGCATGGCGAAGAAGCTGAGCACGTTCAGTTTAAGGATTTTCTCCTGCAACTCCGTCAGGAGCTCCTTGCCGCCGCCGAAATGGATCCACGCCAGAATCTGCGGGGCGTTGCATCCGAAGACCGGGCCCGTGCCGAACAGCGACGCGGCCTTGTTCTTGGAGTACCAGTAGGCGGTCACCGTGTGCGCCGCGTCCAGTACGCCCTTGTGAACCGCGTCCTGCACCTGGAACGCCTTGACGACGGAACCCGAGGGCAGCAGGTCGATCTTCAGCCGCCCGCCCGACATCGCCTCGACGCGCTCCACGTACTGCTTGGCCATGTCCTGGAACGGGCTCGTGGCTCCCCAGGACGACTGCATCTTGAGGGTCGTCGTCGCCGCCCGGGAAACATTCGGAGCGGCGATCGTCGCCGCCGCGCCACCGGCCACGACCGCGCCTACCCTCAGGAATTTGCGCCGCGACACCTTGCTTTTCGTGGGCGCCTTGTCGGCAATTTTCCGATCTTTCATTCTGTTTTCTCCTCCCTAACGATTAAGGATGTCTTCCGAACAGAGAACCATCGGAACCGTCGCCGACTCTTACCCGGCCGGATACCGGCCCTTGCAAGCGTATGCGGCTTGGATCCCCCTCCTTCGGTTCGTCCTTGAACAACCGCTCCCGGTTTGGTGACCAAGCCAGGGGCGGTCATAAGTCGTGGGCCAATTTCCGGTATTTCCCGGTAGATCGCAAGGCTTTTCCATAAAACACGCGAGAATCTTAGAGAATCTTATATGACAACTTGCAAAAGTAAGGGCCCGCCTTCCGAGCCGCCGGCAATCTTCATGAAACCATCCGTGCGCCCGCGGACGGCCGCGCCGCACGCCTCCCGGCGCGGTGATCGTTGGCAATCGTTCAGCCGATCGGCCCCGTTCGCGCCCATACCGGGCACGGGAACGCATATCCTCGAACTCCATGCCTACACAGGTGTTCCGACGCCGCCGGAGACCTCAGACGACCCGGTCGCGGGGCTCGCGGCCGGCGAATATGGCGTCCAGGTTGTCCAGCGCCCTGAAACCCATGGCGTCACGGGTCTCCCGCGTCGCGCTGCCGATATGGGGCATCAGGAAGGTGTTCGGAAGCTCCCGGTAGCCGGGGTGGATATTGGGTTCGTCGTTGTAGGCGTCGAGGCCGGCGGCGGTCAATTTTCCGGACTTGAGCGCGGCGATCAGCGCCTCGTCGTCGACGATGCTTCCCCTGGCCGCGTTGACGACGATCGCCCCGTCCGGCAACAGCGCGATGCGTTCCGCGTTCAGCAAATGATGGGTTTCCGGCGTGGCCACGCAGTGGATGGCCAGGAACTCGCAATGGGGCAGCAGATCCTCCACGGTCTCGTGATAGAGGGCGCCCGCCTCGTGTTCGGGCGAAAGGCGGCGAACGTCGTGATAATGAATGGTCATCTCGAAGCAGCGGGCCCGGCGCGCCGTCACCTGCCCGACACGCCCGAGGCCGATGATGCCCAGTCGCTTCCCCGTGACCTGGGTGCCGACCATGAAGCTCGGGCTCCAGTCGCGCCATTCGCGCGACCGCACCAGGCGCTCCCCCTCGCTGGCCCGCCGCGCGGCCCCCAGCATCAGCAACATGGTCAATTCGGCGGTGGCGTCGGACAGCACGTCGGGCGTGTTGGTGACGACGAGGCCACGCGCCTTCGCCGCCTCCAGATCCACATGGTCGAACCCGACCGAGAAGTTGGCGATGGCGCGGACGCTGTCGGGGAGGCGCTCGATCACCTGGGCTGAAAAGCGCTCCGTGTGACAGGGCAGGATGGCGTCGGCGCCGCTCGCCCGTTCGATCACCTCGTCGCTCGTGTACAACCGGTCATCGGGATTGAGCCGGGCGTCGTAATCGCGGCGCAGGCGGTCCTCGACGGCCTCGGGCAACTTGCGGGTAACCAGTACGACGGGATTCTTGCTCATGAACCGGTACTCGACGCTGTTGGAACCAATGTGTTCGCCGGCCTTTGTAGCACAGTTTGGCCTGGAATTGCGTTATAGGAGAGGTCACAAACGGTGTGACGTCTCGTAAAACTGCTCAGAAGGGAGGACAAGATGGCGAAAGTCGGCTTTATCGGTCTTGGCATCATGGGACGCCCGATGGCGGGCCATCTGCAGGCGGCCGGCCACGAGTTGGCGCTGTACGACAAGTACATCTCGCCGCTGCCCCAGGAGTTGACCGACGGCGGTGCCGCCGCCTGCGCTTCGGGCAAGGAGGTGACCGGACGCTCCGAGATCATCATCGTCATGGTGCCGGACACCCCGGACGTGGACGACGTGCTGTTCGGTCCCGATGGTGTCGCCGAGGGCCTCGCCGCCGGCAAGATCGTGGTCGACATGAGCTCCATTTCGCCCATCGCGACGAAGACGTTCGCCGCCAAGATCAACGATCTCGGCTGTCAGTACCTGGACGGGCCGGTTTCCGGCGGCGAGGTCGGCGCCAAGGCGGCGAGCCTTACGATCATGGTCGGCGGACCCGAGGACGCCTTCGCCAAGGTCAAGCCGCTTTTCGAGCTGATGGGCCAGAACATCACCCTCATCGGCACCAACAACGGCGACGGCCAGACCTGCAAGGTCGCCAATCAGATCATCGTCGCCCTGACCATCGAGGCGGTGGGCGAGGCGCTGCTGTTCGCCGCCAAGGCCGGCGCCGATCCCGCCACCGTGCGCCAGGCCCTGATGGGCGGCTTCGCGTCCTCCAAGATCCTCGAGGTCCACGGGGAGCGCATGATCAAGCGCACCTTCGACCCGGGTTTTCGCATCAGGCTGCACCAGAAGGACCTCGGCCTCGCCCTGCAGGCGGCGCGCGACCTCCATATGAGCCTGCCCAACACCGCCACCTGCCAGGAGCTGTTCAACGCCTGCGCGGCGCAGGGCGGCGCGGACTGGGACCACTCGGCGATGGTCCGCGTCCTCGAGCAGCTCGCCAACCATGAGATCGGCGGCACGTGAGGGCCCTTCGACCGCCTGTCAGGCGTCGTCCTGTTTTGCCTGCTTCAGGATCAGGGCGGCGGAATTGATGCAGTAGCGCTGGCCCGTGGGCGCCGGGCCGTCGGGGAAAACGTGGCCCAGGTGGGCGTCGCACCGGGTGCACAGCACCTCGTCGCGGACCATGCCGAGGCTGTCGTCGGACCCGGTGGCGACCGCGTCCCCGGAGACGGGAGCAAAAAAACTCGGCCAACCGGTGCCCGAGTCGAACTTGGCCGCGGAGCCGAACAGGGCCGCCCCGCAGCAGACGCAATGGTAGGTGCCGGGGATCTTGCAGGCGTTGTATTTGCCCGTGAAGGGGCGCTCTGTGCCCTTCTGCCGGGTCACGGTGAACTGCTCCATGGTCAGCTGCCTGAGCCATTCCGAATCCGACTTGCGAACCTTATCCGTCATCGTCGTGCGCTCCCTCAGAATCCACACCAGGCCTTGGCCACCCGCCCGTAGGCCTCGACCGCCTGCCCGATGCGCTCGACATGGCAGTATTCGTCGGTCTGGTGGGCCATCGCCGCTTCGCCGGGGCCAAGGATAACGGTGGGCACGCCGCCGTAAGCGGGAGTCAGGACCGAGGCGTCGGAGAAATACGTGGCGGTGTGAATGCCCGGAGGCTCGCCCAGGATGTCGGTCATGACGGCGAAGACGTCCTCCATCCACGGATCGTGCGGGTCCGTCCACACCCCCTCCACGTCGACCAGCGGGCGGAGCTCCACGTCCCCGCCCAGGTCGGAGGCGAGCATGTCGCTCAGGCTTTCGTGGGTCTGGCCGGGAACGGTGCGGATATCGATGGTGATGACGGATTCGTCGGGAACCGAGTTGATGTTCAGTCCGCCGCGGATCGTGCCCACGTTCAGGGTCGCCGTGCCGAGATGGGGATGGGGCGCCACGTTGAAGCCGAAGTCCTCCAGCTTGCGCACCGCGCGCGCCGCCTTGTAGATGGCGTTGACCCCCTTTTCCGGCATGGATCCGTGGGCGGTCACGCCCCGGGTCCTGGCTTCCAGCCACAAGGCCCCCTTGTGGCCGACGAAGGGTTGGTTGGAGCTCGGTTCGCCGACCACGATGGCCCCGGCCCGGCCCAGGACCTCGCCCAGACGGGCCAGGTGATAGGCACCCTCGCACCCGGTCTCCTCGCCGGCGGTGATGACCAGGACCAGACCGCCGGCGGGCCGGGACAACCGGGCCAGACCGAGCGCGGCGATGACGAAGGCGGCGACCCCGCTCTTCATGTCGCTGGAGCCCCGGCCGTAGAGCCTGGCGTCCTCGATCTCGCCGCTGAACGGGTCGCCGCGCCACGGCTGGGCGCCCAGCGGCACCGTGTCGATGTGGCCGGTGAAACAGAGCGGCGGCTTGTCGTCGCTGCCGGGCAGCCGGGCGACCAGGCTGGTCCGGGCCTCGGCGAATTCGTGGAACCCGACCTCGAATCCGCCGTCCTCGAGAATGCGGCCCAGGTGCTCGGCGCAGGACCGTTCCCGGCCGGGCGGATTGATCGTGTCGAAACGCAACAGCTGGCGGGTCAACTCCAAGGCGGATGGTGGGGCGGGCATGGGGTTCTCTTCCCTAGTGTCCTGTCTTACAGATTCGTATGCTAAACGACGGTCTTGCGAGGTCTCCGGCGAAGAGCGGGGCGGCGGGCGGGTCCTTGGCCAGGGCGCTCAGCCGAAATAGGCCTCATGAACCTCCTTCGTCCGGCCCAGCACCTCGGGCGTGCCGTGGGCGACCACGCGCCCCTTGGAGAGCACATAGCCGTAATCGGCGATGGCAAGGGTCTGGCGGACGTTCTGTTCGACAAGGAACACCGTAACGCCGTGTTCGTTGATGCGCCGGATGGTGTTGAAGTTCTCCTTGACCAGGATCGGCGACAGCCCGAGCGACGGCTCGTCCAGCAGCAGAAGCTTGGGCGCGCCCATCAGGCCGCGGCCTATCGACACCATGGCCTGCTCGCCGCCGGACAGGGTGCCGGCGACCTGTTCCTTGCGTTCCTTCAGTTGTGGAAAGGTCTCGTACACCTGCTCGAGACGCCCGCGCACGACGTCGGCCGAGGTTTCCTGATACCCGCCCAGGCGCAGGTTTTCCTCCACGGTCAGCTTGGGGAACACTTTCCGGCCCTCGGGGATGCAGGCGATTCCGGTGGCGATGATCTTGTGGGTGGGGAGGCCCGTGAGCTCGGTGCCGTTGAAGACGATGCGGCCGCGGTTGGGCGGCGTCAGCCCAAGGATGGAGCGAATGAGCGTCGACTTGCCGGAGCCGTTCGAGCCCAGGAGACAGGTGATCTTGCCCGGCTCGCCCCTGAGCGAGACGTCGTCGAGGACGTTGGCCTTGCCATAGGCGGTGTACACGCCCTCGACAATCAATGCGTTCTCGTCGCCGCCGCTCATTGGATCCCCAGATAGGCTTCCTGCACCAGCTTGTCCTCCGCTACTTCCTGATAGGGGCCCTCGCAGATCTTCTGGCCGAAGTTGAGGACCACGCAGGTATCGGTGATGCGCTCGATGACGCCCATTTCATGCTCGATGATGATGATCGTCAAATCCTCCAGGCGCCCCTTGATCTCGAGGAGATCGTCCATCAGCTCCTTCGTCTCGTCGTGGGTCATGCCGGCCGACGGCTCGTCGAGCAAAAGAAGCTTGGGGCGGCTGATCAGGGCGCGGCAGATCTCGATGCGCCGGCGGTCGATCATCGGAAACGTGCCGACCGCCTCGAACATGCGGTCGGCCAAGAGCGGGTCGAACACCTTCACCAGGTCCCGGGCGCGTTCGAAATTCTCCTCGAACTGCCGCTTGAAGTCCTTGCGCGCGATCAGGTTGAACCACAGGCCCTGGTCCAGCCGCATGTGATTGCCGACCATGACGTTGTCGAAAACGGACAACGACAACGACAGCCGCGAACGTTGGAAGGTACGGGCGATCCCGGCCCGGTAGACGGCCTGCGGCGAGAAATCCGTGATGTCCTTGCCGTCGAATTCCACGACGCCGCCGCTCGTCGGATAGATGCCGGTGACGACGTTGAAGAACGTTGTCTTGCCCGAACCGTTGGGGCCGATCAGGCCGAGGATCTCTTGCGGGCGGACCGCCATATCCAGCGAATCCACGGCGACCAGGCCGCCGAACCGCTTGCTCAGGTCGCGGGAAACCAGAAGGCCGTCCGCCGCGCCGGTCATTTGGGTTGCCACCCCGGCAGGTAGGTCCTGAGCGGCCGCGGCAAAAGGCCCTCGGGGCGGAACAGCAGGATCAGGATGACCATGGCGCCGAAAAGCAGGAACCGGTACTCCTGGATGACCTGCAGCTTCTCCGGCAGGATGATGAGAATCGTCGTCGCCACCACCAGTCCCCACGGATTTCCGATCCCGCCGAGCAGGATGATGGACACCAGGATCAACGAATCGCCGAAGGTGAAATTGGTCGGCGCGATGAAGCCAAGCATCATGGCGTAAAGGGCGCCGGCCACGCCGGTGAGGAAATTGCCCAGGGTAAACGCGGTGATCTTCCAACGCGTAATGTTGAGGCCGAAGCACGCCGCCGCCGTTTCGTCGAGGCGAAGGGCGTCCAGATTGAGGCCGACCCACGAGCGTTCCAGCCGCCTGACGAAGGTGAAGGCGAGGGCGAGCACGATCAGCCCGACCACGATGTAGTTCACATAGAAGGCCACCTCGAAATCCTCGCCGATCTCGATGTTGTCGTTGAACTCCCAGCCGAGCACGTTCATGCCGTCGACGGGCAGGCCCTGGGGACCGCCCAGGGTGTCGTTGACCTCTAAGAAGATCTTGAACAGAAGGGCGAAGGCGATGGTCACCACGGCGGAGTAGTGGCTTCGGGTGCGCAGCACGGGCAGGATCAGGAGCGAGCCGATGACCGCCGCCATGACGCCGCCGGCGACGAGGATGAGAAGATGGGGCATAGCGGTGTGTTTGGTCAGCACCGCGGCCGTGTAACAACCGACGCCGAAGAACGCCGCGCCGGCGAAATTGAGCGTGCCGGCGTACCCGAACTGGAGGTTCAGCCCCAGACACGCGATGACATAGATGATCACCGTCGCCATCAGCAGGAGGACGAAATGGTCCTCGTAGAAAAACCCGGTCACCGCCAGGACCGCCAGGACGATGACCAAGTTCATGGCGTTTTCCCGTTCGGCGAAGCTGCGCCCGATGCGGGCCATGCCGCCGAACCGGGCGGCCGCAAGAACCACGATCACGCCGGCCACCAGGAGCGCGGCGATGGCGGCCTGGGATTCCACGGCGAGCAGCAGGATCACGTAGACCGTCACCGCCACGGCGCTGCCGATGCCGGGCAGCAGGACGGCGAACACGGCGCGCGCCCGACTCATTGCGCTACACGCGCTCGCTGATCTTTTCGCTGATCAGGCCCGTCGGCCGCCAGGCCATGATGAGAATGATGACGCCGAAGGCGAACACGTCCTTGTAGGCGCTGGCAAAGGGCATGGCGAGGACGCCGATGGTTTGCAGGGCGGCAAACAGGAAGCCGCCGATGATGGCGCCGTAAATGTTGCCCAGCCCGCCGACGATGGCCGAGGAGAAGCCGATGACGCCCAGCAAAAGACCCATGGCGAAATTGATCTCGCTGTAATACAGGCCGTGAAGGATGCCGGCGAAGGCGGCAAGCCCGGAGCCGATGGCAAAGGTCACGAGGACGATGAGGGTGAAGTTGATGCCCATGGTCTTGGCCGTTTCCTCGTCCTGGGCAACGGCGCGAATGGCGAGACCCAGCTTGGTCTTGTTGATCACCAGATGAATGCCGACGATGACCGCCAGCCCGGCCAGCAGCAGCATCACGCTGTCGACCCTGAGGGTGAAATTGCCGAAGGAATACGCCGTGGTGGGCAGCAGGGGCGGGAAGCGCTGGGGATTGGCCCCGAGCGGGTAAAAGAGCCGGATGGCCTCGTGCAGCACGGTCCCCAGCATCAGGGTCAGCAGCAGGGTGTTCAGGGCCGGCGCCGCCTTCAGCGGCAGCACCAGGTAGCGGGCGATCACCGCGCCAAGCGCGGCCATGCAGGTGGTCGCCACCAGCAGCACGATCACCACCTGCGCGGGGGCCCAGGTGATGCCGATCTTGCTCAGTCCCAGGTAGGTGGCAAGGCCGGTGAACGCGCCCACCGTCAGCACGTCGCCGTGGGAGAAATTGATGATGTCCAGCACCCCGAAAAACAGGGTGAAGCCGACGGCGACGAGGGCGTACATCATGCCCAGCATCAAGCCGTTCATGACGTACTGGCCAAACAGCCCGACATCCATGGGATGAGCCTTATGGTCCGGAATTCGATAAAGGAGGCGTGGGCGGACGGGCGGCCGGGCCAACGCCCGGCCGCCCGGAATCTGCCTCGGGTCTTACCGGCCTTTCAGCTTACGCAAACCCTTGGCGTACTCGCTGTCCTCCCAGACCGTCCATTTGCCGTCCTGGGCCACGTACTTGGTGATCACCGCGATGGTGTTCTGGCCGTTGTCGTCGAAGTCGACCTTGCCGGTGATCGAGTCCGCCGCGTTGGCGCCCCTGACGTTGTTCAGGGCGTTGCGGACCTTCTTGCGGTCGGGCCCCACCGCCTCGATGGTGTCCAGGATCAGGGTCATGGCGGTGAAAGCGAAGGCGCCGTAGGCCTCGGGAGGATCCGAATACCCCTGCTTGTTGTACTGCTCGAGGAAGAACTTGCCGCCCGGCAGCTTTTCCGTCGGCGCCCCTTCGCGGAAGGCCAGCACGCCTTCGGCCAGGGGACCGGAGCCCTTGAGGAAGGTATCCGAGACGATCCCCGAGGTGCCCTCCAACTGGGCCTTGAGGCCCAGCTTTTCCATCTGCGCGCGGATGCGCACGCCGATGGGCGTCAGGCCGCCGAAATAGATCACCTGCGGATTGAGGGACTTGATCTTGGTAAGCTCGGCCGAGAAGTCCTGCTGGTCCGACGTGACGCCGAAGGTGCCCAGGATCTTGCCGCCGTTTTCGGTCACGAACTTGCTGAAATATTTATTGTGGCCTTTGCCGTAGTCGGTGGTGTCGTGGATGATGGCCCAGGTCTTGTAGCCCAGGCCGGTCATGAACTTGGCGGCCGTTTCGTTCTGGTTGATCATGGTGCCGTTGACGCGATGCACTTCCTTGTAATTGTTGCCGTACGTGATGTCGGGAAGCACCGCGCCCCAGACGATGATCGGCAGGCCGAACTTGTGATAGACGTCGACCGTGGTGATGGCCACCGCCGAGCAGTAATGGGTGGCGGCGGCGATGACGTCCTTGTTGGCGCCCAGTTTCGTCGCCGCCAGGACGCCGATGTTGGGCTTGCATTCGTCGTCGAGCACGATGAGCTCGTATTCGTACTTGGCCTTGGCGTCGGCGTTGCGCAGGCGCACCGCCAGGTCGGCGGAATTGCGGCCGCCGATGCCGTTCGACGACGTGCCCCCGCTCAGCGGTCCGATGAAGCCGACCTTGACCTTCGGCTTGGCGTCGACCGCGGCGGACGCCAGGCCCAACGCCAGCGCCGCCGCGAAGACGGCCACGTGGCGGAACCGTATTGCTGTCATGATGATACCCCTCCCATGGTGCGCCCCCGCGCGGGTTGCTTGGGGGCGGATGCGTTTTCGCCGCTTTTCCTCGGTCCAGCGGCGTTTCCTCGACGTCGGCAGATGCTAGGCAGTCCGCGCGGGCTTTGCAAGGGCGTCCCCGGCGTCTCCATCCCACCGGCGACCATGGACGGCGCGGCCGCCGGGCGCGGGCGATTCCGGCCACGATGTGTTCGTCGGGGAACTTCCGGTATTTCCGGGCTCTGCCTTTTACGGTGTACGGATAAAGAAGGGGTTGCCGCAGAACCGCCTGATTGCCCGGGAATAACCTTATCCCGCGCAAAGTTCCGGGGGCCGGGTCACGGCCCGGGGATCAGACACTTCCCTCGCGGGGATTGAAGATGCGCGGTGGCAACGGGGGCCTTTTCTGCGGCGGCAATGGCGGCGGGAAGATCTCGACGTTGAGATCGCCCCATTCCTCGAAGCTTCTCCGGTAAAACGGGTTCTTAAGGACGATCGTCGAATCCTGTCGCACCGCGTCGTCGACCGCGTCCTCGAGCCTCTCGGCCAGTTTCAGGTTCCACGGGATGACGTAGTAACGGGGCTCGACCGACCCGGCGAGACGCAGCCACAGATAGATCGATTCCCCTTCGTCCAGGCTGATGCCGAGCAGGACCGCCTTCTCTACGTTGCGCTGGTACCATTCGTAGCTCATCGGCTTGGGCTTGCTCAACATCTCGATCAACTGCATGTAGACAATGGGGATGAAGAGCGCGGTGATGGTGACCGCGAGCACCCTGACCCGGGTCGGCCGGGGGGCCCAGATGGCGATACTCGCAAGCGCCGCGGCGACTCCCGTCGCGCCGGCAAACACGTAGAACAGGATATCCATCAGTTCGTCCCCGTAATCAGCCGCCGTCGAAGGGTGCTGACGCTGCCCGGCACCAGGTCGCCGTCGGCGGTCAAGCGGAAGCGGAAGGCCGTCTCTTCCTGATTGTGCCGGCGCAGCTCGACGACCGTCTTCAGGATCTGCCGCGTGTCCTCCCACCCTTGCTTGACGCTGACGACCACATTCACGGGCACGGCGGTATTTGGCGGCGGAGGCCCGTACATGTGCACGTTGACGATGTATTCGCCCGGAGGGATGCCGCGGCTGTAGGAGACCTCGTAGTTCTTGTCCGTGGCGTCCCCCTCCGAACCCAGGTCATCCCTGAGCAGGTTGAAGGTGTGACCACCCAGGTTCCAGAAACCCACGGGCAACTCGCGCGGCGCCTGTACCCACAGGTCGACGTCCACGGGCAGGTCGGCCGGCCAATGGATTTCGACGATGACGTTGCCCGGAGCGATCTGTTCCTCGGCCTTCTTTTTCGCCGTGGTGATGTGCGGCAGCAGCATGATCACCATTGCCACGAACCCGATGAGCGCGAGGAGAATGACGTCGCGGAACACCGTTCCCCAGGTGTCCTCGTCTAGATAGTCGAGCCCCTGCACGGACTTATCCCAGTTCCATGATCGTGGCGATGAGATCGACGGTCCCGGTCACCAGGATCCGGTAGTTGATGATGAGCCAGATGTAGAGCACGGAGCCGATCAGGGTTGTGTACATCGCCACCGACATCCCTTTGATGAGGGTGGAAATCATGGTTGCCACGTTCTCCACCTCCGTGGCGGCGGCCGGATCGACCCCGGACAGCGCGATGATGAAGCCGATGACGGTTCCGATCAGCCCGAGGAAGACCAGCGCGTTGGCGATATGGCGTACGCCGGCGATCCGGTCGGTGAGCGTGAGCCGCAGAACGTCCCCTTGGATGGAGCGATTTTCGGGATTGGCACCCCGGGTGCGGCTCAGGTATCTGCCGGCCCGGGACCGGGGATCGGGTGTTCCGGCCTTCGCATCGTTCAGTTCCACGCTGTGGCGCCAAATCTTTGCGCCGCAAAGGACGAGCCCGTAAAGGAAGACGAGGAAGATGACCACCGACAGCTCCATTAAATAGGCCGTGAACACCCCGTCGAGCCATCCCTGGAAATAGGCGGCGACCAATAGGGCGGTCGCCACGGTATTGACCAAGGCGAACCGAACGAAGAGCAAATATCTGTAAAGCAACTCGATGCTTCCCCTCTCGTCCCTGCGGGCTGTCGTCCCCTGTCAGCCGCCATTCACAAGACGGTTTGCAAAACCAAGGCCACGATAGCGAACCACCCCGCTCATTAGAAGCGAGTCGGTTATGTCCACCGCGGCGCGGCGGCCAGGCGGCAGGAAAAAGAGAAGGAGCAGCGGCCGCGGACAGCGGGCCGCCAGGGGCCTTACGGCGGGCGTCCGGTTGCCGTCGTTTTGTGATACCCTTCTCCTGTCCGCGGTCCGCAGTGGGGCCGGGAAACGCCATTCCAGGGAGGACCCCGCCATGCCCGACGCCGACGGCGCCGAACTCGAAAA
Source organism: Pseudomonadota bacterium (assembly GCA_022545455.1). Taxonomy (GTDB): domain Bacteria; phylum Pseudomonadota; class Alphaproteobacteria; order Rhodospirillales; family 2-02-FULL-58-16; genus JACZQZ01. The sequence continues at coordinate 28,235 of JACZQZ010000004.1, forward strand.
AACCGTGCTCCACGACTGGCACGTGGCGGCCGGGGCCAAGATGGTGGACTTCGGCGGCTGGCACATGCCGGTGCAATACCCATCCGGCATCATCCAGGAGCATCTCGCGACCCGGCGTCACGCGGGCCTTTTCGACGTCTCCCACATGGGCCGGTTCCGCGTCCGCGGCGCCGGCGCCGAGGATTTCCTGCTTGCCGCGCTGACCAACAACGCCCGTGCCCTCGATCCCGGGCACGCCCAGTACACGTTCATCGCCAACCAGGCCGGCGGCGCCGTCGATGACGCCTATCTCTACCGCCTGGGCGCGGCCGACTTCCTCCTGGTCGTCAACGCCGCCAACCGGGCGAAGGACTGGCAATGGCTGGAGGACCTCAAAGACGGCGACGTGGAGCTCGTCGACGACAGCGATGCCCTCGCCATGGTCTCGCTCCAGGGACCACATGCCTCGCAGTTGCTGGAGGACGTGATCGAAACCGTCGCGCTTCCGGAGAACAAGCGCAACCGGCTCGGCACCGCCACCTTCGACGGCCACGATGTCATTATCGCCCGCACCGGCTACACCGGGGAGTCGGTCTGCTTCGAGTTGTTCCCGGGGAGCGAGGTCACGGTCCGTTTGTGGCAGGCCCTGATCGACAAGGGGGCCCGGCCGGTGGGCCTGGGGGGCCGGGATTCGCTGAGGCTGGAGGCGGGACTTCCGCTCTACGGCCACGAACTCGGCGAGGACCCGGAAGGCCGGGAGATCCCGATATTCGCCAACGGGCTGGCCAGGTTCGCCGTGCGCCCGCCCGACGGCGGGGACTACGTGGGCCGCGCGGAACTGGAGAAACAGCGCGACGAGTTCATCCGCATCGTGCGCGGCGAGCTGACGACGCCCGTCGAGGACAGGGTGCTTCCCCAGGTGATCGTGCCCATAGCCGTCTTCGGCGGGCGCAAGCCCTTGCGCGCCGGGCACAAGGTCCGTTTCGACGGCCGCCCGGCGGGCTACGTGACGTCGGGCACCAGCGTGCCGTTCAGCCATTTCTACGGCCAGGGCATCACCGCCGCGCCGTCCGACGATCACGGCATGCGGCCCATCGGCCTCGCCCTCGTCCGCTCGGACATCCGCTACCGGGCCGACCGGCCGGTGGTGCTGGAGATCGAGGACGACCGCGGGAAGACCATGGCGGCGGAGCTGGTGGAACGCAACCTTTGGCCGGTGGCGCCCTACGGCCGGCCCTACACCGGCTTCCGGGCGCCGCCCGCCCAGGCGCGGGCCGCCGCCTCGGGGCTCGCCGACCGGGCGCGCCGCCTGGCCCGGGAGTCACGGGCCAATACCGGCTGGCGGCGGACGGAATGCATCAATCTCATCCCGTCCGAACAGCCGACGTCGGCGTTCGTCGACGCCCTCTCGGCCGCCGATCCCGCGGCCCGCTACAACGAGCACAACCGCATGAGGGCGCTCGGCCCCGATGCGCCGGACGTGCGCTACTACAAGGGCACGGCGTTCATCATGGACAAGGAGGAAGAGCTCAAGGCGGCGCTCCGCGCCTTCTTCGGCTGCGCCAACGCCGAGCCCCGCGTGATCAGCGGCCAGATGGCCAACGACACGGTCTACGACGCCGTCAAGCAGTTCAAGCACCGCCACCGCGCCGGCGAGGCGCCGCGGCTCATCGGCCGGATCCTTGTCCACGACCTCAACAAGGGCGGCCACCTGAGCGCCCAGCCGCAAGGCGCGCTCAAGAACTACGTGGCGATGGACGAGCGCACCGGCCGCCCGGCCGTGGAGCACTTCCCGCTGCAGGCGGACAACCCCCACCGCATCGACGTCGAGGCCGCCAAGGAGCTGATCGTGAGGACCCGGCCGGAGCTCCTGGTCTTCGGCCGCAGCGTCATCATCCACACCGAGCCGATCGCCGAGATCGCCCGGTTCATCCATGGGGAATTCGGCCGCGACAACCCGGCCCGGCCGATCATCCACTACGACGCCGCCCACGTGCTGGGCCTGCTCGGCCCCCACTTCCAGGAGCCCTTCGCCGACGGCGCCGATCTGGTCACCGGCTCCACCCACAAGACCTTCTTCGGGCCGCAGCGGGGCGTCGTACTGGGCAACTTCGAGCCCGGTTCCGTCTTCGAGCCGCTGTGGACCACCATCGAGTCCCGCGCCTTCCCCGGCCACGTGAGCAACCACCATCTGGGCACCATGCTGGGGCTCCTGGGCGCCACCTACGAGATGCTGGAGTTCAAGGACGACTACCCCAAACAGGTGATCGCCAACGCCAAGGCCTTCGCCCGGGGGCTCGCCGATGCCGACGTGGTGCTGGAAGGCGACGCGGCCTCAGACTTCACCGAGACCCACCAGGTGCTGATCCGCACGGCGCGGGGCCGGGGCGAGCACATCGCCGGCCTGCTCGAGGCCAACAACGTCATCACCAACCCCCAGGCCTACGCCGACGACGCCAGTTTCGCCGCCGCCAGCGGGGTCCGCACCGGCACCCAGGAAATGACCCGCTACGGCATGAAGGAGGCCGATTTCCGGGAGCTCGCCGGGCTCATCGCCGAGATCATCCGCGACGGCGACTCCAGGCCCGCGGGCCACTGGAAGGACTCGGTCAAGGACCTGCGCGGGCGTTTCACCGACATGCAATACTGCTTCCCGGCCTGACCGCCGCCACGCACGGCGATCGGGCGTCTATCGGTCGATTGTTTCCCCTGTTCCCCCATGCCTCATATCCTTCCATTGGGGGAAAGGGATAACAACATTTCTATCCACTAGGCGATGACGGCCTGCCGGGCCTGGCGTTTTCGTTCGTGCGGACTGAGCGAGCGCTTGCGCAGGCGAATGTGCCGGGGCGTGACCTCCACCAGTTCGTCGTCCTGGATATAGGCGATGGTCTGTTCCAACGACATGCGGCGCGCCGGCGTCAGGCGCACCGCCTCGTCGGTGCCCGAGGCCCGGATATTGGTCAGCTGCTTGGCCTTCATGGGGTTGACCTCGAGGTCGTTGCCGCGGCTGTTCTCGCCGATGATCATGCCTTCGTAGACGGCGACGCCGGAATCGATGAAAATCGCGCCCCTGCTTTCCAGGTTCATCAGCGCATAGGCGACGCTGTTGCCCCCGGCGTTGGAAATCAGCACCCCGTTGTGGCGCCCCGCAATGGGTCCGGCGTGGGAGCCGTATTCCCGGAACATACGGTTCATGATGCCGGTGCCCCGCGTTTCGGTCATGAATTCGCCGTGATAACCGATCAGGCCCCGGGACGGTGCTACGAAACGCAGCCGCACCTTGCCGCCGCCGGACGGGCGCATTTCCTCCATCCGGCCCTTGCGTTTCGAGATCGCCTCGACCACGGCGCCGGAAAATTCCTCGTCCACGTCGACCAGCACCTCTTCAAAGGGCTCCAGCATCCGCCCGGTGTCCGGATCCTCGCGGGTCAGCACCCGGGGCCGGCTGATGGACAGCTCGAACCCTTCGCGGCGCATGGTCTCGATCAGGACGCCCAACTGCAACTCGCCGCGGCCCGCCACCTCGAAGCCGTTGCCGTCCTCGGTTTCGCGCACACGGATGGCGACGTTGCCTTCGGCTTCCGCCATCAGCCGCGTCCGGATGACGCGCGACGTCACCTTGTTGCCGTCGCGCCCGGCTAGCGGCGAGTCGTTGATGGAAAACACCATCGCCAGGGTCGGTGGGTCGACCGGCTCGGTGCGGATCGGCGCGGTGACGCCGAGGTCGCACAGGGTATCGGCGACGGTCGCCGTCGGGAAGCCGGCGATGGAGACGATGTCGCCGGCGTGCGCCGTTGCGACCTCGGTACGGGCCGGCCCGCGGAAGGCCTGCACCTTGGTCACGCGCGCCTGTTCTATCTTGCCGCCGTCCCGGTTCAGCGCCTGCACGATGGCGTTGGCGGACAGCGAGCCCGACTGAATGCGCCCGGTCAGCACCCGGCCGAGGTAAGGGTCGCTTTCGAGCGTCGTCACCAGCATGCGGAAGGGGCCATCGGCGTCGACATCGGGGGCGGGGACGTAGTCCACCACCTTGTCGAACAGGCAGGCCATGTCGTCGCCGCGAACGTCTGAATCCTCGGACGCCCAGCCCTCCTTGGCGGACGCGAACAGGATGGGAAAATCCAGTTGTTCCTCGTTGGCGTCGAGAATGGCGAACAGGTCGAAGACCTCGTCATGGACCGCATCGGGCCTGGTGTCGGGCTTGTCGATCTTGTTGACGACGACGATGGGCTTGAGGCCGAGGGCCAAAGCCTTCTGGGTGACGAACTTGGTCTGCGGCATGGGGCCTTCGGAGGCATCGACCAGCAGCAGCACGCCGTCGACCATGCCCAGAATGCGTTCCACCTCGCCGCCGAAATCGGCGTGGCCGGGGGTGTCGACGATGTTGATGCGCACGCCCTTCCATTCCACCGACGCACACTTGGCGAGAATGGTGATGCCCCGTTCCCTTTCCAGGTCGTTGCTGTCCATGACCCTTTCGGCGACCTGCTGGTTTTCGCGGAACACGCCGCTTTGGTGCAGGAGCGCGTCTACCAGGGTCGTCTTGCCGTGGTCGACGTGGGCGATGATGGCGATGTTGCGGATATCCAACGTCTCAAATCCTTCGTAAAAATACAAAACCCGCATCCGATCGCCGGGGACGGCCCCGGCCCGCCCGTCTTGTAGGAACGGTGCCCGGGTTGGCGGGAAAGGCGCCTAGGCTGGCAGGAACGGTGACGGTGTCGGGAACCAGGCCGGCCGATGCGAGGGTCGGCCGAAGCGGGGGCTGGCCCGGTGGCCGCTTGATATAGACTTCCGGCCGCCCAAGTCAAGGCCGCCCGCGCGATCTCTATGAGTCATGATCAGCGTTTCTTGGTATAACGGCTTACCTTGACAGGACATCGGATGTGTAAACAGGTATGGTGGTCATGACCGAACGACGCGACCAGCTTGTCCGTATCGCCGAGGATCTGGAGAAATACATTCAGGCGTTTTGCCCCTGCCCGCCCGACAAGCCGACGGATTTCGCCGGAGAGAAATGCAACGACGCCTTTCTCATGCTGCAGGAAGCGCTGAGCCACCTGGCCGAGGACGCCAAAAAGGACTCCTGAGTCCGTCCGGCATCTCCCCGATCGTTTCCGGCGCGGCCGGCGGCGCGGCGTTCGCGCGTTCCCGCCGTCCGGCGGTCACCCATCCCCCGGTTTGTCTGGGTTAAGCGTCAGGACCACGGAATTGATGCAATAGCGCTGGCCCGTCGGCTCCGGCCCGTCGGCGAAAACGTGGCCCAGGTGCGCGTCGCACCGCGTGCACAGCACCTCGGTGAGGTCGGTGTCGAACCGGGTATCGGGCCGGGTGGCGACCACGCCTTCGGAGACCGGCGCCCAGAAGCTCGGCCACCCGGTGCCGGAATCGAACTTGGTGTCGGAGCCGAACAGGTCCGCCCCGCAGCAGATGCAGCGGTACATGCCGGGCGTCTTGCAGTCGTTGTATTCGCCCGAGAAACGCTTCTCGGTTCCCCTCTCCCGGGCGACGCGGAACTGCTCGGGCGTCAACCGCTCCTGCCATTCCGGGTCGGACTTCTGAAACTTTTCCGACATTTCGCTCCCCCGGCCGTACCGGACCCCGGCTCAGGGGTCCGTCGGCCCGCCGGCCTCGACCCACGCCCCGTATCCGCCGGCGATGTGGCAGACTTTTTCCAGGCCCATGTCCATCAGCGTCTTCGCCGCCAGAGCCGACCGGCCGCCGGAGCCGCAGTACAGCACCAGCCGCTTGCCGCTGGCCAGGCTGCCGACGTGCATGGGGCTTTCCGGATCGGCGATGATCTCCAGGAAGCCGCGCGGCGCGTGCACCGAGCCCTTGATGCCGCCGGACGCCTGGCGCTCGACGGTCTCCCGCACGTCGACGAAGACCACGTCCGCATCGCCCACCAGGGCCTGCGCGTCGTGCACGGAAATGGTCTCGATCATCGCGTTGGCCTCGGCCAACATCTGTCTGAATCCCCTCGTAACCATCGGATGGCACCTCCCCACGGAGCCGCTGGCGCGCGCCTCCCTTTCCCCGGCCACACCATACCACGGATCGGCGTTCCACGCCGGACCCACCTTCACATAGGACCGGCCGCGGAAGAAAACGACCCGAAATTTCCCCCATGAACCGGCGGCCTGACGAATGGTCCGCACCCGCCGGGTGGCGACGGAAAGCCTCGCGCGGAGCCGGCGCCGCCAAAGGGCTTTTCACGGCCCGCCGCAGGCGCTACTTCTTGGCCCGATCCTGGCCTGTGAGATGGGCGACATGACCGATATTTCCCTGTTCAACCTGGCCGCCATCGTCCTCGCCCTGGCGGCGGGCTTCGGCTACGTCAACCACCGCTGGATGAAGCTGCCGCGCTCCATCGGCGTGGTGGTCATCGCCCTGTTCGCGTCGCTCGCCGTCATCGGCCTCGACGCCGCCGTCCCCGCCCTCGGCTTCCGCGACGCGCTCAGGGGCACCCTCGAGCGGATCGACTTCCACGAGGTGTTGATGAAGGGCATGTTGAGCTTCCTGCTCTTCGCCGGCGCCCTGCACGTGGACCTGGGCGGCCTGTTGAGCCGCAAATGGGCCATCGGCACCCTGGCCACGGTCGGCGTGCTGATCTCCACGGCCATCGTCGGCACGGTCATGTATCTCGTGGTCGGGCTGTTCGGCCTGGACATCCCGCTGGCGTGGTGCCTGGTGTTCGGGGCGCTGATCTCGCCCACCGACCCGGTTGCGGTGCTCGGCATCCTCAAGACCGTCACCGTGCCTAAATCCCTGGAGGTCAAGATCGCCGGTGAGAGCCTGTTCAACGACGGCGTCGGGATCGTCGTCTTCACCCTCCTTGTCGCCATCGCCCTGGGCGCGGCGGGCGGCGAGGCGATCACCGCGGCGGGCGTGGCCAAGCTGTTCGTCATGGAGGCGTTCGGCGGCGCCCTGCTCGGACTGGTCGGCGGCTATGTGGCCTTCGCCGCCATGCGCTCCATCGACGAGCACAACCTGGAAGTCCTGATCACCCTGGCGCTGGTGATGGTGACCTACGCCATCGCCTTCGCCATCCACGTGTCCGGGCCCATCGCCGTGGTCGTCGCCGGGCTTCTGATCGGCAATCCGGGGACCCATCTCGCCATGAGCGAGACGACCCGGGACCACGTCTACAAGTTCTGGTCGCTGATCGACGAGATCCTGAACGCCGTGCTGTTCCTGATTATCGGCTTCGAGGTCATCGCCCTCACGATCACGGGACAGATCGCGCTGGTCATGGCGGCCGCGGTGCCGGTGGTGCTCGCGGCGCGCTTCATCAGCGTGGCGACGCCGCTCACCGTGCTCAGGCTCAGGCGCACCTTCACCAAGGGCGCCATCCCGGTGCTGACGTGGGGCGGCCTGCGCGGCGGCATTTCGGTGGCCCTGGCCCTGTCGCTCCCCAACATCGCGGCCAAGGACACCATCCTCGCCATGACCTACGCCGTCGTCATCTTCTCCATCGTGGTCCAGGGGCTGACCGTGAAAACGGTGGTGCGGCTGACCGTCGGACGGTGATCGTTCCTCTCGTGCCGGCAACGGATTCAGACAAAAAAACCGGGCCTATTGGTGCAGGCCCGGTGAGTTCATCCTGTCGTCCAAGAGGGGGAGGCGAAGCCCCCTCGCCTATCACGTGGGTACGCTATCCGAAGGTATCAATGCCGGGCGCGGGCGTGCCTTGGGCGTTTCTTTTTCGCGTCCCCAGACCGGGCCCTCAGACGAACAGGCCCATGGTGTTCTTCTCGTGGGTGATGGTCTCGTATTTCAGACCCAGGCGCTCGGCGTAGCGGTAGGAATCACGCACCTCGTCCCGGGTCAGGCGGCGGGCAATGTCGGCGTAGCGCGCCTCGTACCCCGGATTGCACGGGTCGGTGAAGTTGTCCGGGTGGTACTGGTCCATGATGTTGACCGGCACGTCGGGCATGTTTTCGGCGATCCAGTCGAGCACCGGATAGGTGCAGCATTCCACGTGGTTGGGCATCACCAGGTGGCGGATCGTGAAGTCCTCGCCCCACCGGTGGATCTGGGCCAGGTTCTCGGTGACCGCCTCCCAGTACCGGGGCGTCCGGGCCAGGGTGATGGCGCACCGTCCGGGACCGAACTTGAAGTCGGGCAGCCAGACGTCCATGAGGATGCGCAGGATCTTCATCGCCTCCGCCGTCATGAAGAAATTGCTGTTCCACAGCATGGGCGCGTTGAACTCGCCGGCGTAGGTGCCGCATTCGGAGACCAGGGATGTGAGGGTGAACGGATCGCTCTTGACCGGGAGCGCCCTGCGCACGTCACCGGCGTCCGGGCGCGCCATCTCGCCGCCCAGCAATGCGATGGCGTCGACGATGGTGTGCAGATGGATGACGGCCTCGCCGCCGACCCAGTTGATGTTGTGGCAGCCCTCCATGCGCAGCAGCCAGGCCATGGTCGCCAGGGTGCGGGCGTCGGCGACCATGCCGTTGTCCTTGTCGGTGCTGATGTCCCCGTTCTGGCAGAAGGCGCAGCGCATGTTGCACGACGTGAAGAAGATGGTCCCGGAACCGCGGAGGCCCCGGTAGACCAGCTCCTCGCCCATGTGGTGGAAATACGTGCTGACCCGGGTGTCCGAGCCCAGTTTGCAGGTGCCGAACTTGGTCCCCTTGGTGCGGTCCACCCGGCAGTTCCAGCGGCAGAAATTGCAGTGCGCTAGCATCCGGTAGGCGAGTTCCCGGCACAGGCTCAACAGGTGCGGCCCCGGCGGCGGGACGCTCAGCGCCGCGCCGGTCTCCCGGACGCGCCGCCAGCGCTCCACGAAGACAGGCGTAAGCCTGTCGAGCTCATCCCACAGGGCGTCCTCCGGGGCGTCCGCCAGGGACAGGGCGACGGGAACGGTGCGGGCGATCCTGAACTTCGCCGACTTCCGGTTTTCGGCGACGTCGAGGTACCAGCCGAGCCTTTTCGCGACCGCCGGGTCCTGCCACGCCGAAAGCTGGTCAAAGGGGATGATCGCCCACCTCCCGCGCTGTCCGACCGGGCGCCGGCACCGCACCGCCGGCGGCGCCCGGGGCTCAGTCCTTCTTGTACGGGTTCTCGATCGACCTGACGACGGCCTCGAACACCCGGCGCACCTTCTCTTCGTCGCAGCCCATGAGCAGGGCGTCGGTGAAGGCCTCCTGACAGTACTGGCGGATTTCCTCCAGGTTCTCGTTCAGGACCTTCAGCTTCTCCTCGCACGACACGGGCAGGCCGTCGGGCTGCAACCAAACGATATTCGATCGCCCGGGATTCGGTTTGTTCATCGGTTTCCGGTTCCGTTCAGGGCGCCGCGCCAAAAATATACATAAACCTCAGGTGTCCGCCTTGCCGCCCCCGAGGCAGGGGGGCGTCGAGGCGGTTCGGCCGTTTCTGTCCTCCCATTCCCCGGCCGTGAACGTCTCCATGGAAAGGGCGTGGATGTCGCGCTTCAGTTCCTCTTGCAGGATCGCGTTCACCGCCTGGTGGCGCTGGAGCAACGACTTGCCCTCGAACCCGCCGCACACGATCACCACCTTGAAATGGGACTCCGAGCCCGCCGGCACGTTGTGCTTGTAGCTTTCGTTGACCACCTGCAGGTGCACGGGCGCCAGGGACGCCGTGATCTTCTCTTCGATGGTCTGTTGCACTGTCATGGTGACCGCTCCCGCCGGATGATCCGTCATTTTAGCACGATTCGGGGCCTAGTACTTAGGTCACGGTTTCGCCCTTAAATCCCGGCCCGTTCACCCGGATAAATCCCCCGAGAACGGGCTCATGTCCATTTTGCCCGGCTGAAAATAGGGGTTGGCGCCCCCGGCGTGGTCGGTCACGTCGAGCACGGTGGCGATTTCCGGCACCGCCTGCTTGATCTGTTCCTCGATCCCCTGTTTGAGGGTCACGTCCGCCATGCCGCACCCCTGGCAGCCGCCCTCGAGGCGGATGTACACGGTGTCGTCCTGGACATCGACCAGCGAGATATGCCCCCCGTGGGCGGCGACGGCCGGGTTGATCTGTTCCGCCAAAAGCTTCTGGATGGTTTCCGCCTCCGGCGTCTGCATGCCCGGCTTGTCCGAGGTGTCCTCGGGCGGGCGCGCCACGTCCGCGAAACGCACCTTTTCCACCTCCGGGAAGTCCCGGCGCACCGTGTTTTCGATACGCACCTTCACCGCAAACAGCGGCGTCGAGAACCCGGCGCCCCCCAACTCCAGCGTAAGCACCCCGTCGGCAAAGCCGGCGAAGGCCACCTTGCCCCCTTCGTCGGCCACGGTGGGGCGGATGCGGGCGTCGAGGAAATCCATGAGCTCGGCGGCGATCATGCCGTCCGGGTCCGCGGGCGCGGCTTCGCCGGGCTGGCCACCGAGGGCCGGCCGGCCCGAGGCGAAATGCTCCATGATGGCGCGGAAGATCGCCGGCTTCAGGACATGCCACTCCTTGTCGTCCCGCTTGCCGACGGTGACGGAGTCCGGCTCCAGGGACACCCCGGTGACGCCGTCTATGGCGAACAGACGCCGGGCCAGGGGCGAGCGCCTGGACGACTCGGGGTCGGGGAATTCCGCCTTGCCCGAGGGCAGGACCGCTTCGCCGGGCACGAACCGCAGGGCGTCCGGGTCGGACAGGGAGTCGGTTTGAATGAACATCGCCGTCGATCCTCATACAGAACAGGGCCCAAATCCCCTATCATTTGGGGCACCGATCACCATAAGGCAATACTTTCCACGGGGACCGCCGGCCCGGGCGCCGGATCGTGGCCCCGGTCCGGCGGCGGAACCGGAAACATTCGGATTGGCCATCCCGCGCCGAAACTTATATGGATATTGTGGATCGCCGGATTATGGCGGAAACATAAGTGGCCTTGGAGAACACCGCGAACGCGCCCCGGCAGACGTCCCGGCAAGGCGGCAACTGTTTGAATTATTGGAACTTTTCAGCAGGGGATGAGATGAGCGAACCGAAAGACCAAGGGGACGGGTGGCACCTTGTCGCCACGACCGGCGAGATCGAGGACGACACGCCCGAACAGGTCCGCGTCGGGGACGCCGTGATCGCCCTGTGCAAGGTGAACGGAACGTTCTACGCCGTCGACGACATCTGCACCCACGAGTTCGCCTGCCTGTCGGACGGGGATATCGACGGCGACGAGATCGAATGCCCCCTCCACCAGGCGCGGTTCCACCTTCCCACCGGCGAGGTGCGCGCCGCCCCGGCGACGGAAAACCTCCGCACCTACCCGGTGAAGGTGACGGGGGACGAAATCTACGTGAAGGTCTCGAAGTCCTGAGCGGCGCCGGGGCGGTGGGACCGGGACCTCCCGCTTTGCCTGCATCCGCCGATTAAACCGGGAGGTGGCCTTACGGCCATGGGGGGGCTCCGCCCCCACGCCCCCCGCCAGGGGTTAACCCCTGGACCCCGTCAATCGGGTTCCAAGGGCCGCCGGCCCTTGGTGGGGATGCAAAGGGGCAACGCCCCTTTGTTCCCGTCGGTTCGCTTAAAACGGCTCAGACGTTGAACGATTCGCCGCAGCCGCAGCGGCTCTTCTCGTTGGGGTTCTTGAACTGGAACCCGGACTCGAGCTTGCCCTCGACGTAGTCCATCTCGGAGCCGATGAGAAACATCATCGCCTTGGGGTCGATGAAGATCTTCACGCCCTTGTCCTCGACCACCTCGTCGCCGGGCCCTTGTTCCCGCGCGTACTCGATGACGTAGGACAGCCCCGAGCACCCCTTGGTCTGGATGGCGACGCGCAGGCCGAGCACGGACGCCTCGCTCTGGGCGAGCACCGCCTTGATCCGCGCCGCGGCGGCGTCGGTCAGGGTGATTGTTTGGAACGGTGTCGTCATGGCAGTCCTCGATTCCCTTGCCTTTACATGAATCCCAGTTCAAGGCGCGCGACGTCGGACATCATGTCCTGGTTCCACGGCGGGTCCCAGACCAGTTCCACGTCCACGTGGCTGATGCCGTCGACGGCGGCCACCGCCTGCTCGACCATCCCCGGCATGGTGCCGGCCACCGGACAGCCGGGCGCCGTCAGGGTCATCTTGATATCCACCTTTCCCCCGGCCGCGATGCGGACGTCGTAAATGAGCCCGAGATCGTGGATGTTGACCGGGATCTCCGGATCGTACACGCCGCGCAGCGCGGCATGGACCCGGTCTTCCAGGCTTTCCGCGGCGGGTGCCGTCTCGCCGCCCGCCGCCTCGCCGGCCGTCTGTGCGCTTGTTCCCCCGGTATCGGGCATGGTGTCTGCGGAGTCCTTTTTGTCCATATCATGTGCCGTGGCGGCCTGCCTGGCGCGTTACTCCTCGGTCGTCACGTCCTCCTGCTTTCCCTTGAGCGCGGCGGCGAACGCATGCCAGGGAAGGGTAGCACATTTTACGCGCACGGGATATTCCCGGACCCCGGAAAAAACGGCGAGCTTGCCCAGGTCCACGCCGTCCCCGGCGTTTTCGGCGTTTTCGGCCTGGTCGCCAACGACCATGGCGTGGAACCCCTTGAACAGGCTGTGGGCCTCGGCTTCGGTCTTGTTTTTCACCATTTCGGTCATCAGCGACGCCGAGGCCATGGATATGGCGCATCCCGCGCCGTCGAACGCCGCATCCGTCACCACGCCGTCGTCGATGGTCAGGTAGACGGTCAGGCGGTCCCCGCACAGGGGATTGTGCCCCTTCGCCTGGCGGTTGCAGCCCGGCGGATGGCCGAAGTTCCGCGGCTGCTTGGCATGGTCGAGGATGACCTCCTGGTAAAGCTCGCGCAGGTCGAACGTCATCCGAAGAACTCCACCGCCTTGCGCACGCCCGCCACCAGGGCATCGACGTCTTCCCTGGTGTTGTAAAGGCCGAACGAGGCCCGCGCCGTGGCGGTGACGCCGAAGCGGTCCATCAGCGGCTGCGCGCAGTGATGCCCGGCACGGATGGCGATCCCTTCGTGGTCGAGGATCGTGCCCACGTCATGGGGGTGCACCCCTTCGATGATGAACGACAGGATGCAGGCCTTGTCCTTGACGGTTCCGAAAAGGCGCAGGGAATTGGTTTCCGAAAGGGCCTCGGTGGCGTACTCGAGCAGCTCTTGTTCGTGGTCCGCGATCTCGTCGAAGCCCAGCCCGCTGACGTAATCGATGGCGGCGCCGAGGCCGATGGCGCCGGCGATATTGGGCGTGCCGGCCTCGAACTTGTGGGGGATGACGTTGTATTCGGTCTTCTCGAAGGTGACCGTGCTGATCATGTCGCCGCCGCCCTGGTAGGGCGGCATGGCCTCGAGCAGCGCCGCCTTGCCGTAGAGCACCCCGATCCCGGACGGGCCGTACAGCTTGTGTCCGGAGAAGACATAGAAGTCGCAGTCCAGGTCGCGCACGTCCACCGGCATGTGGGGAACCGCCTGGCAGCCGTCGACGAGCACGGGAATTCCCTTCTCGTGGGCGAGGCGGATGATCTCCTTGACCGGGGTAATGGTGCCCAGCGCGTTCGAACAATGGGTGACGGCGACCAGCTTGGTCCGCGTGCCGAGAAGCTTCTCGTACTCCTCCATCAGCAGGGCGCCCGAATCGTCGATGGGGATGATGCGCAGGGTCAGGCCCTTTTCGTCGCGCAGCATCTGCCACGGCACGATGTTGGAATGATGCTCCAACGTGGAGATCACCACCTCGTCGGCGCGGTTGAGGAATTTGCGCCCGTAGGTCTGGGCGACCAGATTGATGGCCTCGGTGGCGCCGCGCACGAAGACGATCTCGCGCGCCTCGCGGGCGCCCAGGAAGCGCTGGACCTTGGCCCGCGCCCCTTCGAACAGCTCGGTGGCCCGTTCGCTCAGGAAGTACACGCCGCGGTGGATGTTGGCGTACTCCCGTTCATAGCACCGCTGGACGGCGCGGATCACGGCGCGCGGCTTCTGGGCGCTGGCGGCGCTGTCGAGAAAGACCAGGGGCCGGCCGTTGACCCGCTGTTTGAGGATGGGGAAATCCTCGCGCACCCGTCGCACGTCGAACGCCAGGTGGTCCGAATCCCGCTGCACTTGGCGGCGTATGCCGGCGGCCGTGGTCATGGCGCGCCGCCTTGGTGGCGCGACGGCAGCCACGACGACGCCATGCGCTCGAGATGGGCCCGCACCGGCGGGAACGAGATGTGCTCGAAGGTCTCGCCGACGAAGGCTTCGATCAGCAGGTTGCGGGCGTGCCGGGCGTCGATGCCGCGCGCCCGCATATAAAACAGCGCCTCGGCGTCGAGCTCGCCGACGCTGGCGCCGTGGGAGCATTTCACGTCGTCGGCGTGGATCTCCAGCTCGGGCTTGGTGTCGACGCGGGAGGTCTCGGACAGGAGCAGGTTCTTGTTGAGCTGGTGGGCGTCGGTCTTCTGGGCCTGGGGGCGGACGACGATCTTGCCCTGGAACACGGCATGGGCCTTGCCGTCGAGCACGCCCTTGTACACTTGGCGGCTGTGGCTTTCCGGCTGCGCGTGATCGATAAACGTTGTGTTGTCGATGTGCTGCCGGTCGCGCGCCAGATAGGCGCCGCTGAGACGGCAGTCGATGTTCGTGCCGTTGAGCGCCGCCGCGATCTCGTTGCGCGCCAGACGCCCGCCCACCGCAAGGACGAAACTCTCGTACCTGCTGTCCCTGGCCAGGCGGACCTCGGTGGCGGCGATGTGAAAGGCCTTGGCGCCTTCGGCCTGAAGCCGGTAGTGCTTGAGGGCGGCGCCCTCGTCCACCACCACGTCGGTTACCGCATTGGTCCAGTACGTCTGGGACCCCGTCCCGATATAGCTTTCTAGCACCGTCGCCGCGCTTCCCCGGCCGGCGAGGACGAGGGTGCGCGGGTGGGTGACCACCGGCGCCTCGTGCGCGCTCGCCATGTACAGGAAATGAACCGGCCGCTCCAGGGCGACGCCGGGCTCGAGGGTGAGCACCGCGCCGTCGGCCATGAAGGCGGTGTTGAGCGCCACGAACGGTTTTTCGCCGATGTCCGTGCCGCCGCTCAGGTGGCTTTCCAGCATGTCCGGACGGGCTTTGAGGGCGGCGGCAAGGGTGGTGACCTCGGCCCCCGCCGGCAGATCGCCAAGGGCCGAAAGCCGCGGCCGGTAGCGGCCGTCCACGAAGACCAGGAGATGACAGGGCGTCTCCTCCATGAGAAATCCCTGAACCGCGTCCCCGGCATCCTCGTCGGCCTTTGCGGGACCGGGGCCGAAGACCGTTTTCGTCAGCGGCGCCAGGTTGGTGAATTTCCATTCCTCCACCTTGGGCGTCGGGAAATCCAGGGACGAGAAGCGCTCGATCGCCTTGTCGCGCAGGCCGCTCAGCCACGCAAGGCCGTGCCCGGGCAAAGTTGCCCGCGCCTCGGTAAACTGGGCGACATACGGCGCGCTTAATGGATGTTCGCGTCTCATTGACGGGACGGCCTCATGGTTTGCAAAGCTAAGGGGACGGGTCAGGCGGCGACGCTCGCATCGGACTGGCCGAACGCCCCATAGCCCTTCTTTTCCAGTTCCAGCGCCAATTTCCTGCCGCCGGACTTGGCGATGCGGCCGTGCGCCAGGACGTGCACCTTGTCGGGGACCACGTAATCGAGCAGGCGCTGGTAATGGGTGATGAGGATGATCGCCCGGTCGGGGCTGCGCATGGAATTGACGCCGTTGGCGACGGTCTTGAGGGCGTCGATATCGAGCCCCGAATCGGTCTCGTCCAGCACCGCCAGCTTGGGTTCGAGCATCGCCATCTGGAAGACCTCGTTGCGCTTCTTCTCGCCGCCCGAGAAGCCGACATTCACGGCGCGCTGGATGAGCTTCTCGTCGATCTCGAGAAGCCGCATCTTCTCGCGCGCCAGGGTGAGGAAATCCATGGCGTCGAGTTCCGGCAGCCCGCGATGCTTGCGCACCACGTTCAAGGCCGATTTGAGGAAGTTCATGCCGCCCACGCCCGGTATCTCGACCGGATACTGGAAGGCCAGAAACAAGCCTTCGCGGGCCCGTTCCTCGGGCGCCATGTCAAGAAGATCGCTTCCCGCGAAGCGGACGCCGCCCTTGATCACCTCGTACCCTTCACGGCCGGCCAGCACATGCGCCAGCGTGCTCTTGCCCGACCCGTTGGGGCCCATGACCGCGTGCACCTCTCCCGCCTTGACCGTGAGATCGATGCCGCAGAGGATGTTCTTGCCCTCGACCTTCACGTGCAGGTCTTTTATCTCCAGCAAGGGTGTCTTTTTTGCCACGTCCGGTGTCTCCGTTTCGGTGCCGGGGCTCACCCGACACTGCCTTCGAGGCTGATATCCAGGAGCTTCTGCGCCTCGACCGCGAATTCCATGGGCAGTTCCATGAGAACCTGTTTGCAGAACCCGTTGACGATCATCGATATGGCGTCCTCCGCCGACAGGCCGCGCTGCATGCAATAGAACAGCTGGTCGTCGCTGATCTTCGACGTGGTCGCCTCGTGTTCCACGTGGGCGGTGGGGTTGCGGACCTCGATGTAGGGAATGGTGTGGCCGCCGCACTCGTCGCCGATGAGCAGGGCGTCGCACTGGGTATAATTGCGCGCCCCCGCCGCCCCCGGCAGGATTTTCACCTGGCCCCTGTAGGTGTTCTGGCCCTTGCCGGCGGAAATGCCCTTGGTGATGATCGTGCTGCGGGTGTTCTTGCCGATATGGATCATCTTGGTGCCCGTATCGGCCTGCTGATGGTTGTTGGTGACGGCGACCGAGTAGAACTCGCCCACCGAGTTGTCGCCCTGGAGGATACAGCTCGGGTACTTCCAGGTGATCGCCGAGCCGGTCTCGATCTGCGTCCACGAGATCTTCGAGTTCACGCCCCGGCAGGCGCCGCGCTTGGTGACGAAATTGAAAATGCCGCCCTTGCCGTCCTTGTCGCCGGGATACCAGTTCTGGACCGTCGAGTATTTGATCTGGGCGTCGTCGAGCGCGACGAGCTCCACCACCGCCGCGTGGAGCTGGTTCTCATCGCGCATGGGGGCCGTGCAGCCTTCCAGGTAGCTGACGTAGCTGCCCGCATCGGCGATGATCAGCGTGCGTTCGAACTGCCCGGTGTTCTCGGCGTTTATGCGGAAGTACGTGGACAGTTCCATGGGGCAGCGCACGCCCCGGGGGATATAGACGAAACTGCCGTCGCTGAAGACCGCCGAATTCAGCGTGGCGTAAAAGTTGTCCGAATACGGAACAACCGAGCCCAGGTACCTGCGCACCAGTTCGGGGTGGGTCTGTACGGCTTCGGAGAAGGAGCAAAAGACGATCCCCTCCTCGGCAAGCTTCTCCTTGTAGGTGGTGGCCACCGAAACGCTGTCGAAGACGGCGTCCACCGCCACACCGGCGAGTTGTTTCTGCTCATCGAGGGGAATGCCGAGCTTTTCATAGGTGCGCAACAATTCGGGATCGACCTCGTCCAGGCTGTTCAGCAGCTCCTTGGGCTTCGGCGCCGCGTAGTAGTACGCGTCCTGATAGTCGATGGTGGCGTACCGGACCCGCGCCCACCTGGGCTCCGTCATGGTGAGCCAGCGGCGATAGGACTTCAGCCGCCACTCGAGCAACCAATCGGGCTCGCTCTTTTTCGCCGAGATGAAGCGGACGATGTCCTCGTTGAGGCCGCGCGGCGCAAAGTCCATGTCGATTTCGGTGACGAAACCGTACTTGTAGTCCCCGCCGGTCGCGGACTCGATGGTCTTGGCGGTATCGGAACCCACGGCCATGTCAGTTTCCCTTCACCGAAAGCTCTGCGGTATTGCCCATGGCGGCAAACGCTCCGCCTTGGTTGGCAAAGGGCGCGGCGATGACCACGTCGGCAAGGGAAACGCTGCTCAGCGCCCTCCTCACCACATCGTTGATCACCTGCCAACTGCCGCGGGCCGGACACGACGCCTCGAGATCGCATTCGCCGGACGCATCGTGGATGCATTCGGTCAACGCGATCGGCCCGTCCACGGCGTGGATGACCTCGGCCACCGAGATGTCCCCGGGGGTGCGGGTGAGCGCGTATCCTCCGCCGACGCCGCGATAGGAGGTCAGCAGACCCGCCCGCGCCAGCATGTTCAACAGCTTGCCCACGGTCGGTCCCGGCAACCCGCTGGCACATGTCAGATCGAGGGCGCTTCGCGGGCGCTCGGCATGGCTTGCCAGATAGGTCATCAGAACGACGCTGTAATCCGCCATCCTGCTCAATCTGATCATGGAACCACTGTCCTTTCCCAATCGGTCCGGCGACCGTCAACCGGGGCCAAGGGGGCGCCCGGAACGATCGCAGCCCTCATCTCCGTGCCCGCGCCCGCGGCTTATGCTCCACGCCGCCGCCCACTCCGGGATTCCCAACCGGCAAATGGGCCGCCGGCGCATCGGCGGCCTTCTGGTGCATCATCCCGCTAAGCCCGAGAACGCGCTTTTCGCAGACGTCCGCCAGGGTCACGGAGTTCAGAAACAAGTATATCCGGTTGTCGACCTCTTCCCAAAGGTACTCCGTCACGGAGCCGGCGCCCGCGCCGGGGCGAGCCGCAACCGGGCGCGGTTTGCGGGCCGGCTCGTTCACCGCCATCATGATGTCGGCTATGGCCGTTTCGGCGGGCGGGCGGGCGAGAAGGTATCCGCCACCCGGGCCGCGCACGCTCTTGACCAGACCGTTTCGCCTCAACTGCGCGAAAATCTGCTCAAGGTACGACAGAGAGATCACCTGGCGCTGCGCGATGTCCGCCAGCGCCTTGGGCAAGCCGCCGCCATGGCCGGCCAAGTCCGCCATTGCCATCACCGCATACCGTCCCCTGGTGCTCAACCTCACGAAACCGGCCTCCCACCCATAATCATGACCATTTTGGTCACCATTAGAAATGAGGGGCAACCGCGATATGTCAAGCGGATTTGCGCCGTGGGAGGGTGCGATATTCGGATGCACCGCCACCGGGCGCGGCGGGCGGCCCGCGGTCATGGGCTTCTCAAGTCGAAACAACCCGGTGGTTCCGGCCTTCGGGCCTATTCCGGGCCCGGATCGAGGGTCAGGCCGTCGGGCAGCCGGGTGGCGCGGTCCATGGACGCCTTGTCAAGCTGGACCTGGGTCAGGTTCTTGGCGTCCCGCAAGTCGGCGCCGTGCAGGACGGCCTCGCGAAGGTCGGCGCCCTTGAGGTTGGCGCCCTGCAGGTTGGCGCCCTTGAGATTGGCGCCCTGCAGGTTGGCGCCCCTCAGGTTCGCCCCCTGGAGCTTGGCGTCGGTAAGGTCGGCTCTCTGCAGTTTCGCGGCACGCATGTTGGCCCCCTGGAGCTGGGTGACGCAGAGACGTGCGCCCTGGAGTCTGGCCACGCGCAGGTC
The DNA here is from genome assembly GCA_022545455.1 of Pseudomonadota bacterium. Lineage (GTDB taxonomy): Bacteria > Pseudomonadota > Alphaproteobacteria > Rhodospirillales > 2-02-FULL-58-16 > JACZQZ01. The sequence continues at coordinate 47,487 of JACZQZ010000004.1, forward strand.
CGTGCCCTGAAGGTTGGCGCCGTGGAGATCGGCCTGGATGAGGTTGGCACCCTGGAAAACCGCCTTGCGCAGGTTGGCCCCCTGAAGGTGCACTCCCCACAGGTTGGCGTCCTGGACGTAGGCGCCCCACAGGTCGGCCCCCTGAAGGAAGGCCCCCTGCAGGTTGGCGCCGCGCAGATCGGCGCCCTGGAGATTGGCGCCGTGGAGCTTGGCCCCCCCAAGGTCGGCTTTCTCCAGGTTGGCGGCGCGCAGCAAGGCGCCCTGGAGGTTGGCGCCGGCCAGGTCGGCGGCCGGAAGCTTGGCCACCCTGAGGTCGGCCTTGCGGAGGTTGGCGGCGCCCAGGTCGGCACCCTGGAGATTGGCGACGCGCAGATCCGCCTGGTCCAGATCGGCGGCGTGCATGTTGGCTTCGTGTAGGTCGGCGCCAAGCAGGAAAGCCTTCTGGAGTTTCGCCCCCCGAAGGTCGGCCCGGACCAGTTTGGCCTCGTGGAAATCCGCCTTGCGCAGGTCCGCCGCGCGCAGACTGGCGCCGCCCAGGTCGGCCTTCTGCAGATTGGCGCCGCGCAGGTCGGCGCCCTGGAGGTTGGCGCGCACGAGCACGGCCTCCTGCAGGTTGGCTTCCCGGAGATCGGCCTGGATGAGATTGGCGTCCCCCAGGTCGGCCTTGCGCATGTCGGCCTTTTGCAATTGGGCGACGCGCAGGTCGGCCTTCTGCAAATTGGCACCGCGCAGGTCGGCCCCCTGGAGCGTGGCGAGGCGCAGGTCGGCCTCCTGGAGTTTGGCGGCGCGCAGGTCGGCTCCCTGGAGTCTGGCGACGCGCAGGTAGGCCCGGCGCATGTCGGCTTCGCGCAGTTTGGCGACACGGAGGTCGGCCTTGCGCAGCCTGGCGCGGGTCAGGTTGGCCCTGGTGCTTTCCTTGCCTTCCGATTCCAGCCACTTCCGATGAAAGGCGAGAATACGGCTCAGCGCCTCGTCGGAGACGTCGCGAAGCTGGGGCTGACCGGAGGATTGGTCGTGGCCCGCAGGGGACCCTTCCTTCATTTGCCCGGACACCTTGGTTCCCTGTCACCGCGCCTTTGGACACCACGGGGGCTGCAATCGACGTGGGCGACGATTGCGGCCCCAAAACATACGTGTGTTCGGCTTGTGAAAAGTTGTATCCTTTATTGAAGAACCTGGAAACCGTTTACACCGAAATCCGGGAGGAATCCCCGATGGTGAGAGACAAAAGGGGTTACCAGGAGCGGCGGCAGGACGAGGCGCCACAAGCCGGCGAGGACAGACGGGCCGGCGGGGACCGGCGCGCCGAAGTCGGACGGCGTTGGGGCCGGGAAAGACGGTCGACCCCGGACAGACGGCTGGGCCTGGAAATCAGGTCGGGGGTGGACAGGCGGCAATCGACGGCGGCATCGCCGGCGTGGACGGACGTGGAAAAGCGCTTCCAGGGGGAACGGCGCGGCGTTCCGGACAGGCGCGTGCAATCGGACCGGCGGAGCCCGGAGGAACGGCGGGCCCAGTGACCTCCACATTCACCAACAGGTTCACCGCCGCGGAAAAAATTTGAATTTCTCGGCGTTTTACGGGATTGCAGGATAGCCGGGGGCACCTCGCATCGCCACGTGCCGTCGTGTTCCGGCGACCCGGGGCCGTTGTTTATCCGCGTCCGTCCGTGTTCATCCGTGTCAAACGATCACATGCGTTTCAAGCGGAGGATCATTGCCGTGGAAAGGCGAACGGTCGCGGTCGAACACGGATGAACACGGGAATTAAGGGGACATTGGGAATTAAGTTAAGGTGTCCCCTCAATCACTAGGGTCGGACTTCCAAGCGTTCTTTGTTCAGTACGCACGCCAATGTCCGCTATTGGGGGCAAAGCGGACGTAAATTACTAGGCGGCACGATGTCCGCTATTAGCCATAAGCGGACATAAGGGTTCAAGCCGGATCAAACCTTCCCTCAAGGCCCTTTTCGTTTAACATGGCAACTGGACCAGTCAATGGCCGAGTTGAGTTGCTAGTGCTACCATGCCTGATACAGATCGACGCGACGAAACAGGCTGATGCTTGGGGGATTCCCAAGTGGAAGAGACAAAGATCGACCATGCCGCCATGGGGCGCTTGGCTAAAGCTTTGGCTTTCATCTGTGGGCCGGATCATTTGACTACGGTTGCTCTCAAGGCGGCTGCCGAGAGCGGTTCCGAACAAGACATCAAGAAAGCCCGCACGCTGTTTCTTAGATTGAAGCCGGGAGACCGCCGGGCTGCATTGGACATGCTCGCCAATTGATAGGCGCTGTGCCCAACTTAGGTCCGCTTTCAGGGACAAAGCGGACTCTAATTTTTAGGGACGGTAAGGTCCGCTAATAGCCAGAAGCGGACATTTGGACCGCCGCCGAAAATGCATTTCAGTCTCTCCTTTGGCCGGGGCGCAGGGTATGGAATAATCCGCCTTTGTTTTTTTACATAGGCTGGGTTAAGCGTTTCCCAGATTTTCAATTGGAAAAGCCGGATATATCTGCCTTCGCGGTAGGTTTTAAGGACTGCGTCGTCGCCCCTGGTTGGGGCGTATTTGCTGCTATGGCTGGGTTCGGTTCTATCGCCGGTGAGGCGGGTGAGACACTTTGGCGGTCCCTCGTTCTCATGGCAGGACTGTGGAGTATGCCGGGCCAAGTGGCATTCGTCGAACTCTCTGCCGAAGGCGTCTTGGGGTGGACGCTGATCATCGCTGTCACAATCGCCAATCTGCGAATGTTGCCACTGACACTCGCATCCATACCGCTACTGCGCGACAAGCCGGGCATCACGATCCGGCATTTCTGGCTGGCACAGATCAACTCCGTGACCGGGTTTGTGCAGCTAACAGATGCCGCAGGACGTATCAAAGACAGGCACAGGCTAGGCCGCTACTTCGAGGGTTTCTGTCTGGGTACGCTTATTCTCGGCGCCCTAGGGACGACCATCGGGCACACTCTGGCAAGCCAGCTTCCGGAGCAAGGTGTCAGGGCACTGATATTCGTGACGCCGCTATATCTCCTCCTCCTCACCGGACGGACACGCGATTCCATGATGCTGGGCGCAGCCATCCTCGGCTGCATCTTCGTGCCGGTTTTGCATCTTTGGTCTGCCGACTGGGGAGTCGTTCTCGGAGGGTTCGTCGCCGGCACCCTTGCCTTCGCCGTGATCGAATGGAGGAGAAAGCCATGACCGTAACCGATCCCCTTGCCCTCCTGATGCTTGGCCTCATGGGCACCTTCGCGCTTCGCGCCCTGGGCGTCGTCGGCGCCGGACACATGGAACAGGATTCGCCTCTGTTTCGCTGGGTCGGTTGCGTCGCGTTCGCCATTGCCGCCGGGATCATGGCGAAAATTCTTTTTATCCCTTCGGGCGTGCTTGCGGATGCACCATTGATTTCCCGACTTGGCGGCGCTGCCGTCGGGTTGCTGATCTTCTTTGGCCTCGGACGCCGGATACTTTGGGGCTTGGGCAGTGGACTATTGGCTTTTCTCCTGATTGGTCAGTTCCCGATCTCATGACCCAAGGAACGTCCGCTTTGGGTCATTAGCAGACGTAATCGCCAGTGTTGAAAAAGGTCCGCTTTCGGGGGTAAAGCGGACATCGCCGCGCCTCTTTAGGCTCCCGACACCTGGGAAGGGCAGCGGTCCTTCGCGTC
>JACZQZ010000038.1:0-2305 GCA_022545455.1 Pseudomonadota bacterium
AGACGGCGGCCCGCACGTTGTCGCTCAAGTTGGCGCTCGAGAGGCTTGGCTTCGTCAAGTGCTACCACATGTTCGAGGTGCTCGAGCATCCTGAGCACATCCCGGCCTGGCACGCGGCGTCGTTCGGAAACATGCCGGACTGGCACGAGCTGTTCGACGGCTTCGCAGCCGCGGTCGACTGGCCCGCCTCCGCGTTCTGGCCCGAGCTCAGCGAGGCCTTCCCCGAGGCCAGCTGCCACTCCAGGAGTCCGTATAGCATCAGGACCGAGCCAAGCACGACCGCGAGCAGAGTGGACCACCTTCGACGTTGGCGCTCGCCGAGCACGACGAGAACCATCGGGATGATGAGGAGCGCACCCGTTTCCCGGAAGAGGAACGGGCCGACGAGCAGAAGCGGAACAAGGTAGGCCCGCAATCGTGCCGGGAGGTACGCAAAGACGCAAAAGGCGCTCACTCCGGCGGCGATGAAGGGAAGCTGGGAGTAGGGAATCGTCATCGAGACGACGGGAACCGTCAGGGTCCGGGGCACGGTCACCGCGCGCACGACGCTGCCGCTCCCGCTGAGCTCGAGCTGGCTGTTGACGGGATCGAACGCCAGTTCCAGCTCCGTCAACCGGAACTGGATGAACTGCTCGACCTCGCGCTCGAAGGGCAGGCCTGCCAGCTCCCCGCGCGCGTTCACGCGGGCGACGATGCGGATGGGCACCCCTACGTCGACGGCCTGCGCCACCTGCTGGGACAGCCGGAGTTCGACGACTCGAGGCGCGCCCGTGAGGCGGTTGAGGTCATCGAGGACGAGACGGTCCTCCGAGAATTACTCACCGAGGAGCCGGCGCCGGGCGGCACCGGTGCCCGGTTGCCGGCGGTCAGCAGCTACCGGCGCTAGGTGTGGCGAAGCTCAGGTGACTGGACGAGCTCATGCTCGTGGAGTCTTTTGGAGCGACACGTGTGTCGCAGGAGACGACTTGATGACACTGAACGGATCAACACCACGTCGTGGCTTTCTGGGCCGGATGGCGGCCGCCGTCATGGCGGCGGGTTTAACCCCGGCCAAGGCCGAAATCACCATCGCCACGACCGGTCCCATGACCGGCCAGTACGCGTCCTTCGGCGAGCAGTTCAGGCGCGGCGCCGAAATGGTGGTGAAGGACATCAACGCCGCCGGCGGCGTCCTTGGCCAAAAGCTCAAGCTCCTCATCATGGACGATGCGTGCGACCCCAAACAGGCCGTCGCCGTCGCCAACAAGGCGGTCAGCGATGGCGTGGTGTTCGTGGCCGGGCATTTCTGCTCGGGCTCGTCGATCCCGGCATCGAAGGTCTACACCGAGGAAGGCATCCTGCAGATTTCTCCGGCCTCAACCAACCCGAAGCTGACCGAGGAAGGCGGCCCCAACGTGTTCCGCGTCTGTGGCCGTGACGACCAGCAGGGCGAGGTGGCCGGGAATTACCTCGCCGACAAGTTCGGCGGCAAGAAGATCGCCATCCTTCACGACAAGACGGCCTACGGCAAGGGCCTGGCCGACGAGACCAGGAAGCAGCTCAGAAAGCGCGGCGTGAAGGACGCCATGTACGAGGCGTACACGGCCGGCGAAAAGGACTACTCGGCGATCATCAGCAAGATGAAGAAGGCGGGCATCGATGTCTTCTATCTGGGCGGGTATCACACCGAGGCCGGGCTGATGATCCGCCAGGCCCGCGCGCAGGGCTACGGCGTGCAACTGGTGTCGGGCGATGCCCTGGTCACCAACGAGTTCTGGGACATCACCGGGAAGGCCGGCGAGGGGACCCTGATGACCTTCAGCCCCGACCCCCGCAAGAACCCGGTGGCGAAGCCGGTGGTCGACCGCTTCCTCAAGGCGGGCTACAAGCCCGAGGGGTACACGCTATACACCTATGGCGCCATCCAGGTCTGGGCCCAGGCGGTGAAAAAGGCCGGCACCACGAACACGGACAAGTTGATCGCCGTCCTCAGGTCCAACCAGTTCGAAACCGTGCTCGGCAAGATCGGATTTGACAAGACGGGCGACGTGACCGCCCCGGGCTACGTCTTCTACGAATGGAGCGGAGGCACGTACGATTACGTCAAGTAAAGCCCGCTCACACGTTGAAAATTCAGGCCCGGCATACGCCGGGCCTTTTTTCGTCCGCTCCGCAACGGCGGAAACGAAACCGCGCCCCGCAACGGCGGAACGCGGCTATTCTTCACGACACCGGGCCGCCGAGGTTATTTGCGCCGCCCCTTGCTTTTACGCTTGACCGTGCCCTTGACCGTGCCCTTGCCCTTGACCGTGACCTTTCCCTTCCG
>JACZQZ010000038.1:2314-21579 GCA_022545455.1 Pseudomonadota bacterium
GGCATGGGCGCGGGACCAGGAGGCCGCAGGGCGGGTGACGAAGGCCCACCTCCAACGCGCGCGTTCGCCTGATGCGTGATCAAGGGGTGGCCGGTATCTCCCCCCTCCGCAGACCACGCCGGGCGCTGAGGCCAACAACGGCGTTCATGGAGAGCGAGCCGGCAGGGTTGTTGCCCGGTCCGCCGTATAAGCCCCTAGCGGCTTACAATCGGCCATGCACGATTTGAAGAGAGATAACCCCGCAAAAACAAAACCGCGGCACCGGGTCGCCGAGGTTATTTGCGCCGCCCCTTGCCCTTGCCCTTACTCTTGACCTTGATCTTGACCTTGCCCTTCCGCGTGGTCTTGCGGCCGAGCCCGATCTTCTTGGCGAATTCCGAGCGCTTCTTGGCATAGTTGGGGGCGACCATGGGATAATCGGGCAACAGGTTCCACTTGGCGCGGTATTGCTCGGGCGTCAGGTTGAAAGCGGTGCGCAGGTGGCGCTTGAGCATCTTCAGCTTCTTGCCGTCTTCCAGGCAGATGATGAAATCCGGCGTCACCGAGCGGCGGATGGGAACCGCGGGCTTCTGTGGCTCTGTCCTGCCCCCGGCGGCCGCGGCATCCGCGGCGCTCAACGACTCGAAGACGGTGCTTATGACCTCGGGCACCCCGCCCGTCGGCATTTTATTGTTGCTGACGTAGGCGGCGACCACGTCGACCGCCATGCGCAACATATCATCGCGGGAGACTTTCTCTGGAACACTTTCTTTCATCGGTCGACGCCTCGCACAAGTTTACGTTACATATTGTTTTATCTAACGCATGAAGGGATTACTCTGTCAATTTAAAACCAGAAACCGCTCAGTATTTGATTCTTAAACACGGCGACATGGTCAGTAATATTGACTGGCGGGCAATTTTCAGGCGCCGATGTCCAGGAATCACCTTCCGTACTGTATAAATCCCTATTTCCCAAGTGAACCCGATATTCCATGCCGCGATAGGACGGTCAAATCACCAAAATCCGGCTGTCAAACGGCTGCGGAGATGAAACTATTCCGATGACGGTGAAGGTTGGGTACTGTCGGAGTCGATTTGACGGTTATCTCAGAAATGTCAGCTAAAAATAATCCCAAGAAGGTCCGGAAGTGGCTGAAAACGATGCCCACACTCAGTGAGCTTTGCGAAAAATACCCAGAGGAGTGGGCGATCGTGCAGCGGGATATTTCGGCCGCTTACGAGCGGAGAAGGTCGGAAGAACAACCGCCAAAGCGCCTGTATCGCTCTTCGAATTCTGCAAAGACATTACCTAAGCCTGCCCGAAGAACACCAAGAGCCGGAAAAGCATTAGATCCCGCGCTGTCGCAATACATTCGCAATCGCATGGCTCGAATGGCTATCAAGAATTACGGCTTGATCGCCGCCTCAGGGATCAAGGAAGGTGTCGTTAGATTCAACTGGTTGAATGGGTACATCATCAAGGGGCTTCTGTTCGCGCGAGAGTTGGAACGTAAGCCGGTATCGCTGTTTTGGTTTCGCTTGTTGTGGCCACTTGTCTGGCAGAAAGAGCGGCTCATGCCCCTGGCGGAACCGAAGGGGATTTATTGCTTCTATTCCCGGCAACTTATCGAAAAGTTGGCCGTGCTGATAGGGTCCAGGTCTTGCCTTGAGATCGCCGCGGGCGATGGGACATTGACGCGATTCCTGAAAAATCATGGCGTCCGGATAACCGCAACGGACGACTGCAGCTGGAAGTACGCCGTGCACTATCCCGACTCGGTCGTCAAGCGCGATGCGCGAGAGGCTTTAAAAGTGTACGCACCCGAGGTGGTAATCTGCTCCTGGCCTCCTGCCGGCAACGACTTTGAACGCCGGGTCTTCAAAACCCGCGGCGTTCAGATCTATATCGTCATCGGTAGCCGTCACCAATTTGCGGCCGGGAATTGGAACGATTACCAACGTCAATCCGCCTTTACCTTCGAAGAAGAAAAGGCACTTAGTAGATTAGTATTACCGCCAGAGTTGGGATCCGCCGTTTATATTTTCCGGCGCAAAACCAAATGTGAGGGCGCAACACCGCCTCGCAAGCCCTTCCCATTGTTGTCTGAGCCTGTCGGTCCTGCGCTCACCTGACAGCGGCGGACGGGCGAAAGCTACCGCCTCAACCGGAGTTGACCGCGGGAAAAGGCAATTAAAGAAATTTACCACGAAAGCGCTATCCTCCGAGCCATGACACCGAGCCTGGGTTTATCCCGCACCTTGAAGGGCTTTGCGGTCGCCCTTGGTTCCTTGGTCGGGCTCGGCACCGTAGCGGCGCTTTGGGAGAATCCGCTGTTTGTCCGCATGACCCCGGCCGGCGATCTCGAGGTCGTGTTGCTGGTGGCCTGTATCAGCTAAATTGCACCCATACGATCACTTTTCCCGTTTCCCCGGCAGGAGGGTCGTGCAAAGGCGCCCGGCAGACGCTACATTTGCCCAAGGGCCGGGCTATGTTTAGCGATACCGTGCTATTGCCGGTCTCGCCCCGATGGAACGCCGGCCGCGGGACCGACGCGATAACTTGTGGCAGGCTGGTATGGCAATTCGATATATGGTATCTAGCAGGATATTTAGCGGGTCCGTTCGGTTCACCAAAAAACGCACGCGTCATGCCACGGAACACCATCGCCATCGCCAGTGATCACGCCGGGCTGGAGCTCAAGTCCGTGCTCAAAAATGACCTCACGGAGCAGGGTTTCAGCGTACTGGACCTTGGCACCGACAGCCCCGAGTCGGTCGATTATCCGGACTTCGGCTATGCCCTGGCCGCCGCCGTGAAGGACGGCAGGGCGGAGCGGGGGGTATTGATCTGCGGAAGCGGCATCGGTGTCAGCATCGCCGCCAACCGCACCCCGGAAATCCGTGCCGCGTTGACCCGTGACGTCGAAGATGCGCGACTGGCGCGCCGGCACAACGACGCCAACGTCATCTGTTTCGGCGGGCGGACGATGGCCGCCGATACGGCGCGCAATTGCCTGCGGGTGTTCCTGGAAACCGAATTCGAAGGCGGCCGCCACGCCCGCCGCGTCGAAAAACTGTCCCATCCCCAATGATTCATAAGAAGGACCACCGTTGATGTTTGCCGCCGATGCCGAAAATTCCTCCGAAATCCATGACCGGTTCTTCAGCGAGCCGCTGGCCGACAGCGACCCCGATGTCCACGCCGCCATCCAGGGCGAGCTGCGACGCCAGCAGGACCATATCGAGCTGATCGCCTCGGAAAACATCGTTTCACGCGCCGTCCTCGATGCCCAGGGCGGGGTGATGACCAACAAATATGCCGAAGGCTATCCCGGGCACCGCTATTACGGCGGGTGCGGGTTCGTGGACGCGGCCGAATCCCTGGCCATCGAGCGGGTGAAGACATTGTTCGACTGCGCATTCGCCAACGTCCAGCCCCATTCCGGCGCCCAGGCCAACGGGGCGGTATTGATGGCGCTGCTGCGGCCCGGCGACACGATCATGGGCTTGTCCCTCGCCGCCGGTGGACATCTGACCCACGGCGCGCCGCCGTCGCAATCGGGCCGGTGGTTCAACGCCGTCCAGTACGGCGTCGGCGGTGAGGACGGCCTGATCGACTATGACGAGGTCGAACGCCTGGCCGGGGAACACCGGCCGAGGCTGATCATCGCCGGCGGCTCGGCCTACCCGCGGATCCTCGATTTCGAACGGTTCCGCGCCATCGCCGACGCCGTGGGGGCGTACCTGATGGTGGACATGGCCCACATCGCCGGCCTGGTGTGCGCCGGCGTTCATCCCAGCCCGCTGCCCCACGCCCACGTGGTCACCAGCACGACGCACAAGACCCTGCGCGGGCCGCGGGGCGGCTTGATCCTCACCAACGATCCCGAGATCGCCAGGAAGATGGATTCCGCCGTTTTCCCGGGCCTCCAGGGCGGCCCGTTGATGCACGTGATCGCGGCCAAGGCGGTGGCCTTCGGCGAGGCCCTGCGTCCGGAGTTCCAGTCGTACGCCAAGACCACGGTGGAGAACGCCAAGGTCCTCGCCTCGATTCTTGTGGAGCGCGGCTTCGATATCGTGTCGGGGGGCACGGACACCCACTTGTTGCTGGTCGATCTGAGACCCAAGGCGCTGACCGGCAGGGCCGCCGAGGCCAGCCTGGAGCGCGCCCACATCACGTGCAACAAGAACGGCGTTCCGTTCGACCCGGAAAAGCCGACGGTCACCTCGGGCATCCGCTTGGGAACGCCCGCGGGAACCACGCGTGGCTTCGGGCCGGGCGAATTCCGCCAGGTCGGCCAGGCGATCAGCGACGTGCTGGAGCACCTTGCCGCCAATCCCGGCGACAACAGCGCCGCCGAAGGCACGGCGCGGGAAAAAGTCGCGGACTTGTGCCGGCGGTTTCCGGTCTATCCGAACGCGTGACCGGACGACAATCGGGGAGGGGGAGGACCAAAAAACATGCGCTGTCCGTTTTGCGGCCACGGTGACACCCAGGTCAAAGACTCGCGTCCGACGGAGGAGAACGCCACCATCCGGCGGCGCCGCTACTGTCCCGAGTGCGGATCCCGTTTCACCACCTTCGAGCGGGTCCAGCTGCGCGAGCTTTCCGTCATCAAGAAGGACGGCGAGAAGGTCCTGTTCGACCGCGAGAAATTGATGCGCTCGCTGAGGATCGCGTTGCGCAAGCGGCCGGTGGAAGACGACCGCATCGAACGCATCGTCAACAGCATCCAGCGGCGCCTGGAGACCCTCGGCGAGAGCGAGATTCCGACCAAGGTGGTCGGCGAGATGGTGATGGACTACCTGGCCGACCTGGACCAGGTGGCCTACGTGCGCTTCGCTTCGGTCTATCGCAACTTCCGCGAGGCCAAGGACTTCGAGGACTTCGTGGGAAAACTGGGTGGCGACGACGGCTGACGCCAACGACATCCATCACATGGGCGCAGCCCTGACCCTGGCGCGGCGTGGGCTGGGCGCCGTGTGGCCCAATCCGGCCGTCGGTTGCGTGCTGGTGCGCGACGGCCGCGTGGTGGGGCGCGGCTGGACCCAGCCGGGCGGCCGCCCCCACGCCGAAACCGAGGCCCTGCGCCGCGCCGGCGACGGGGCCGCGGGCGCCACCGCCTATGTCACCCTCGAGCCCTGTGCCCACCACGGCCAGACGCCGCCCTGTTGCGAGGCCCTTGCCGCGGCGGGGATCGTCGGCGCCGTGATCGCCCTGGAAGACCCCGATCCCAAGGTTTCGGGCCAGGGAATGGCCCGGCTTCGCGACGCCGGCGTCGCCGTCACCGACGGTGTCTGCGCGGCGGAGGCCGGCGAGGTCAACGCCGGGTTTTTCCTGCGCATCAAGGAGGGCCGCCCGCTGTTCACCCTCAAGACGGCGACGACCCTGGATGGGCGCATCGCCACCCACGGGGGCGACAGCCGGTGGATCACCGGCGCGGCGGCCCGGGCCTGGGCCCACCGCCTGCGCGCCGACCACGACGCGGTGATGATCGGCATCGGCACGGCGCTCGCCGACGACCCCGTGCTCACCTGCCGCCTGCCCGGCCTGGAGGACCGCTCGCCGGTGCGCATCGTGGCCGACAGCCGCATGCGCCTGCCCCTCACCAGCCGGCTCGTGGAAACGGCGCGCCAAACGCCGACCTGGCTGATCACGGCGAAGGGCGCCAACACCGACAGGCGCGACGCATTCGCGGAGCGGGGGGTTACGGTGATCGAGGCGGACGCGGATGCCCGGGGCCGCCCGTCGGTGCGCTGGATAGCCGGCGAGCTTGCATCCCGGGGCCTGACCCGCGTCCTTGTCGAGGGCGGCGGCGTGCTGGCGGCGGAACTGCTGGGCGCCGACCTCGTCGACCGGCTGGCCTGGTTCCGGGCCCCGCTTCTCTTCGGCGGCGACGGCGTTCCGGCCGCCGCCGCCTTCGGCGTCGACGCGCTGTCCGATGCCCCGGCGTTCGCGCGCTCCACCGTGGTCGAGGCGGGGCCGGACATGGTGGAGACCTATTGCCGCGAAACTTGAGGCGAAATCATGTTCACCGGATTGATTACCGACATGGGCCACGTGCGCGCCATCGGGGGCGACGGGGACAAGCGCATCGAATTCACCACCCGGTACGATACCGACGCCATCGCCGTCGGCGCCTCCATTTGCTGTGGCGGCGTCTGCATGACGGTGATCGACAAGGGCGCCGGCTGGTTCGCCACGTCGGCCACGGCGGAGACGCTCTCCAGAACCACCCTCGGCGGCTGGGAGGCGGGCACCCCGGTCAATCTCGAGCAGGCCCTCAAGGCCGGCGACCCGTTGGGCGGCCACATGGTGCTCGGCCATGTGGACGGCGTGGCCCGGGTCGCCGAGGTGGTGCCGGACGGGGAGTCGCTCGGGCTCGCCATCGCGGCGCCGGACCACCTGATGCGCTATATCGCCGCCAAGGGATCGGTGGCCGTCGACGGAGTCTCCCTGACCGTCAACGAGATCGTCGAGGACCGTTTCGCCGTCACCGTCATCCCCCACACCCGCGCCGTGACCACCCTCGGCGCACTCGAGGCGGGCCGTGCGGTGAATCTGGAAATCGACATGGTGGCGCGGTATGTTGCGCGGCTCCTGGGAAAGGAATAGCCGTGGCCCACCGCCAGCACTTGGCGTCCATCGAGGATATCATCGAGGACGCCCGCAACGGCCGGATGTTCATTCTCGTCGACGACGAGACGCGCGAGAATGAAGGAGACCTGATCGTGCCCGCGCAGATGGCGACGCCCGACTCCATCAACTTCATGGCCAAGCACGGCCGCGGCCTGATCTGTCTTTCTCTGACCGCGGAGCGCGTCCGCCAACTGGGTCTGCCGTTGATGGCCCGCGAAAACACCTCGCGCCATCAAACCGCCTTCACCGTGTCCATCGAAGCGCGCGAGGGGGTGACCACCGGCATATCGGCGTCCGACCGGGCGCGCACCATCGCCTGCGCCATCGACCCGACCAAGGGGCAGGAGGACATTGTCTGCCCCGGCCATGTGTTTCCCCTGGAGGCGCGCGACGGCGGCGTGCTGGTGCGCACGGGCCACACCGAAGCGGCGGTGGACATCGCCCGCCTGGCGGGGCTCAACCCTTCCGGGGTGATTTGCGAGATCATGAACGAAGACGGCACCATGGCCCGCCTGCCGGACCTGGTCTCGTTCGCCCGCTCCCACGGCCTCAAGATCGCCACCATCGCCAATCTCATCGCCTACCGGCTGCGCCATGACCGCATTGTCGAACGCATCCTGGAAACGACCCTGAACAGCGTTTACGGTGGCGCGTTCAAGATGTTCTTGTACGTCAACCGGACGGCGTACGCCGAGCACATCGCCCTGGTCAAAGGCGACCTGTCGGCGGACGGTCCGGTGGTCGTGCGCATGCACGCCCTGAACGTCCTCGATGACGTGCTCGGCGACACCGGTTCGGGCAAGGCCAAGGACCTCCATCAGGCCATGCGCATGGTCGACGAGGAAGGACGCGGCGTTGTCGTGCTCATCCGCGAACCGCGCCGGACCAGCCTGTCCGACCGGCTGCGCGGCGGGCCGGGCAAGGACGGGCCGCCGGGCGGAGAGCTGCGCGATTACGGCGTCGGGGCCCAGATTTTGCTCGATCTCGGTGTCAGCGAGATGATCTTGTTGTCCAACACCAAGCGCACCATCATCGGCCTCGAGGGCTACGGTCTGAGCGTCGTCGAGCGGCGGCCCATTCCGGCACCAAAGGATTGAAGAATGAACGCGCGGTCCCAAGTGCTCATCGTCGAAGGCCGGTTCTACAAGGACATCGCGGACGAACTGGCGAAGGGCGCCACGGCGGTCCTCGACCAGGAGGGCGTGTCCTATGAACGCCTTCCCGTACCCGGGGCCTTCGAGGTACCCGCGGGCGTGCGCTTCGCGCTGCGCTCCATGGAGCTTGGCTCGGGATCGGCGCGCTACGCGGGCTTCATCGCGCTCGGCTGCGTCATCCGCGGCGAGACCGACCACTACGAACACATTTGCCGAGAGGCCAGCCGGGCGCTCATGGACCTGTCGGTGACCTACACCGTGGCCCTCGGTTTTGGCATCCTCACCTGCGATACACACGAGCAGGCCTGGGCCCGGGCCGCCGTGGATCAGGCGAACAAGGGCGCCACCACGGCGAGGACGTGTCTCAAGATGATGGACCTCAAGAAAACGCTTCGTCTCGTGGTCCAATGAATGCCGGCGTGAAGACCGCCGGGGGCGGGAAGGGAAGGGCATCCGCCGGCCGCCGACGCAGCGCCGCCCGGCTGGCCGCGGTCCAGGCCCTCTACGAGATGGACATGGCGGGAGCGGCCGCCGATCCCATCCTCGGCGCCTTTCTCCAGGATCGCTGGAAGGTGAACGATGAGGACGGCGCGGCGGCGGACCTGGCCGAGCCCGACGGCGCGCTGTTGGCCGACCTGGTGCGCGGCGTCGCCGCCCGCCGCGAGGAACTGGACGGGATGATCGGACCCGCGTTGTCGGCGAAGTGGCCCCTGGAACGCCTGGAGGTGGTGCTGAGGGCCATCCTCAGGGCCGGCACGTATGAACTGCTGGTGCGCGGCGACATTCCGCCCCGGGTCGTCATCAACGAGTACCTGGAGGTGGCCCATGCCTTCTTCGCCGGCGCCGAAACCGGCCTTGTCAACGGCGTTCTCGACCGCCTGGCCCGCACCCTGCGGCCCCGGGAAATGGAGGAGACCAAGGGTGGGCAGACAACGCAAGAACCGTGAGTTCGAGCTCATCGCCCGTCACTTCGCTCCGCTTTCCGCCGCCGAGCCCGGCGCTTTCGCGCTTACCGACGACGCCGCCGTGCTGGCGCTCGAGCCCGGCCGCCGCCTGGTGGTGACCACCGACACCATGGTCGCCGGCGTCCACTTCCTGCCGGAAAACCCGGCGGGCACCGTGGCCGCCAAGCTGCTCAGGGTGAACCTGTCCGACCTCGCGGCCATGGGCGCCAAACCGCTGGCCTACACCCTTTCGGCGGCCCTGCCCGAGAACGTGGAAGACGGCTGGCTGGAGCGCTTCGCCCAGGCCCTGGCGGCGGATCAGGCGTCTTTCCAGGTCACCCTGATCGGCGGCGATACGGTGGCGACTCCGGGACCATTGACCCTCACGCTCTGTGCCCTGGGAACCGTGGCCGAGGGGCGCGAACTGCGGCGCTCGGGGGCACGGCCCGGCGACGCGGTCTACGTCTCCGGCACCATTGGCGATGCCGCCCTCGGCCTGGCGGCGCTGCGGGGCGAGTTGCCCGGGCTTGCCCCGGAGCTGCGCGAAGCCCTCGGTGAGCGTTACCTGCGCCCGCAACCCCGCGTCGCACTGGGACAGCGCCTGAGCGGCCTGGCCCACAGCGCGGCGGACATATCCGACGGGCTGGTGGCGGACCTGGGCCACATCTGCGCCGCCTCGGGCACAGGGGCCACGGTGGAAGCGGCGCGCATTCCCTTGTCGCCGGCGGGCCGGGCCGTCCTCGAGGCGGATGCGGAGCGCATGACAACCGTGCTTGCCGGAGGCGACGATTATGAACTTCTCTTCACCGCACCGCCGGAATCCGCCGACACCCTGGCCGGGCTGTCCCGGGAACTGGACCTGCCGCTGACGGCGATCGGGCGGATCGACGAAACCAAAGGCGACGGTGTCCGCGTCATCGACGAAAACGGCCGCCGGATCGAACTGGTTGAAAACGGGTACCGTCATTTCCGGAGTTGAACGCCGCAACCCTCGACCCGATACTTTCCATAGGTCCCGCAACCGTGATACTGCGGGACCGATGACGGAGAGCATTGAGCGGTGAAAAAGCTCGTCATTGCGGTCGCGATCATGCTGATGCTCGCCGGAGCCACCATCAGCGTGCTGAAATGGCTCGGCATCGGCCCGTTCGGCGACCCGGCGGAAGTCGAGGCCACGGGGACGACGCCCGATGAACCGCTCCATTTCGTCACCATGGATGTGCTGGTCATTCCCATTTTCCAAGGGGAAAAAGTGGCGGCCACGGTCCAGATCCAGCTCAAGCTGGAAGCCACCAACCTGGAGAACGCATCCGAGATCGCCCGCCTGTTGCCCCGCCTCAACGATGCGTTCCTGCGCGACCTCTATGGCTTTATCCCGCGCCACCTGAGGAAAAAGGAGCGCCTGGACCTGGCCTTGATCAAGGATCGGCTGCAAATGGTCGGCGACAAAGTGGCGGGGCCCGGTGTCATCAAGAGCGTCCTCGTCCAGGCGGTGTTGGAAAACCCCAGCCGCTGAGGGCGAACGGCCGCAACCCGCGGTCGCCGGGAAGCCCGGTTGCTTTATGCAAACGGTTCTGGCATTTTCGCCCCGGTTTTTCAGGCCGTACAGAAAATCGGCGTTTCCCGGGTATTCATCGGCCATAGTTTGAGCGCGGCCAGTGGACTGCGGAGGGACATGCCGGCCGCATGAGGATTTAGCAAGCATGTCGAACGTGTCCATCTTTGTTATCGCCTGTGGCCTCCTCGCACCAGCCTATGGTGTCTACGCGATCCGCTCGGTGCTGGCGGCACCGGCGGGGACGGAAGCCATGCAGGAAATCGCCGCCGCCATTCAGGAAGGGGCGCGGGCGTATTTGAACCGCCAATACACGGCTATCGCCCTGGTCGGCGCGGTCATCGGCGTGCTTCTCGGACTGCGCCTCGGACTCGCCGTCGCCATCGGCTATTTCGTCGGCGCCATCCTGTCCGGCGCCGCCGGCTACATCGGCATGAACGTCTCGGTCCGGGCCAACGTGCGCACCGCCGAGGCGGCCCGCACCCGTAGCCTTGATACCGCCCTCGGGCTCGCGTTCAAGTCGGGCGCGGTGACCGGCATGCTGGTCGTCGGGCTGGCGCTGCTGGGGGTGACCGTTTACTACGTGATCCTCCGCGGCATGACCGACACAAGCAGCGCGGAAGGGATGCGCCATTTGCTCGAGGCCCTGGTGGCGCTCGGCTTCGGCGCTTCGCTGATCTCCATTTTCGCCCGTCTCGGCGGCGGCATCTTCACCAAGGGCGCCGACGTGGGCGCCGATCTGGTCGGCAAGATCGAGGCCGGCATTCCCGAGGACGATCCCCGCAACCCCGGCGTCATCGCCGACAACGTGGGCGACAATGTGGGCGACTGCGCCGGCATGGCCGCCGACCTTTTCGAGACCTATGCGGTGACGGTGGTGGCGACCATGTTGCTGGGAGCCATTTTCTTCTCCGGCCCGGCCCAGGGCATCATGATGGAACTGCCGCTCGCCATCGGCGGGGTCTGCATCGTGGCCTCGGTCGCGGCGACATTCTTCGTGCGCCTCGGCCCCGGCAAGAACATCATGGGAGCGCTGTACAAGGGCCTCATCGCCAGCGCCCTGATCTCGGCCGTGCTGATCGCCGGCGTCATCGGCTGGATGTTGGGCTTCGATACGCCGTTCGACACAGGCAAACGCGTCATTACCGGGGCGCAGTTGATGGTTTGCGCCCTCGCTGGCCTGACGGTCACCGGCCTGATCGTCTGGATCACCGAATACTATACGGGCACCGACCACCGCCCGGTGCAGAGCATCGCCAGCGCCTCCACCACCGGCGACGCCACCAATATCATCCAGGGCCTGGCGGTCTCCATGGAGGCGACGGCGGCGCCGGTGCTGGTGATTTGCGCCGGGATCATCGTCTCGTTCATGAGCGCCGGCCTGTTCGGCCTGGCCATCGCCGCCACTACCATGCTCGCCCTTGCCGGCATCGTCGTCGCCCTGGACGCCTTCGGCCCGGTCACCGACAACGCGGGAGGCATCGCCGAGATGGCGGGCCTGCCGGACGACGTGCGCAAGATCACCGACGCGCTCGACGCCGTCGGCAACACCACCAAGGCGGTGACCAAGGGCTACGCCATCGGCTCCGCCGGTCTTGCGGCGTTGGTGCTGTTCGCCGTCTATACCGAGGAACTCGGCCACTACTTCCCTGATATCGAGGTATCGTTCCGCCTTCAGGACCCGTTCGTCGTCATCGGCCTCTTCGTCGGCGGCCTGCTGCCCTTCCTCTTCGCCTCCATGGGCATGATGGCCGTGGGCCGCGCCGGCGGCCAGCTGGTGATAGAAATTCGCCGCCAGTTCAAGGAAATCGACGGCCTCATGGAAGGCACGGCGAAACCCGACTACGCCACCTGCGTGGACATGCTGACCAAGACGGCGATCAAGGAAATGATCGTTCCGTCCATGCTTCCGGTGCTGGCTCCGGTAGTGATGTATTTCGCCATTTTGCTGATCGCCGGCCAGGCGGAGGCGTTTTCGGCGCTCGGCGCGATGCTTCTCGGCACCATCGTCACCGGGCTGTTCGTGGCCATCTCCATGACCTCGGGCGGCGGCGCCTGGGACAACGCGAAGAAGTTCATCGAGGACGGCAACCTGGGCGGCAAGGGCTCCGATGCCCACAAGGCGGCGGTCACCGGCGACACCGTCGGCGATCCTTACAAGGACACCGCCGGACCCGCCATCAACCCGATGATCAAGATCATCAACATTGTCGCCATCCTGCTCCTCGCCATCCTCGCGTGAGAGCCGCGGGGTGGCGGCCCGCGGTCGCGGACCTCGCAAGTCAAAACGGCCGGGGCGTTTCGACTTTCGGAGTTACTCCTTACGCTTGTTGAAGCGCCCCATATTGCCCAGGAGCTGCTGCATGATGGTTAATTCGGCGCCCGCAGTGGGGGTTTTCCGTTCCACCGGCTCGACGGCACGGCCCTGTTCCAAGCCCAGGGTCTCGACGCCGGTCACCACGCCCTTTTTGTCGAAGTGGACGATGACCACCTGGCGTTCGGCGACCTTGGGTTCGAAAAACGCCAACGCCTCTGTCCGCTTGGAGATGTAATACCACGTCTCCTGATCGAACACGGCGATGCTGGACGGCGACCCAAGGAGTTCGGCCACATCATTGCGGGAGTGTTTGCCGGGCTTGATCTCCGCCAGCTTATCCGGATCGGGAAGGTTGCCCCGGCTGTCTATGCGGGGCGAGCAGGCGACAACGGCAAGAGCGACGGCGGCCATGCCAAGGTACCGCAAAAGAGATCTTGATAAATCAATCCTGGGCATTTTTTCTTAAACCCCGTTGCGCAGGTTCGGCGACAACCCCTTGTTAAACGGCAAGAGTTAAACGGCAAGACAATGGATGACAGCAAAAATTGGACCCGCCGGCGCCGCTTGTCAATCCTTGCGGGAATCCGGGGCACCGTGACAGCCCGGACCGGCCGATGAAGATCCCCGGTCTGTTCCGCCGGTCCCGCGTGAAGGAAACCGCGCATACACTCTATATTATAGTGGTGGAGCAGGCGCGCCGGCCTGGATTCTATCGCCATTGCGGCGTGCCCGACACCGTGGACGGGCGTTTCGACATGATCGCCATGCATGCGTTTCTCCTGTTGCGCCGGCTCAAGCGGGACCACGCCCAGACGGCGGATTTGGCCCAGGCCCTGTTCGACGTCATGTTTGCCGACATGGATCAGAACCTGCGCCAGATGGGGGTCGGGGATCTGGGCGTGGCCAAGCGGATCAAAACCATGGCCAAGGCGTTCTACGGCCGCCTCGCGGCGTACGAAGCCGGTCTGGCCGCCGAAGACGCGACGCTGGCCGACGCCCTCAGGCGCAACCTGTTCCGCAAGACCAACCCGCGGAACGGGGACGTGGCCGTCCTCGTCGGGTACATGCGGCGCGAAGCGGCGGCGCTCGACGCCCTGGGTCTCGACCGGATGATGGCGGGCGACGTCGGTTTCGGACCGGCCCCCGGGCCAGGGCAGGGGCCAGGGCAGGGGGAGGACAAGGCATGACGCAGCGCCCGGCGCCCGAGTTTTCCCATGTCGTAGCCGTGGAAAGCCTGGAGGACGGCGAAACCGTCATCGACATCGAGGCCGACGCCGACGAACGGGCCGCCCTGGCCAGGCGTTTCGGCCTGCTCGCCCTGGACAGCCTGACGGCCAAGGTCGGCCTGACGCCCGTGGACGGTGGCCTTGTCCGTGTTCACGGCACCCTGGCGGCGAAGGTTACCCAGGCCTGCGTGGTCACCCTGGAACCCGTGATGACACGCGTGGAGGGGTCGTTCGAGCGCCTGTACGGCGCCGACGCCCCGGAGGAGGCGGGCGGCCTGATCACCGACGCGGACACCGAGGAGTCTCCCGAGCCCTTCACCCACGGCGCGGTCGACGTGGGAGAGGCGGTCGCCGAGCAACTGGCCCTGGAGTTGGACCCCTTTCCGCGCGCCCCGGGGGCCGCTTTCGACGGCTTTTCCAACGGTTCCAAAAGCGTCGGCGACGACGACACCGGGGACGCCGGCCCCTTTGCGGTACTGGCCCGGCTGAAGGAGAAGCCGGAATAGTCCCTGTGGACGCCAAGGGAAATGCCCAAGCGGCTTGCCCCGACCCGCATTTATGTTTATGTAAGCACCCGCCCGCGCACAGGCCGCATCCGATCGAAAGTATCGCCAAATGGCTGTCCCGAAGAAAAAGGTTTCCAAGTCGCGCCGCAACATGCGCCGCGCGCACGACAGGCTTAAATCGGCGGTGTACGAGGAATGCCCAAATTGCGGCGACTTGAAGCGCCCACACCACATCTGCCCCTATTGCGGCCAATACAAGGGCCGCGCGGTCATGGAATCGGTCGACGCAGCCTGACGTCTTTTGGCACAGGCAACGAGGATACCCTCACGTGTCAACGCGATTGACTCTATCCCTGGACGCCATGGGTGGTGACAGCGCCCCGCAAATGGTCGTGGAAGGGGTTGACATCGCCCTTGCCCGGCTTCCCCAGGTGGACTTCCTGCTCTTTGGCGACGAAGGGCGCCTGGCGCCGCTGCTGGACCGCTTCCCCCGCGTAAAAGGCGTATCCCAGGTGCGCCACACCGACAGCGTGGTCAGCAACCACGAAAAGCCGTCCGTGGCCCTGCGCACCGGGCGCAATTCGAGCATGGGCCTCGCCATCGGTGCCGTCCGCGCGGGCGAGGCGGCGGGGTTGGTTTCCGCCGGCAACACCGGGGCGCTGATGGCCATGGCCATGTTCGCCCTCAAGATGCTGCCCGGCATCGACCGCCCCGCCATCGCCACCTATTTTCCGACCCGGCGCGGCGAGAGCGTCATGCTCGACCTCGGCGCGAACGTGGAATGCGACGCCGACAACCTGGTGCAGTTCGCCGTCATGGGCGAGGTCTTCGCGCGCAACGTCCTGGGCCTGGAGCAGCCGTCGATCGGCATTCTCAACGTCGGCGCGGAGGGCCTCAAGGGCAACGAGGCCGTCAAGAACGCCGCCGCCACCCTGCAGAGGACCGACCTGCCCATCAGCTTTTACGGTTTCGTCGAGGGAGACGACATCGGCGCCGGCACCGTCGACGTCGTCGTCACCGACGGCTTCACCGGCAATATCGCGCTGAAGACCGCCGAAGGCACGGCCATGCTGTTCGGTCACTTCCTGAAAGAGGCATTGTCGGCCTCGCCCCTGGCACGCCTGGGGGGCCTGCTCGCCCGGTCGGCGCTGAACACGTTCCGCATGCGCGTCGATCCGCGCCGCTACAATGGGGCCGTGTTGCTGGGCCTGGACGGGATCTGCGTGAAGAGCCACGGCGGCACGGACGCGCTCGGTTTCGCCAACGCCATCCGCATCGCGGTGGAGATGGTCGCCCACGGTTTCAACGAGGGAATCAAGCGAGACCTGGCGCATCTCAGCACCGCTCAGCGGACCCCGCGGAGGGCGGCCGCCGGCTGATGACCGTACGCGCGCGGATCATTGGGTGCGGCTCCTATCTGCCCGAACGGATCCTCACCAACGCCGAACTGGCGACCATGGTGGACACGTCCGACGAGTGGATCGTGACGCGCACGGGCATCCGCCAACGCCATATCGTCGCCGAAGGCGAGAAGACCTCAGACCTTGGTTTCAAGGCGGCCGAGAAGGCCTTGCAACACGCCGACATGAAGGCGCAGGACATCGATCTCGTCCTGGTGGCGACCTCCACGCCCGACAACACCTTTCCGGCCACCGCCACCAAGATCCAGGCCATGCTGGGCATGCGCAACGGTGCCGCGTTCGACCTCCAGGCCGTGTGCTCGGGTTTTGTTTACGGGCTCGCCATCGCCGACAATTTCATCAAGGCGGGCCAGGCGCGCACGGTGTTGCTCATCGGCGCCGAGGTTTTTTCCTGCATCCTCGACTGGACGGACCGGTCCACCTGCGTATTGTTCGGCGACGGGGCCGGCGCCGTGGTCGTGCGCGCCGACGGCGGCCACCGGGAAGGGGCGCCAAACAACGCGCCGGGCATACTGTCCACCCACCTGCATTCCGACGGCACCCTGTGCGACATCCTGTACGTGGACGGCGGGCCGTCCTCCACGAAAACGGTCGGCCATTTGCGCATGGCGGGGCGAGAGGTATTCCGCCACGCCGTGATCAATCTGGCCGCCATCGTCGACGAGGCGGTGGAGGCCAACGGCCTGACCCGGGCCGACATCGACTGGTTGGTACCCCACCAGGCGAACAAGCGCATCCTCACCGGCACGGCGCGCCGGCTGGGTCTGCCCGAAGAACGCGTCGTCATAACCATCGATCGCCACGCCAACACCTCGGCCGCCTCCATCCCGCTGGCCCTTGACGAGGCGGTGCGCGACGGCCGCATACAGTCGGGACATCTGATCTTGATGGAGGCCATGGGCGGCGGTCTCACCTGGGCCGCGGGCCTGGTTCGCTGGTAGAGGGCGGGGCGGGGGGCGCTCACGCGTTCCGCGATAAGCGGTCTCTGTGATATTGACGCCGTTCCCGCGTAACGATAGGATTTTACGTGCTAATAATAAATTGCGGTGATTAGGCTTGGGGGGGCAGGACGGCATGGCGGGAGTAACCATCACCCGCGCACAGCTCGGCGAGGCCGTGTATCAGGAAGTCGGTCTCTCGAGGAATGAATCGGCGGAGTTGCTGGAAGCGGTCCTGTCCCAGGTATCGGATGCGCTGGTGCGGGGGGAGACGGTGAAGATCTCATCCTTCGGCACCTTCTCGGTGCGCCAGAAAGGCCAGAGGATCGGGCGCAACCCCAAAACCGGCGAAGAGGTGCCGATCCTGCCGCGCAAGGTCCTGGTTTTCCGTCCCTCCCAGGTACTGAAAAACCGAGTCAACGACAAAAGGCGGCCCGGGATGACCTCCTGATCATGACCGAAGCGGTTGAGAAAAAAAATCTATCCCTCCGGGGGGGGAAGTCGGCGGAAGCATTCCGAACCATCAGCGAGGCCGCCGGGGAACTCGAGCTTCCCCAGCACGTGTTGCGGTTCTGGGAGACCAAGTTCCCCCACATCCGGCCGCTGAAGCGCGGCGGCGGGCGGCGCTATTACCGCCCCGAGGACCTGCTTCTCCTGCGCCGCATCCGCGACCTCCTTTACGACGACGGCTACACGATCAGGGGCGTGCAGAAACTGTTGCGGCGAAACGACGGCAAGACGCCCGGCAACGACGACGACAGCCAGCGGGAGGGAATCGTCCTCGACAAACGCCAGCAAGCGGAACTCGCGGACATGCTCGGAGAACTGGAGGAACTGCGCGACCTGTTGCGCGCCGCTCCCAAGGACTGAGCGCACCTGACCCAATATTGCGCGCCGATCATGGGGCGCGTATAATCGCGCCCGGCGCCGGACCCCGTCCGGTGCACCGTGGCGGAGCGTGGCGCAGCTTGGTAGCGCACTACACTGGGGGTGTAGGGGTCGCGGGTTCGAATCCCGCCGCTCCGACCAATTTTTCCAGCGCGCGACGGCGCTGTCTATCTTCGTCGTCAATTTCTCCGGACCACCCCTAGTGGCCTGTATCCGTTACCGCGGGGCCGGGTCCGTTTTGTAGGCGTCTCGGTCCCGTCTTCGGTTTACGAGCCGCGTATCCCCAATCCTTGTTCACCGCCAGGAAACGGTCCAGATCCGCCGGGCGACGCCCGATGGCCACCCATGGCCGCCACATCGGCGGGCAAACGTGGTAGGCTTGGACCATGAGACGCCTGACTCTTGCCATCGCCCTGGCCGTCGGCCCGTTCGTTCTCGCGCCCCCCGCACAGGCCCAGGGCGACCCCCAAAAGGGTAGGGAACTGGCGAACAAGCACTGCATTCGATGCCATGTGGTCGGCGACGACCCTTTCGCCGGCATCGACAGTACCCCGTCGTTCAGGTTTCTCACCAAACTGTCGGATTACGTGGAGCGCCTGCAGACGTTTTACCGGCGCGCCCCGCACCCGGTATTCGTCGAGGTGCCCGGCGTACCCAGGCGCACGGAAATTCCGGCGTTCGTCGCCAAGTTCACCGTTACCCCGGAGAACATCGAGGACATCATCGCCTTCGTCAAAACCCTGGAAGGGAAATAGACGGATTGGCCCCGCCGGACCGCCGTGGCGGTAACGGGCGCCGCATCCGACGCGCCGCCCGGCAATGGGCCCGGCCCGCGATTGGCGGGTAGGGGAGCCGGCCGATGCGCCCGTCCGGGTCTTCCCCGGCCATCGGCGCCACCCATTTTCCACGAGTGACTCTGACAATTTTTGGCAGTCAAAGGCGGTGAGGGTTGATGGGCCTCACCCTGGGGGATATAACTGACAAAAATAGACTTGGGGGGATGCCATGGAAAAACCGACCCGGGTGGAAATCCCGGAGCATGGGCCCGGCCGCGTCGGCGCCCAGGGCGGCACGCGGGATACCCGAACCGAAAAAGAGGCAGCGGACGACCCGCGGGCGAAAGGCGCCGGCGGCGCCGGTGTCCCGCCTTATGGCGGGGACGGGACCGGCGGGTCCAGCCGCTTCGAGCGCCTGGTGAACAAGGCCTGCGAGGACACCGATGAGAAGGCCCTGGAAGCGGCCGCCGCCGACGCGTATCCCCTGCCGGCGACGCTCGAGCAGGCGTGGGCCGAGTACCGCTTCATCGAGGACAAGGCCATGGCCATCGACGAGCGCAACCCCGGCGCGACCCTTGGGCCGGCCATGGGGGCCAGACGGCGGGTCATCGAAAGGCTGCTGCTCTCGGAGCTGCCCGCCGCCGGTTTCGCCGATCTCAAGTGCCGCCTGAAGTTCCTGCGCCAGCGGCATGAAATAGAGATCTCTTACGACCCGGAGGCGAACGCGCCGCTTATCGATGCGCTTCTCTCCGATCTGGATCGGCTCGCCGCCAAGACCAGCGCGGGCGGGTCCGCGCCGCTTCGCCGTTCCAATGCGGACAAGCGCCGGTACGTCATGGGATTCCTCCGCGACCCCGAGCGCCGCCAATGGTCGAACCGGGAAATCGCCAGCCAGGCGGGCGTGTCGCCGCAGACCGT